>NZ_JBHMIW010000003.1:0-492654 GCF_042436655.1 Sinorhizobium sp. P24N7 | reverse complement strand
ACAATGGCATCAATGAGCGATGATCCGCAAATCAGCCTGCCTGCAGTCGCACGCTGATATCCCCTCCGGCCTGCGCCGGAAAGCACGGCCGCTTGCCGGAAGCTACACCACTTCCTGAGACACGATCATGCCTTGCGACGCCAGCCGTAAAGCTGCGAGGGATCTAGCCCCTCGGCGCGGGCGATCGCTGATACATTCGCCCCCGGCAGCATTGTCTCCGCAATCAGCCGAGCCTTCTCAGCATCCGGCCAATCTCGTGGCTTGCGCCTCGTCCGTATTGGTGTCGCCGTCAGAACCTCAAAGGCACGAGCCTGATTCACACTGTCGCTCATAGGTTTCTCCGCATGATTATGCCGAAAATGAGCGATCTTTCGATGCCGCGCTACGTGGGATGGCCTACCCGCTTACTGTATTCCCAATCGATCTGCCGCGTAGTCGGAAAGGCGCGAGGGCAACATTGGCCGGCCTTTGTCTAAGCGCCGTCGTGTATTTCGTGTTGTAAAACTGCCGAACGGCGTAAACTGGAATGCCCTCGCCTCGATGTCGACCGGCGAGTCCGCGAAATGGTTCCCTTCCTCAAAGGATTCCTGCTCGCATGGCCCAGAGAGCCAATTCTTTCCAAAACGGTACAATCGAGAGAATCGGCAGGCAAGGCTCGCAACGCTGTACCCAGACGCCTGTTGAATTATTCAATGTCCTCAAGCTCGTCGGCAGTTACACTCTCTGCTTTGCCAAGCATAGCGCGACGCAATGTTTCGGCATGACCTCGGCTCTCTTCTGCCCGCCGACTGTTTGCGGCCGCTGCGGCCTCGCGACCGCTGCGCCGCGCATCGTCGGCCATTTTTTCGCTGAGCGTCACCCTCTCCTCGATGATCCGGAGCGCCACCCGCATCGCCTCGTCCACGGATCCCTCACTTTCGGCCGCCAGCGTGTCGGAGGTATAGGCATGACCGACCTGGCAGCGGAACCGGAGGGGTGGCCAGCTCTTGATCTGGGAAAGAACGCCGCCGCAGGCCGGACATGACAGCGGAGCCGCGACAGCGATACTCGCAATCGATGCCGCGTCGACCGGGCGGCCGAGGGCGATTTCGACCTCGAAGCCCACGTCGCGCGGGATGGAAACCGCCGACCCAGCGTCCTCGCGCGTAAGCTGGACGAGTAAATGCGGCAGGTCCGCAAGCGGCGCTCTATAGTCGACGTCTGTTGCCGCAAGGGCGCCCAAAGGCATTTCCGGCGCCGCAGCATCCGTTGGATTTTGGACGACCGTCACGCCTCCGCATCGCTTCAGGTCGGCAAGACCCGCCGCTCCGTCGTTCAACATGCCGGTAAGGACGAGGCCTATGGCTCGTGGGCCGTAGCTCACTCCGACGGATCGAAAGAGCGGGTCGACTGCTGGTCGAGCGAGGTTCTCGCGCGGCCCACGGCCAAGCCGAATGACGTCATCGATGACAAGCAGGTGGTGATCCGCCGGGGCAATATAGACACGCCCGCACTCGATCTGCTCGCCATCGGCCGCTGTTGTGACCGGAATCGGCGAATGGTCGCTGAAAATATCAGCGAGCAGATTGTTTCCGCGCGCACCGACATGAACGACGATGAAGACGGTGGCGGCGAATTCAGGAGGAAACTCGCGAAGCAGCTGCTTAATCGCGCCGACCGCTCCCAACGATCCCCCGATTGCGATGACGTTGCGGCGGCCCATGGCATGCTCCATTTCCCCTACAACGTGCCACGACGGGATAGGTTCGGTGCAATACTTAATTGCGGCTCCCTGGGCGCAGGGGAGGATTTTCCCAACCCCTATTGGGGGCAGCTCATCCGCTGCTATAAGAAGATCGCGCCGGGAGCGTCGTTCGGTGTAGAATGCCGACGGATCCGGCTCAGGGGCTTTTAAGCTTCACGGACGAAAGTATGTCGGACAGAGACCATGGTCCCGTTGGGAGAGGTCGCCGGGAGGTAAACATGGATCAGGAACTGGATCCACCGATCGTCGGAATCGGAGCTTCTGCCGGGGGCGTTCAGGCACTCCAGACCTTCTTCGACCACATGTCCACCGATACCGGCGCCGCCTTCGTCGTCATCATTCATCTTGATCCGGGAGCGAGGAGCGAGCTCGCCAATATTCTGGCATCACGCACGCAGATGCCCGTTACGCAGGTAGAGGACCAGGCGAGACTCGAGGGCAACCACGTTTATGTCATTGCGCCAAATCGGCGATTGAAGATCGCGGACGGCTCGATCGCCGCGCTCCCGTTCGAAGAGACGCGTTCGGCCCGAGCCCCGATCGACGTGTTTTTTCGGTCGCTTGCCGAGCAGCACGGAGCCGGATTTGCAATCATCCTAACGGGTGCCGGAGCAGATGGGACGATTGGAGTCAAAGCCATCAAGGAGGCCGGCGGCATCGTGCTCGTGCAGGATCCTGGCGAGGCGGAATATGCATCAATGCCCCGCAACGCCATTGCCACCGAGGCCGCAGATTTTGTCCTTCCAATCCGCGAAATTGCGGAGCGGCTAACCGAACTGCTCGCCGGCCGCGACCATCTTCCACCCGGCCATGTCGGCGCCGGCGACGAAGATCTCCTCGGGCGGATTCTCGCGCATGTGCGCGTCAGGACGGGACATGATTTTTCGCAGTACAAGCGGGCGACTATTTTGCGCCGCATCGGCCGCCGGGCGCAGGTCACCAGAAAGGAGACGCTTGCCGACTACCACGCCTATCTGCGCGAGAATCCCGAAGAGGCCCAAACACTGTTCAGTGACTTTCTGATATCTGTTACGACGTTCTTTCGCGACCCGGGAGCGTTCCAGTCGCTCGCCAACAAGGTCATCCCGCAATTGTTCGAAGGGAAGGAAGCCGGCGACAGCATCCGAGTCTGGGTGCCCGGATGCGCCACCGGAGAGGAAACCTACACGATCGGCATCCTTCTGCTCGAGGAAGCGGCGCGTCGCGATCTCGCGCCGGAAATCCAGGTCTTCGGTTCGGACCTTGATGCAGGCGCTCTTGCGGTTGCGCGCGAGGGACGCTTCCCGGCGACGATCGAGGCCGATGTGAACGAGGAAAGATTGCGGCGGTTCTTTCAACGGGAAGGTGATCACTATCGGGTCCGACGAGAGCTGCGCGATGTCGTTCTTTTCGCCAGCCATAGCCTTCTCAGAGACCCGCCCTTCTCCCATCTCGACATGATTTCCTGCCGCAACCTCTTAATCTATCTTGATCGGCCACTTCAGCAACAGGCATGCAATACCTTCCACTATGCACTCAAACCGGGCGGCTTCCTTTTTCTCGGGTCATCGGAAAGTGCCGACCATCCCGCGGGTCTCTTCCGCACGGTCGATCGCGAGGCGCGCATCTACAGGTCCGCGGCAGGCACCGGCGACCAGAGATCGGCACTGCCGGTGCTGCTCGGCCCCCACCATCGGGTGGAAAGGGCACCCATCGTCTCGCGCCCGCTATCGGCGACCGGCAGCGTCAACGAGGCCGCTTTGCATCGGCAGATGCTCGAGAAGATTGCGCCGCCGAGCTTGCTCGTGGATGAAAGTCATCGCGCTATTCATCTTTCCGAAAGTGCCGGACGCTTCCTGCAGCCCTCAGGCGGTCCGGTCAGCACCGAAGCAGCGGACCTCGTGCGTGAGGAATTCCGCTTCGACCTTCGGGCGGCGCTACACCGCGCGCTGGAGCGGAACGAAGCCACTCTGAGCATGCCGATCTTAACTCACCTCGACGGACAACCTCATCGCGTCTACCTCCAGGTAAAGCCTGTTCTCCAAGGAAGCGACCCGACGCGCCATGCCCTTGTATTTTTCATCGAGGGCGATGTGATCGATCCATCCGAAGATGCCTCTAACGAACCGACCGATGGGCGCCTTCCGCCCGGTCAAGGGGTACGGCAACTGCAGGAGGAGCTGCAACTCGCACAGAACCGGCTCCGGGCGACGAGGGAAGAATCGGAAGCGGCCAACGAGGAACTGCGTGCCGCGAACGAAGAACTGCAGTCAATGAATGAGGAATATCGTTCGACGGCGGAAGAACTCGAGACGAGCAAGGAGGAGCTCCAGTCGATCAACGAAGAGCTGCAGACAGTCAATAACGAGCTCAAGCTTAAGCTGGAAAGTGTTTCGCGCGCACACAGTGATCTGCAGAATCTAATGGCGGCAACCGACATCGCGACGTTGTTCCTGAACCCTATGCTCCGCATCAAACGCTTTACCCCCCGTTTGACCGACATATTCAACGTGACCTTGAATGATGAAGGACGGCCAATTACCGACTTTACGCATCATCTCGAATATGCCGATCTGGCTGAAGACGCACAATCCGTATTGGAAAACCTCACCCCGATCGAACGCGAGGTAAAGAGCCGCAAGGACGGTTGGTATCTTGTTCGGATGCGTCCCTACCGCACGATTGACGACAAAATCGACGGCGTCGTGGCGACATTCGTCGACATCACGGAGCGTCGCAAGGCCGAAGAAACTGCACGGGACAGCAAACAGCGGCTCGAGCAGGAGATGCGCCTTGTCGAGCTCTCACGCTCGCCGATCTTCGTGTGGGACTTCGATGACGGCATAAAACAGTGGAATCGTGGCAGTGAGGAGCTCTACGGCTATTCCCGTGAGGAAGCCACCGGGAAACAAAAGGAGCAACTGCTCAAAACCGCGGTTCCAGGCTCCTCCTTTGAAAATCTTCGGCAGACGCTTATCGAAAGGGGCCACTGGAGCGGCGAGCTGCTTCACACCACCAAAGGTGGGGACGTGTTGACGGTGGAGAGCCAGATCGAACTCCTACCGTTGGGCGACCGCCGTTTGGTTCTTGAAAGCACCCGCGATGTGACCGATCGCAAGCGCTGGGAACGGCGCAGGCAGTTGCTGCAGAACGAGCTCAGCCATCGGGTAAAGAACACACTGGCAGTCGTGCAATCTCTTGTGCGGCAGACGTTGCGTACCACTGAGTCAAGCGAGGATTTCGTTCAGCGCTTCGAAGGACGTCTCACCGCGCTTGCGAATTCCCACAAGTTGCTCCTTGATTCGGAATGGCGTGGGGCCGAACTCGGCGACCTCGCGCTCCGCCAGCTCGAGGCCTACGTCAGCAACGATCAGCGCCGATTGCAGATCGAGGGCGAGCCGGTAACGCTACCGCCGGATCTCGCCACGCCGTTCGGCCTCGTTCTCCACGAACTCGCCACGAATGCCGCTAAATACGGGGCCTTTTCTACCGAAAACGGGCAGGTCAGGCTCAGCTGGCAACTTGGAAACAACGAACGCCATCTCACCGTTATTTGGGTGGAGCAAGGTGGCCCGCACGTCGACCCGCCGATGACGCAAGGCTTCGGCGGCGTGTTGATCGAGAAGAGTTTGCCCGGGGCCACGGTTCATCGCGAATTTCAGCCAACCGGAGTAGTCTGCACGATCCAGATCGAGCTTCCGGATATCCCACCAGATGGTGCGGAATGCTGATGGAACTTAAGTTCTTGCGGCCCAAAAATCCTGATCGTCGAAGACGAGTACTTGGTGGCCTTGATCAAACCCCTTGCTGAAAGGGTCTGGAGCTACTGCGAGGCGCAAAGCATCGGCGGCAAGACGGTTACCGTGAAAATCAAATACTCGGACTTCACCCAGGCGACGCGCAGCCGAACTGTGTCATTGCCGTTTGCCAACACGGCTGAAATCTTGGACGCATCATCGCAACTTCTTGCTGCCGTCCATCCGTTCAAACGCCCTGCTGTCCGGTTGCTTGGGGTGACCATTTCATCGCTCGCCACCGCGGGCACCCATGTTCCGCGCTACCAACTCACTCTCGGACTTTGATGATGGAAAATCAGAGGTGAGCAAATCCTTGTTCCGGTGCGCAACGGCGATTGCTACTCCGTGACATTGGCGCCCGTGAACTCCCGTACCTCGTCCGCCATCCAGTTTCTGAATGCTCTAACCTTTGGGTGATCCTGATTGCCGATCCGATAGACAAGGTCGTATCCCCATTCGACCTCCAGCTTGGCATGTGGGAACAGTGCGACAAGTCGACCTTGGGCAAGGTCTTCTGCAACCAGCACGCTGCGGCCCAAGGCGACGCCTTCACCCCTGATCGCCGCCTCGATCGACATGCTGCCATGACTAAACCCGGGACCGCGCATTTTGGGATATGGCAGGTCCACCATCGCGAACCACCGCTCCCAGGTCGTCGTCATGCCGATCTCGTGAATAAGCTGGCACCTGACCAGATCACTAGGCGATCGAAGCCCGCCAATGTGAGAAAGATAATCCGGCGCGCAGACTGGAGACACCGTCTCGTTCATGATGCGCTCGGCGGTGGCGACGAGATAGTTGCCGGTTCCATATCGTAGGGCGACATCGACATGGCCTGTGGAGAAGTCCACCTGGGCATCGGTCACTTCGAGGTGGACGTCATAATCCGGATATCGCGCCATCAGCCTATGCAGGCGTGGCGTCAGCCATTTACTCGCGAAGGAAACGCCAGAACTGACGACCAGGCGAGTGGTGTCGTTTCTCCGGCGAACATCTTCAGCCTCGCGTGCAAGCTCCGACAGGAGACGGGTGACAGCCCCGAAAAAGGAGATACCCGCGTCGGTCAGCTCGATCCGTCGCGTCATGCGACGGAAAAGGGGAACGCCCAGATGATTCTCTAGCGCCTTGATCTGACGGCTCACCGCACCATGGGTCAGATGCAGCTCCTCTGCCGCCAAAGTCATGCTCATTCTTCTGCCGGTAGCCTCGAAGGCACGGAGAGTCTGCAGCGGAGGAAGTTGGTCCGGCATCTGGTGCTTATGCGTGATCAGTGTTCACGCATCCTGTGAGGACAAATGGTTTGTCAGCAGTATTTGCTCGGCAGTAGACATGACACAGATGCACGTCGCTGCCAATTCGAATCGGCCTCAGCCCATGACCGAGAACGCCACGAACTCCACTGCCCTTTCCTCCATCGAGATACCTGCGCGTGCGATCTCCATGGGTAGTTTCGGCGCAATGCTGTTGCTCGCCATCATGTGGGGCCTTTCCATTCCGATCACAAAGCTTGGCCTTGAGACGGTTCCTCCTTTGACCTTAACCGCGATGCGCTTCCTGGTGGCGGTGCCGTTGCTGCTCGTCCTGTCAGCTCGCCAGCTCCGGTTGCCGTGGCAAGCGTTGCCGAGCATCATCGCGCTTGGGGTCATGGGCATCACTTTCGGAAACGTGGCGCAATCGTTCGGCGTCCAGGGCACATCGGCCTCTGTCGGTACGATCATTTCCGCAACGATTCCGATCTTTATCGTCATCTTCGCGGCCATACGCCTCAAACAGCATGTCGCAAGTCGGCATTGGGTTGGCCTGTTCGCGGCATTTGTGGGAATTGCGCTGGTCGCGGTCGGGAGCGGGCCTGGCGTCGACGACCTGTCCGAGACCACGGTCGCAGGTGTGGCCTGGATGCTGGTCTCGGCCGTTGCCATCGCATTCTACTTCATCTGGAGTGCCGAGCTGACCGTAAAATTCGGCCTGCTCGCAGTCACGACATGGAATTCCCTGGCTGGCCTGGTCGCAATCCTTCCCCTCGCCGGATGGGAGATGGCGCACGCACCCGTTCAGATCACGACACAGGCGATCTGGGCGATTATTTACCTCGGCTCCATGGTGTCCGTCGCGGGCCTGCTGTTGTGGCTATTCATACTGCGAGCGGTTCCGGCCCGCGTTGCGGCGAGCGTACAATATCTACAGCCGGTTTTTGGAGTTGCAGCTGCTTCTGTTCTGTTTGGCGACCAGCTTGGGCTGATTTTCGCGACGGGTGTTGCGCTCATCCTGGGCGGCCTCGCCTTGGCGGCAGTCAACAAGCGGTCCCCTCCAGAGGTGGCGGTAGCGCATAACTAACACCAACGCACAGTTCCCCTCCGCTCACTAACTCCCGTGAGCGGATTGGCCCGTCCTCAGTGACGGGCCTTTTTTCATCCTCGTCGAGCGAAAAAGCGGATGCTCTCGCCTTGAGCAGATTCGAACCACTGGCCCCGCCCAATGCGGCGCACCCATCATAATACGTGCAGGTTCTACCCCATAAGTCGGTCCAGCAGCATCTTCTGCGATCTTTCGACCCAACGTCGATGAACGTCGTCTCGTGGCAGTCCATCAGATGCAAACGACCCCGGACTTCGCAGAAAAGACGAGAGCGCTTCGGAGTAGCTGACAGATTCGAGAACGTTGAAATACTCGTTGTCTGTAATACCGCTAAAATAACCCGTTCCCTCGATCAGTTGCATGGGAGCGACCAGGACGCTTGTGAGACTATTCTTTTCCAGCCTCTCAGCAAAATGTGGGAGATATAGGAGATTGTGCGCCGGCGAAGCAAATGCCGAGGGTTGTCGCCTTCTGATCCGCGTTGACCTGCAGTGATGTGACAGTACATGGTTTTTGACATGGGTTAGCGGAGAGTCGTCTATTGTTCTCCAAATTGGGCTCCCTCTCTCATGTATCGGGTTGGAAAACAGATATTTTCTAGGATCCATCAGGTTCGCCGCCTTGCAGAGGCGCGCTGCGTAGTCGTTGTACGCTTTGGGCTCCTGTAAAACGATGTTCCCGCCCTTCGGTAAACCCACTGTCGAGAGCGCATCGACCAGAGCAATAAAACGGAAGACAGGGTGAAGTTGTATGAGATCACCCATTCTGAGTTCGTTCGTACCATCCTTCGGGAATCGCGGGGAGAGATTACAGAACGGAGGCAAAGGTGGATTCAGCGAAATATCTACGATCGCGAACAAAACTCCGAGCACACCGTCGTCGTTGATGTCGAGATCCTTGTTAACTTCCGTGAAGTAGTTCACGCATGCCACATAGAGTCTCCCAGGGTCCTTTTGGTGCATCTCCCACCTCAGTCTATGAGCGTCCTCAAGGCGTGCGGCCATTTCCGTTCCAATATCGCCATTCCCCCAAGTGTGGTGTCCGTTTCCGTAAAACTCCCGCTGATTGAGAACCGCCGAACATTCTTCCAACGCTCGACACGATAGCTTCCCGAATATAGAAAATATTTCAGACGGGTGTGCATCAGCCTCCGATGGAACTTCAGCAGAAAAGTACGGATCAGGACTGCGAGTGATGTGTTCAACTTCGTATGCGCCGTCAGCATGAAGGTATGCCACCCTCAGTAGTTCATGCAGGCAGAACTTTGCCGCCATTTCCGGAAGTCCCCTGCGAAACACTAGATCGCAAACGAGAAGGGCGTTCCAATGGGCCGAGACGCGCATCCGATCCGAAGGAACGCCATCGATGTGCAGGGCGCCCCCGTCGAAGCGCCATAACGGCGCCCCTTTTTCCCAACGACGCAAAACCGTTCTACGTTCACGCAAATTCAACTCGCGCAAATAGCACTCAATTAACTCGGCGCGCCGATGCCGGAGAAGAAACGTGAAGACACCCAAGGTGCTTGCATTACATTGGGACCAATGAATGTTTTCATGGAAAAGCCCGGATGCGGAAAGAAGTCCCTCAGGCGTCTCGTCCCAGTGAGTGTTCAACGCCACCGGAACTTCGCTCTCGACAAAAAGCGTTTCCGGCCAAAAGGAAGCCCGATCCCCCGAAGAGCCGATACGCTCGGGCAAGAATTCGTCCAGACGTGCCATAACCTATTTCACGTTCTTGGGTCCGAACTTCGCAATGGCAGCCGCCGCAATTTTCTTCATAACATCGTAGGTGACGCCACTCGCGGCTGCGGCTGCCAAGTACTCAAGGACGACACGCGCCACTTCGTATTCGCCGTGGCGCTCTGCACTGAGTGGATCAACCGGCTCCGTGAATGCTTCAAGCTTGACCGCTTCGCGCTCAGCCGGGGTCAGTACCTGACGAAGCATTTCTTCCACTTGCCCGGCAGGTGCGATGATCGTGACCTTTGCGGAGCTGGCATGGCCCATCAAGCATCTCCTTTCCGGCGCGCGAACCCAGAGCCTAAGAGTACCTCGCGACTAAGCAGACCAGCAAGTCGCCTAAATGGGTTGGTTTCGATCCACACTTCCGTTCAGCGGATCGTGGCAAGGCATGTATCCAGTAGATACATTACGCGATCATTTAGCCTAGAACGTGAACATCCTCGCAACAAGCCGTGTATGGGGCTCTTGAAGAACGGCTCCCTTCGACCCTGAGGAGACCTTGGTCTCCTCAGGGTTAATTCGCCGCTTCGCGGCCCCGTACGGCCGATCCGACGCACTGCGGGTTCTCCTGAAAGCTGCCGTCGGCTTATGCGGTGAATGTCCAGCTAGGGGGTGGAAACCGACAGTCGGCTGTTGGCTTCCGAAAGTAGATAGTTGTCGAACTTGCGACAGCTCTTGTGGCCGTTATCTATGCGAAACGGCGACGGGGATCCCCAAGAAACCTAACGGTCAGGTGGCACTCGCACCCAAGGCTTCTTCGAGGGCTCTGCGTCCGCTCGTACCAAGCCAGGAGCGGAAAGAGAGGATTTCCGGATTGATCTCACGCACAGCGTTTAAATCGACATGTTCCGCCAGTGGGCCGTTCTCCAAGCTCCAGGCCATGTGTGCGAGGTCAGCATTGGCTGGAAGCCAGCTTCTCGGCTGGCGCATGAACTGCCCGTTGTGTGGTGGCCTGCTCCGGCACCCAGGCAGGCATGGCCGCCCGTCTCCTTTCGGCCGCTACCTTGGGACTGCGCTTATCGGAGAACGGCTCCTCGACGACGAGGCCGAGCGCGCCGACCGAACTCGCGCGCCTTCTGCTAATGCGTCGCGTGCCGAGACCCATCCCCCGAGGATACGAACCGTGGCGATTCAGGGTGCTCGGCGCAATCATTCTAGATCTCGATGAAGTCGTCGAACGGAGAAGCCTGCCGACACCGGCAAATCCCCTCCTGCCGCTGCATCTGCGACGAGCTCTGCTGGCCGGAGTGGCCATCGTCGAGCGGGCCGGACCCGAGATGCTCGAAATGTTGCGCGGGCAAATGATGGGTGAGAATCAAGCGCGTTTCAGCAGCGCCATCAGTGAGATCATGACCCATACGTGCCGATCAATGGCGTCTTCGCAGTTGCAGTTAATTTGAGAATCCGGTCGCTCGGATTCTCAAATTAACTGCAAACCGGCTGAAACAGCCGCATTCTCACGTTTGATTGCTAAGTGACATGAATTTAGTTGTTTGCGGCGATGGTCGCCGCATGTCGACAGTTTTATAAACTGCATTGACTATGATATTTACCGTGAGAACAGTTTGCGGCGATAGTCGCCGCAAACGCCTCAGATCGAAAACCATGCCTCTTGACGCTGAACGAGGGTTGCTTCTTTTGGATCTGCTCCCCGAGGCGATGCCGGTGACCAGGTCATGGCTCATACGCCAAGAACCAACAATGGATCGGCACGCCGTAGACAATCTGCTAAAGAGCCGCCAGCTTGTGTCCATAGCTCATGCCGTTTATCTGCGGCCAGGCACGCGGATGAGCTGGGAGAGTGTGGTCGCCTCACTTCATTATCTCCCGATATCAAGTAAGCGCCAAATCCATCTTTACGGCAAGGACGCCATTCCGAAATGGCTTGCCGCAGCTCTGCCTGATATAGAATTCGTCCGCCACCTTCCTCTCCCAAATCTGGGAGCGGCCGGTCTTTCCAATTTCGAATACGATTCGCAGGAGCGGACACTCTTCAGGCCGGAGACACGCGGGCAGCGAAAAAGCGCGTGGCCATTTACCATGTCGTCACCCGAACGGGCATACCTCGAAGTTCTCCAGGACGACCGGAGACTATATCCTTCGAACACGCCGAGCAGCTTCTGCAAGGCATGACAACGCTTTCGCCTCGCGTCATGGAGCGGCTCTTGCGCAAATGCACCCATGTCAAAGTGCGGCGACTCTTCTATTGGATGGCAGAGCGTCACTCCTACCCTTGGCTCAAGAAACTGCCTCAGCCTGACACCCTCGATGGGCTCGGACTTGGTCGCGGAAACAGGATGCTGGCCAAGGGCGGCAAACTTGACAAGAAGTACATGATAACCGTTCCGGAGGATATGTGGACACCGCCAGCACCTACTACCGACAAGTCAGGCTCCTGACGCGCATTCTGCCTCTTGTTGCGCAAGAACCGTGCTTCGCCCTGATGGGTGGCACCGCCATCAATCTCTTTATCCGGGATCTCCCGCGCCTCTCGGTCGACATCGATCTCGTCTACTCAGTCTGAGCGCATCGGCGCGATCTTCGAACGACCGGATGATCTCGGAGCTAGGCATTGCCTTCTGGATTGAATCTGCGATGCGGCCGAGTGCGGCCGCAATGTTAGTCAGTGCTGTCTCGCGGTCGTCCATTGGCTTCTTCGTCTCGCAAGGAGGCGATCGCATCAAGATCGAGCTTCAAGCGAAGCCCTGCTGCTCGATGGCTGTCATTCCACCTGGCGTCAAATCGAAGTGGAAAATGTTCTGCAATTGCGGGAATTGTCGCCCGGCGTCGAAGAAAGGTTCGGCTACGTCGAGATGCCGTTGCTCTCGCTCCCCGACCTTTATGCCGGCAAAATCTGCGCCGCCCTCGACCGCCAGCACCCTCGCGATCTTTTCGACGTGAAGCTCCATATGGAAAACGAGGGGCTGACGCCCGATCTCATCAAGACGTTTATCGTATACCTGATTAGCCACAACCGAACGATGGGCGAGCTGGCGCGCCCGGTGCGCAAGGACATTTCCGGCCTCTACGAAGGTGAGTTTCTGCAAATGGCTCAGGAAGAAATCAGTCTTGACGCGCTTTTGGACGTACGCGAGCGCTTGATCGTGGAGATCAACAAGGCGGTGACCGACGATCAAAAACGGTTCCTGATATCCTTCAAGTCTCGAAACCCTGACTGGTCACTGCTCGGCGTCGACGGAGCAGATAAGTTGCCGGCTGTTCGCTGGAAGATGCAGAACCTGGAGCGGATGCCGGAGGCTAAGCACGAGGCCGCACTCCAAAACCTTCGGAAGGTCCTACAAACCAATGATGGGTAGGTCAGCTTGAGGCGTGGCTCCCTGCGAGTGTGCGAGGCGATCAATACTCGACTCCGAATACCGCCACCGAACAGTCCCTCGCCTTGAATGGATCAGAACCGCTGACCCGGCTTATCCGCCATGTAATGCTCAACAATTTCATCAACAATCCTCTCTAACGCACGGTCGATGCAGACGGCGATCGCGTGCTCGTCGGAGGCAGGTGATTCCAGCGCAGCGAACTGGCTGTCGATGAGGCTCGCCGGCATGAAGTGCCCCGCGCGGGCGCCCATGCGCGCGGCGATCAGGTCCTTGGTGCCGGAGAGATGGACGAAGGTGACGGAGCTGGCTGCCTCGGCGCGAATATGGTCGCGGTAACGACGTTAGAGGGCCGAGCAGCCGACGATGAGGACCCCGTCCGCAGCCGCGAGCTTTTGGGCGACAAGCGCGAGCCAGGGCCAGCGGTCCTCGTCCGTCAGCGGCTCGGCACGGCTCATCTTGGCGATGTTGGCCGGCGGGTGCAGGTCGTCGCCGTCGAGATAGGACGCACCGATGCGGGCGGCGAGCGCATAGCCCACCGCAGATTTCCCGCAGCCGGCGACACCCATCAGGACGATGCGGCGCGGCGGAGGGAGAAAGCCCGCCTTAGAGCGAGGCTGTGATGCCGCCATCGACATAGAGCACGTGTCCGTTCACGAAGGAGGAAGCGTCGGAGGAGAGAAAGATGCAGGCGCCGACCAGCTCTTCGACCTTGCCCCAGCGGCCGGCGGGCGTGCGCTTTTCCAACCAGTCGGAGAAGGCCGGATCAGCGACGAGCGCGGCATTCAGCGGCGTATCAAAATAGCCGGGTGCAATGGCGTTGCATTGCAGACCGTACCTCGCCCAATCCGTTGCCATGCCCTTAGTGAGATTGCCGACCGCGCCCTTGGTGGCGGTGTAGGGGGCGATGCCCGGTCGGGCGAGCGCTGTCTGGACACTGGCGATGTTGATGATCTTGCCCGCGCCGCGGTTGATCATGTGGCGGGCGACGGCCTGGCCGACATTGAAGACCGTTGAGATGTTCGTCTTCAGGATGCGCTCGAAAGCGTCGGCGGGGAAATCCTCGAGCGGCGTGCGGTGCTGCATGCCGGCATTGTTGACGAGGATATCGATCGCGCCGACCTCCGCCTCGAAGGTATCGACGGCCTTGCGCACCGCCGCGTGGTCGGTGGCGTCGAAGGCGAGCGTGTGTCTTGCGCTGAGGCTCTCCGCCACCGCCGTCAGCTTGGCCTCGTCGCGTCCGTTGAGGATGATGTCAGCACCGGCCGTGGCAAGACCCTTGGCGAGCGCATAGCCGATGCCCTGCGAGGAGCCGGTGACGAGGGCGCGCCTGCCCGTCAGGTCGAAGAGTTGGGTGCTCATGGCTTCTCCTTAGGAAAATGCGATCTGCGTCTTCATCGACTGGCCCTTGTCCGAGGCGATCTCGAAGGCATCAAGAGCATCGGCGAGCGGCAAGGTATGAGTGATCAGCGGCTTGACATCGATGAGACCACCCTGCATCAGCTTCACCGCGATCGCGAATTCCTCGTGGAAGCGGAAGGAGCCGCGCAGGTCGATCTCCTTGGCGGTGATCGCCATCATCGGCAGGCTCATTTCGCCGCCGAGGCCGAGCTGGACAATGACGCCGCGCGGCCGCAGCGCCTGGATCCCGGAAACAAGCGCGGGCTGTGCGCCCGAGCATTCGTAGAGGACGTCGAAATGCCCCTTGTTGGCGCCGAACGGAACGAGCCCGTCCCGGTCTTCCGACAGGTTGACCGTGCGGTCCGCGCCGACTGCCCGGGCGAAACCGAGCGCCCGCTCGGAAAGGTCCGCCGCGACGATTTCGGCCGCGCCCGCGCGGCGGGCGGCGAGGATCGACAGCGTGCCAATCGGGCCGCAGCCGGTGATAAGGACGCGCTTGCCGAGCATCTCGCCGGCGCGGCGCGTGGCGTGCAGCGTCACGGAGAGCGGTTCGGCCATCGCCGCCTCGCCGGCCGAAAGGCCGTCCGCCTTCACACACTGACCGGCTGTCGCGACAAGGCGCTCGCGGAAGGCGCCCTGGATGTGCGGGAATGGCATGGCCGAACCATAAAAGCGCATGTTGAAGCAATGGTTCGGCAAGCCCTTCAGGCAGTATTCGCAGGCCCCGCAGGGACGCGATGGTGAGATCGCCACGAGATCGCCGATGGCAAGGTCCGATACGCCCTCGCCGAGCGCCGCAACGTGACCGGCGACCTCATGACCGAGGACCATCGGCTCCTTGAGGCGCACCGTGCCGAAGCCGCCGTGGTTGTAATAGTGCAGGTCCGAGCCGCAGATGCCGCCAGCGGCAAGGCGGATCTCCACCTCGCCAGGGCCGGGTCTCTCTGGCTCCCGTTCCTCGATGCGCAGGTCCTTGGCCGCATGGATGACGATCGCTTTCATCTAAACCTCACAGAACCGGGGTCGGCAGCGGCCGGCCGTCGAAATGCGCCGACAGGTTGTCGAAGACCAGCGCGCCCATCGCCTTGCGGGTCTCGACCGTACCGGAGGCCATGTGCGGCTGGAGAAGCACGTTGTCGAGCGCAAGGAAGCGCGGATTGAGGTTCGGCTCGCCCTCGAAAACGTCGAGCGCGGCGGATCCGAGCGCCTTTGTTTCCAAGGCATCGAGAAGCGCAACCTCATCGATGTTGGAGGCGCGGGAGATGTTGATCAGCATGCCGTCGGGTCCGAGCGCCTCGATGACCTTTCTGCCGACGATGTGGCGCGTCTCGGCCGAGGCGGCGAGTGTGACGAAGAGAAAGTCGGAGCGGGCGGCCAGTTCCACCGGATCGGCGATGTAAGCCCAGTCCTTGGCATATTCCTTCGGGCCGGTATCGCTATAGGCAATCTCCATATCGAAGCCCGCGGGGCGCTTGGCCACTTCATAGCCGATACGGCCGAGCCCCAGGATGCCAGCGCGCTTGCCGTGTACACGGGCCTTCAGCGGATATAGTCCCTTCTTCGCCCAGTCGCCGCTCCTCACCCAGCTTTCCCCGCCGCCGACGCCGCGCGCCTGCGCCAGCATCATCGCGACGCCCAGATCGGCGACGTCCTTGGTCAGGACATCTGGCGTGTTGGTGACGCGGATGCCGCGCTCGCGGGCGGCAGCTAAGTCCACCGCATCGAAGCCAACGCCGTAGACGGAGATGATTTCCAGCTTCGGCAGCACGTCGATCATCGCCCGGTTCGCGCCAAGCTCGCCGCGCGTGGCGATCCCACGGATGTCTGAGCCGTATTCGGCAAGGAACACCGCCTTATCCTCCGCCTCGAAATAGCGGTGCATCTTGAAAGACGCGTTCAGCCGTTCCTCATCCCACGTCGGGTACGGGCCAACCTGTAATAGTTCGATCTTGCTCATGATATGTCCTCTGGTCATCCCTCGACAACGAAACCCTTTGCGCTCAGCACGGACTCCAGCTTGCTGACTTCGATCACCGATTTGCCGGCCTTGTAGGCCGCGATGTATCCGGCTTCTGCTTCTTCGCGCGCCTGTGACAGACGTGCGACCTCGGCGGCCTCGTCTCGGCGGATGACGACCAAGCCGTCGGCATCGCCGACGATGATGTCGCCGGGGTGGATGAGCTCACCCCCGACGACGACCGGGTCATTGGTGGCGGTCAGGGTCTCCTTTACCGTGCCCTTTATGCAGACGCTGAGCGAGAAGACCGGAAATCCGAGTTCGCGAAGCTGCAGCGTGTCGCGCACGCCACTGTCGGTCACCAGCCCGCCGATACCCTTGGCAAGGCAGGCATTGGCGAGTACGTCGCCGAAAGAACCGGCTTCCTCGTATTCGCCGGCCGAAACGACGATGATGTCCCCCGGCTGCGCATAGTTGATGGCGAGCTGCAGCATGATGTTGTCCCGCGGTGCGCAGCGTACGGTAAAGGCCGGGCCGCACAGCTTCATGCGGTAATCGACGGGCTTGAGGCGCGAGGAGAGCGCGCCGCGGCGACCCTGCGCCTCGTGGATCGTCGCCGGCGAGAACTTCGCGAGCGCCGCAATCTCGGAGGCGGTCGGCCGTTGGAAAACCTGCTTTATGTGGCTCATGGGGGACCTTCGACTGTTTTGAGTTGCTGCGTTCAATGGAGCGAGGACAGGAAGCCCCGCACATCCGGGTGGGTGTCGTTCGAGAAAAAGAGTTCAGGTTTGGCGTCAAACCTCAGTTCGCCACCCTTGAGAAACCAGATGCGATCGGACACCTCGCGGGCGAAGCCCATTTCGTGGGTCACGCACATCATGGTGATGCCTTCGCTCGATAGCTGGCGAAGCAGCCTCAGAACCTCTCCCACCATCTCAGGGTCAAGAGCGCTGGTCGGCTCATCGAGGATCAGGACCTCAGGCTTCAGGATCAATGATCGTGCAATAGCCACCCGCTGCGCCTGCCCGCCGGAAATGTCAGCCGGAAGCGAGTTGACCTTGTCCGCGAGGCCGACACGCTCAAGCATCAGGAGCGCGGTCGGCAATGCTTCCTTGCGAGATTGCCAGTGGATCCGGCGCAACGGCAGCATGACATTGTCGACGACTGTCAGGTGAGGAAAAAGATTGAACTGCTGGAAGACGAATCCGATGCCTGTTCTGAGTGAATTCACGTTCATCGATTTGGCATGGATGTCCTTCCCGCCCACCTTGATCGTGCCTTGCTGGATTGGCTCCAGGCGGTTGACGGTCCGCACCAGCGTCGACTTTCCCGAACCCGAGGGGCCGCATAGAACGATGGTCGTTCCTTTCTCGACCGCTGCGGAAATGTCTTTGAGTACGCTGA
Organism: Sinorhizobium sp. P24N7; assembly: GCF_042436655.1. NCBI lineage: Bacteria > Pseudomonadati > Pseudomonadota > Alphaproteobacteria > Hyphomicrobiales > Rhizobiaceae > Sinorhizobium > Sinorhizobium sp. P24N7. Next base: position 474,940 of record NZ_JBHMIW010000003.1, on the reverse strand, counting down.
CGGCCCCGAACCACTTCGAGACGTTTTGGAATTCGATCACGCCACGGCCTCCACAACCACACGCCCTGTCCGCTTGCTTGCGATGCCCCGTTCCAACCAGCTCGTTGCCTGACTGAGGGCAAAGCAGAGGATGAAATAGGTGGCCGCCAGAATCCCGAAGATCTGCAGCGGCTTCGTCACCTCATTCGAATTGACCTGCAACATCACATAGGAAAGCTCGGAGACGGCGATGATCGAACCAAGTGAAGACTCTTTGATGATCGTAGTCAGCTGATTGACGATACCGGGAATGACATTGAACAGCGACTGCGGCAGGATCACGCGGAAGGTTGTCGGGATATAGCCGAGGCCTAAGGCCTTGGCGGCTTCCATCTGCCCCTTCGGCAACCCTTCGATCCCGGCGGCGATGATCTCGCCGAGATAGGCGGCCTGATAGATGACGATTGCCAGGATCAAGGTGTAGGTAGCGTCGATCGGGAAGCCGATGACCATTGGAAGCGCGAAATAGGCCCAGAAGATCAGCATCAAAAGCGGAATGGCGCGCACGCTGTGCACGAACCCGCTGGCGATCGCCTTGGAAGCGCGAGACTGGCCGGTTCGCGCCAACGCGACCAGTACAGCGCAAGGAAAAGTAAAGGCAAGGCTGGCGATCGAGATGATCAGCGTCAAGGCAAGACCGCCCAGCTTTCCATGCGGATATTCGCCGATGAACAGCATGAGACCGTATTCGCGAATGATCTCGAACATTATTTCACCCTCAGCCGGAATCGATCGGACAGAACCGAGGAGAGCCACATGATCGCGAAGGAGATCAGCATGTAGATGGCCGTCGCTATGCCGTACGCTTCGAAGATCCGGAAGGATTGTTCCTCGATGTAGCGTGCCTGATAACTCAGCTCCGCAACGCCGATGCCCGCAGCAAGGCTGGTGCCCTTGAAGAGAATAAGCGTCTGACCGAGAAGAGCTGGCAGCGCCAGACGCCAGGCCTGCGGCAGGATGACCCAGCGCATTGCGCCGAGGTAGGTCAGGCCGATAGAGCGTGCGGCCTCCATCTGCGCCGGATGAATGGATCGGATTCCGCTGCGGAAATCTTCCGACATATAGGCGGCCTTGTTCAGCGCCAGCGCCACGATCGCGTAACCGATCTCCGCTCCGATTTCGTTCAGATAATCGTTGACGGCGTCGGGCAGCACGACGGCAAAGCCGAAATACCAGACGAACAACTGGATCAATACCGGAACATTTCGGTGATATTCGACGAAAGCAGCGACGAGCCATTGCGTCGGCCGAAACTCGATGGCCCGGACGACGGTCAGGACAATCGCGAGCACCAGCCCGAAAATCCACGACAGCACGAAAAGTATCATCGTGGTCTGAACGCCCTGCAGGATGAGTTCAAGATACTCACCCTGCAGGACTTTACCAAAATCGAGCTGGTAGCCCATGATATTGCAAGCCCGCGCCGTTCGTCAGGATCAGTTCGTGAACCAGGTCGGTTGTGGTTTACCGAACTCGAATTTCCGCGTTGCCTTCAGATCCGAGTCCTTACCAAGCCACTTGTCATAGAGCTTCTGCCCTTCACCGTTCTTCTCGATGCTTGCCAGAAATTCGTCAGCCGCCTTTACGAGTTCGGGAGAGCCCTTGCGGAAGGCAAACCCCGATGGCATCGACAGGAGTGGTTCGTCGAGGAAGCGCAAGGCCTTGATGTCGTCACCCGCATTTCGTTCGACAGCCTTGCCCTCGGAGTAGCGATAGACCGTCGCCTTGACCTTGCCCTGCTGGAGAGCGAGGAACGACGCAGCGCTTGTCTCGAACGACAGCACGCGGGCGTCGGGAAGCCGCTTTTCGGTCAACGGAATGAGAACCGATCCTTTAACGAGACCGATGCGCTGGCCTGCGAGGTCGTCGACGGTCTTGATGTCCGAAGCATCGAGAACGACGAAATTGAAATCTTCCGCGATATAGGCGCCGCTGAAATCGACCTGCTCCGCACGCTCCTTGCTATAGCTGAGGAGCGACGCCAGGATGTCGACTCGGCCCTGGGTCAGCTCCGCCATCCGGGTCTGCGGCGAAACCGGGGTGAGCTTGGGCTTCACGCCGAGATGGGCGGCGAACATGCCGCAAAGATCAATCTCGTAGCCGGCGGGCTCGCGTGTATTCGGATCCTGGAAGCCGAGTGGCGGCGAGTTCGTCAGCACACCGCAGTTCAATGTGCCGGCGGCCTTGATGTCGTCGAGTTGATCAGCGGATGCTGTGGTCATATGCGAAGCCGCAGCGGCAAAAGCAGCGGCAACCAGAAATAGCTTCAGCTTCATTTTTCCTCCTCCGCAGCGCATCCTCGCGCTGTCCAGGTCGTTTTAGATTTGAAGGAAAATTCAAACAAATATATATTGAAGATAGTTGATATAGCGATTCAGTATAGAGTTTTTCGGAGCTTGCCTTGACACTCGACCTGTTGAAGATGCGCTACTTCGTCAAGATTGCCGAGCTGGGATCGTTCACGCGCGCATCGAGCGAACTCGGTGTGGCACAACCGGCGCTCAGCCTGCACATGCGTGGGTTCGAAGACCAGCTGGGCGTGCAACTTCTGAACAGAACCCCCCGAGGCGTTACCGCCACCGAGGCGGGACAGACGCTGCTCTCGCACGCCAATGCTATCCTTCGTGCCCTTGACCAGGCGGAAGCCGCGACGAAAGAGCAGGCGAAATATCCGACCGGCGACGTCTCGCTAGGCATCTTGAGTTCAATCTGTCCAACGCTGTCGATCCCGGTGATCGAAGAATGCTCTCAGCGTTTTCCGAAGATCCGCTTGACGATTAGTGAGGGCGACAGTCAGGCGCTTCGGACAGCCATCGATACCCGGGTCCACGATCTCGCGGTCACTTTGGACAGTGTTGCCAAAGCGACGTCGGTGTCCCTTTTCGATGAAACGCTTTATGTGGTGGGTCCTTCCGGGCAATTTGCGCGTGACGCCGAGTTGACCGTAGAACAGGTGCTCGACCTACCCCTGATCATGCCGACACGCCGCCATGGGATCCGCATTCTCCTTGAGCGGCAGGCCCTGATCTCCGGACGGGCGCTCAATATCGTGCGCGAGATAGAAGGTGTTGCAAGCACGAAGGCAGCGATCCGCGCCGGCCTCGGACTATCAGTTCTTGGGCGCGGTGCAGTCCATTCGGACCAGGAAATTGGGACTTTATCTGCGGCCGCACTAACTCGCCCCGGCCTCACCAGGCGTCTTGTTCTGGATATGCCGGTCAACCATCCGGCAACGCGTGCCGCGATAGAGGTGCGAAAAGTTCTCCAGGGCGTAGTCAAGAGGCTCGGCGCTGAGGGTCACTGGTCTTGTCTGGCAGCCACCTAGGCTGCCAGACGAACTTCCATCAGGCTTATCATCTTAGGTCATGCCTCGACGATGAGGCCTTTCGCCTCTAGAATCGGCTCCAGCTTGCTGACTTCGATCACCGATTTGCCGGCCTTGTAGGCCGCGATGTATCCGGCTTCTGCCTCTTCGCGCGCCTGTGACAGACGTGCGACCTCGGCGGCCTCGTCTCGGCGGATGACGACCAAGCCGTCGGCATCGCCGACGATGATGTCGCCGGGGTGGATGAGCTCACCCCCGACGACGACCGGGTCATTGGTGGCGGTCAGGGTCTCCTTTACCGTGCCCTTGATTGAGACGCTGAGCGAGAAGACCGGAAATCCGAGTTCGCGAAGCTGCAGCGTGTCGCGCACGCCACTGTCGGTCACCAGCCCGCCGATACCCTTGGCAAGGCAGGCATTGGCGAGTACGTCGCCGAAAGAACCGGCTTCCTCGTATTCGCCGGCCGAAACGACGATGATGTCCCCCGGCTGCGCATAGTTGATGGCGAGCTGCAGCATGATGTTGTCCCGCGGTGCGCAGCGTACGGTAAAGGCCGGGCCGCACAGCTTCATGCGGTAATCGACTGGCTTGAGGCGCGAAGAGAGCGCGCCGCGGCGACCCTGCGCCTCGTGGATCGTGGCCGGCGAGAACTTGGCGAGCGCTTCGATCTCGGCGGCACTCGGGCGAATAGGCATTTTCTTGATATGCGTCATGATTGTTCCCACGGATGATCGTCGCGGCGGACGCCGAGCCCGCCGCTCGCTGTTCGTTTCACTGGGATGCGGACAGGAAGCCCCTTCCCTCAGGGGATAGGATCGAACTTCAATTCCGAGAGCGGCGCGACCTTGTCGGTGCGGGTCATTTTGTACTCGGTGCTCGGCCCGAGCCACTTGTCCCAGATCTGGTTGATCTCGCCACTGTCGTCGAGCTTGCGCAGCACCTCGTTGATCTTGGCCGTGAGCGCCGGCTGATCCTTCGCCATGCCAATTCCGATTGGCTGGAAGAGCATGGGCTCGGGGATCATGCGCATCTCCTTGCCGCGCGTCTTGGACTCGTTGACCAACTTGGTGGTCGTCATGGTGTTGGCAACCATGCCACGCGCTTTGCCCTGTTGAGCGGCGAGGTAGGCGGAAGCGGTATCCTGGAAGGTCAGAGGCTCGGATTTGTTGAGCTTGATCGACATTTCCGACGTTGAGCCCTTGGTGGAGGCAATGCGCTGACCGACATAGTCGGCTTTCGACTTGCCGGGATCATCCGCTGGAACGATCAGCATCTCCTTGGCAAGGTAGTAAGGGTCGCTGAACTGGATCTGCTCGGCGCGGCTTTGAGTATAAGCGAGGTTGGCCACGGTGATATCAACACGGCCAAGCTTTACCTCCGGCACGCGAGCTTCCACCGACACCGGTTTAATCTCAGCCTTTACGCCCAGCTCCTTTGCGATCGCGCCGCACAGATCGACATCGAAACCGACCATTTCGCGCGTCTGCGGGTCAGGAGAAGCAAACGGTGGCACGTCGGCAAAGGTTGCACAACGCAGCGTTTTGTTGGCGATGATATCGTCAAGCTGGTCGGCTTTGGCGGGGCCGACAAGGGCTGCCGCCGCGACGGTCGCTGCGAGAATAAGATGCTGGTACTTCATTGGCTGTTCTCCTTCGTGATTGGTATTAGTGGCGCAGGTCGGCGAGGAACCTCTGTGCGCGGGGATGTTTCGGCTTGTTGAAGAATTCTTCCGGCGTCGCGGTCTCGATGATCTGGCCTTGATCGATGAACCAAATGCGATCCGCAACGTCGCGGGCAAACCCCATTTCATGCGTCACGCACATCATGGTCATGCCTTCGGCCGCGAGGGACTTCATCACGCTCAACACTTCGCCGACCATTTCCGGGTCAAGCGCACTGGTCGGCTCGTCGAAGAGCATGACGGGCGGCTCCATGGCGAGCGCACGGGCGATGGCCACGCGCTGCTGCTGGCCGCCGGAGAGCTGCGCCGGATAGGCGTCGGCCTTCTCGCGCAGGCCCACTCGATCAAGCAGCTTCAGCGCCTTCTCGGCCGCTTCGGCCGCCGGTACGCCCTTCACACGAATAGGGGACATGGCAACGTTGTTGACCGCTGAGAGATGCGGGAAGAGGTTGAAGCTCTGGAAGACGAAGCCTATGCGGCTGCGCAGCCGGTTGAGGTCGCGGCCACTCATCGCCGCGTGGATGTCCTGCCCTTCGAAGAAGATTGAACCGCTGTTGATCTCCTCCAGTCGGTTGACGGTACGGATAAGCGTCGATTTGCCGGAACCGGAGGGGCCGCAGATTACGACCACCTCGCCCCGCGAGACCGTGGCATCGATGCCCTTCAGCACGTCGAATTTCCCATAGCTCTTGCGGACGTCGGCAAGCCGGATCTCCTGATCCTTCGCGGGGGCGGATACTGAAGGGGTCATGGCTGCTCCGTGGCGTTTGGGGTCAGGGAAACCGGAAGCTGACGCTTCGGGGCGGCGAGGCCGGCGCGACGGCGTGTGATGCGTCGCTCGACGACATTTGTGACCGCCGTGAGCGACCAGCAGATGACGTAATAGGTGAGCGCCAGGATCAAAAAGACCTGGAAGGGCTGCGTGAGCAGCTGATTGTTGACTTGGCTTGCCGCAAAGGTGAGATCCGGCACGTTGATCACGTAGCCGAGAGTCGTGTCCTTGATCGTCGCCACGAAGGTCGACAGCATGCTCGGGATCATGTTGTAGAGCGCCTGCGGCAGGATGACGTAACGCATTGCTCCGAACCAGCTGTGGCCGAGGGCGCGCGCCGCATCCATCTGCCCTTGCCCCAGCGCGACGATGCCGGCGCGGATGATCTCGCTAAGGAACGCGCCTTGGTAGACAACCAGCGTTGTCAGCATCGTCAGGAAACTCGGGACGTCCGCGCCCGTCAAAAGCGGCACGAGGAAGTAGCTCCAAAGTACCAGCATGAGCAGCGGCACGCCTCGCGTCACGTAGACCAGAAGCGTCACCGGCCAGCGCAGCACCCGGTATTTCGACAGGCGCGCGAAGGCGAGCAGAATTGCGAACGGGAAGGCAATGACAATGCTGAGCGCGGAGAGGATCAGGGTGTTGGCAAGGCCGCCGAGAGGTCCGTTCGGATATTGACCGATGAGGAGCAGCAGCCAGTACTCGTCGATGATGGCGATCAGGTCGTGGATCATCGGGTGACTCCATTCACCGGATCGGCCCGCCAGGTGAGATAGGCGCCTGCAGCCATAATGATCAGAGAGAAAAAGAGGTATAGGACCGTGCCGATCAAATAGATTTCGAAGGTGCGGAAGCTGAGATTCTCGATTTCCTTGATAGCATGGCTGAGTTCCGGCCCGCCGATCACGATGGCAAGGCTCGAATTCTTGAAGAGCGAGACGCTATGGTTGACGAGGGCCGGAAGCGCATTGCGCACGCCCTGGGGGATCAGCACGAAGCGCATGGCTGAAATATAACCGTGGCCGAGAGCCCGCGCCGCCTCCATCTGGCCCGGATTGATCGAGCGGAGGCCCGAGCGCAGATCCTCGCTGAAATAGGCCGCCTGGCAAAGCCCGAGGCCGACGACGGCGAAGATCATTTCCGCCGAATGGGCTGAAAGCCAATCCGAGACGACCGAGGGCAGTAATGTGTAGATGCCGAAATACCAAAGCATGAGCTGCACGAGGGTCGGCACGTTGCGGTGATAGGAAACGTAGGCCGCCACCACCGAATTGCCGATGCGGCCGGGCGCGAACCGAACGGCGAGCAGCAGCATCGCAAGACTCATTGCCAATAGCCACGAGCCAATGGCGATGATGAAGGTCATTTCGATGCCATGCGCCAGCATGGCCATGTATTCGGGATTGCCAAGGATGGCGGCGAGGTCGAAGCCCTTCACCGCTGCGGCTCCTTCGCCTGCGGCCTCGCCGTCTGAAGGCCGCCCATCACTTGGAGCGTCGGAGTGATCTCCATATGGCCGATGTTTACGGCGATGGGTGCGGCGATCGCAAAGGCGATGGCGTCGGCGATATCGGACGCCTGCGGCAGCTCGAAGCCGTCGATGAAGCGCTCTCGAACCGACGGGTCGTCGCCGTGCACATGGTTGAAGATGTCGGTGGCGACCCGTCCTGGGCAAATTTCCGTTACCCGTACGCGCTTGCCGAACGTGTCGATACGCAGCTGATTGGAGAGCATGCTGACGCCGGCCTTGGTGGCGTGATAGGTGGAGTTGCCGCCAAAATTGTAGTTGCCGGCGATCGAGGAAATGTTGATGACATGACCGCGATCGCGCGCCGCCATGCCTGGCACGACAAGCCGGCAGAGGTGGAGGACGGCGCGCAGGTTAACATCGACGAGGAGGTCGATGTCGCCATCCTCCGCCTCCAAAAACTTCTTCGGACGATCGACGCCGGCATTGTTGATCAGGATATCGAATTCGACCACCCCGGCGAGCTTCGCAAGCGCGGCGCGGTCCGTCACGTCAATGCTATGGGGAATGCAGCCTGTGCGTGCGGCCAATTCCTCGAGTGCACCCTCGCTGCGGGCGACGGCATGCACTTCGAGGTCCTCGCGCCGAAGCCGTTCGACGAGGGCTGCGCCGATTCCCGAGGAGGCACCAGTCACGAGCGCGGTTCTGTAATCGGAAAATGACATTGGAGTTCCCCTGTTATTAACAGAGAGAGTAGCGAAGCTTTCCGGCTCTGACTAAGACCGTTTGCATCTGGATGGATAAGGAAGGCTTATGGGCTTGCCGCCGCCCCGTCGGGCTGTAACATGCGGAGCGGAAAAGGGCAGACTCGCATATGGACATCAGGCGTCTCAGATCATTCATCGTCATCGTAGACACCGGCAGCATCACCCGCGCAGCGGACGTGCTGCATATCGCTCAGCCCGCGCTTAGCCAGCAGCTCGCAGCCTTGGAGGATCATTTCCGGCAAAAGCTCCTGATCCGCAGCCAGCAGGGCGTCTCCATGACAGAAGCGGGCAAGGCGGTCTACCGCCATGCCCAGATCATTTTGCGCCAGATGGATCAGGCGCAGGCCGACGTGAAGGCGGCCGGCTCTACGCTCGTGGGGCGCGTCTCCGTTGGCCTCGTGCCCTTCTCCAGTGCGGCGACGCTTTCCGTCGACCTACTCACTGAAACGCGCAAGCGCCATCCGGGCATTCTGTTGCACCTCACCGAAAGCGTCGGCCAAACCTATAGCCAGATGATCATGAACGGCCGGCTGGAAATGGCACTGATCCACGGCACAGGCCCTATAAAAGGCGTGCGCTTCGAACCCGTCTTCGTGGAGGAATTCCACCTGGTTGCCCACCGCGATTTCGGCATCGAGCCGGCCGAGACACCCCTGCCGGTGAACGCCCTCAACGAAGTTCCCCTGCTCTTGCCGCCACCTTACAATTTTGTCCGACGCGCCATCGATATCGCCTTCACCCGCGCCCGCCTGTCGCTGAATGTCGTGGCGGAATTGGAGATCGTCCGGACGCTGGGCCGGGCCGTGAGCCGTGGTGTCGGCGCGACCATCATGCCGCGCGCCATCGCCGAGCGGATTGTCGCCGAATCCTCGGAACCACTCGTCTCGCGGGTCGTCGCGCCGAAGATTGAGGAGACACTGTCGCTTTGTGTTTCCGATCAGAGCGAACTCTCCGAGCCAGCGTTGGCGGTGCGGTCTATCCTCATGGAGCTGACCGCGCGCCTCAAAAGGCCAAGCTAGCAGAGCCCCGCGCAGAACTCACCGATGCGCCCGCAGGCTTCATCAAGTTGCTCCATGCTTGTCGCATAAGAGATGCGAAAGAAGGGGCTCATGCCATAGGCCGCTCCCTGCACGGTCGTCACATGCTGCTCATCGAGCAGCGCTAGCACGAAATCCGTATCGGTCTCGATCCTTCGCCCGCCCTTGCTGGTTCGGCCGACGAGCTCGGCGATATTGGGGAAGACGTAGAAGGCGCCCTCAGGCTTATGGCAGCGGATGCCCTCGATCTCGCCGAGCCGCGAAACTACGAAATCGCGCCGCTCCCGGTAGATCGCCGCGCGCTCTTTCAGAAGGTCCTGCGGCCCGTCGAGCACCGCGGCGACGGCAGCTTGGGTGATAGTGGAGGTGCCGCCGCTGTTTTGGCCGTTGACGTTGCTGATCGCCTTAATGAGATCCTTCGGCCCGCCGCAGAAGCCCAGTCGCCATCCGGTCATCGCATAAGCCTTGGAGGCGCCGTTAACCGTCAGCACGCGATCTTTCAGCCGCGGCTCGACCTCGGCGATGGTGCAGAATTCGAAGCCGTCATAGATCAGATGCTCGTACATATCGTCGGTCATGATCCAGACGTGCGGGTGCTTCAGCATCACCTCGGCAATTGCTTTCATCTCCGCCCGCGTGCAGGCCGCGCCCGTCGGATTGTTCGGGAAATTCAGGAACAGCCACTTGGTGCGAGGGGTGATAGCAGCGTCGAGGTCTTCAGCGCGCAGCTTGAAGCCGTTCTGCTGCGGGCAAGTGACTGGCACCGGTGAGCCACCCGCGAGCTTCACGATATCGGCATAGCTGATCCAGGAAGGCGACGGGATGACTACCTCGTGGCCCGGATTGCAGGTGGCCATGACAGCGTTGAAGATGATCTGCTTGCCGCCGCCGGCAACGACGATTTCGGAGGGGTCGTAGTCGAGATTGTTGTCGCGCTTGAACTTGCGGGAAATCGCTTGGCGCAGTGCCGGGGTGCCGTCCAGCGGAGGGTATTTCGTATCGCCGGCAAGGGCCGCCGCATGGGCGGCCTCGACGGCATTGGCGGGGGTCGCGAAATCGGGCTCGCCGGAGGAAAGGCTAATTACCTTGACGCCTTTGGCCGCAAGATCGCGCGCGCGCTGGGTCATGGCGGCAGATGCGGAGACGGAAACGTTTTTCAGGCGGTCGGCAGTGGCAGGCATGATCGTGCTTTCGATTGAACGGACGGGACGGGCGACGGAACGAGGCTCATAACAGCAGCTTGGAGACGGATGTGACTGCGCCGCCGGCGGCTTCGATCTCGCTGCGGACGGTGCGGGCGAGATCGAGAGAGCCAGGCGTATCGCTGTGCACGAGGATGGAGCGCGCCCGCATGGGAATGACCATCCCACCTATAGCCGTGACGGTTCCATCGAGAAGGAACTGCCGCACGCGGGCGCGCACGGATATCTCGTCCTTGACGAGAGCACCCGGCTGGCCGCGGGGCACGAGGGCGCCCTGAGGGTCGTAGGCACGGTCGGCGAGGAAAAGGGCTAGCGTCTTGAGACCGGCTTTGATCGCAGCCTGCTCGATATTGCTGTCAGCCGTACCGAAGACAATCAGGCCGGAATCGACGGTACGAATCGCGTCCATCATCGCGCTCGCCAGCGCGGGGTCGCGATTGACCATGTTGCCCATCGCCGCATGGAAGCTGACATGGGAGACGGTGACGCCCTCGGCCCTGGCAATCGCCATCAGCGCGCCGAGTTGATAGAGCATCTGCTGGCGTAGTTCGTCCGGGCCAAAGGGCAGCTCGCGGCGACCAAAACCCTGCCGGTCGGGCAGTCCCGGATGGGCGCCGACATCAACACCCCTTGCCCGCGCCAGGCGCACCATGCGCGCCATTGTATCGGGATCACCAGCATGGAAGCCGCAGGCGATGTTGGCGGAGGTGACGACATCCATCATCGCCTCGTCATCGCAGAGCCTGTAAGGGCCGAAGCCCTCGCCCATGTCGGAATTGAGATCCACCTGCATGAAATCCTCCCTATGCCATGGCGGCAAGAGCCGCAGCGACGAGCCCGACGGTCTGCCGGATGTCGTGGAGATAAACGGCGAGCGCCTTCTCTAGAGCCTTCGCTTCCCCATGCGTCGCCGGCGTGAAGCGCAGCATTGAGCCGATGCGCGCCTGACCGAGCCGCCAGAGATCGGCCTCGATAACGCCGCCAATCTTCGGATAGCCGCCCGCCGTGTTGGCGTCGCTCATCTGAACGATAGGCTCTCCGGCCGGCGGAACCTGGATGACGCCCGGCACTATGCCATGTGAGCGCATCTCGACGGCTTCCGTCGGATGGATCGGATCGCCGGTGAGCCGGTAGCCAGTGCGGTCGCTGCGCGCGGAAATTTTCCACGGTTGGTTCCAGAAGCGCTCCGCATCGGCCCCGAAGAGATCGTGTTCGCCGGCTGGCAAGGCGCGGATGACAAGCGCGCCGCCCTCGGCGACGGGAAAGACGTCCTTCAGCGCCACCGCAGGCGGCACCACGCCTAAGCCCCCTTTCGGTAGGAAGAGCGGCGTGGCCGCGCCCGTCGCGATGCTGTCACCCGCCGCCAGCGCCCGACCGTCGAACCCGCCGAAGCCGCCGCGCAGTGACGTGCTGCGCGAGCCCATGATCGGGGCGACATCGACGCCACCAGCTAGGCTGACATAGGCCCGCGCATCCTTCATCGGCGGAAGGAGTTCCAGCACCTGCCCCGCTTCGGCCTCGGCGGCCGACCAGGGCGGCATTTCGACGCCATCAAGCTTTGCCCGACAATCCGCACCGGTAACGGCGAAGACTCCGCGAATGACAAAGCGCAGGCGAAAGGGAAAGGTCTGCACCTCGATGCTGCCCGCCTCCGCCGGATTGCCGGCCAAGATATTACCGATCCGGAGCGCTAGCGGGTCCATCGCCCCGCAACCCGTCACCCCTACATTGCGGTAACCCGGACGGCCGAGATCTTGGATTGTATTCAGCGGTCCGGTTTCTACGATTTCAATCACAGTTCGATCCTTTCGGGCCGGAATCGGACGGTGTCGCCGGGGGCCATAACCGCCGGGGTAGCGGCCATGGGATCGAACATCTGCAGCTCGGCAAAGCCAATGGAGTTCCAGCCATTTGGCCCGGTCAGCACCGCAACGCCGGTCTGCATGCCACCGATGGTCACGCAGCCGCGCGCCATGTTGAGCGAGGGCACAGTTTTGCGCGGCATGTGGATACGCGGATCAAGCCCGTGCAGATAGCCGAAGCCAGGCGCACTGCCGAGCGCGAAGACGCGGTATGTGCCCTCGTAATGAATGCGCACCACTTCGCGGTCGCTGAGACCGGACCGGTCGCAGAGCGCCGGCAGATCGCTCGCGTGTTCGCCGCCATAGGTGACAGCGATCTCGATATCCCGGCCGGCAAGATCGACGCCCCGCGCGCGCCGCCATTCCTCCTGGAGCGCACGGACGACGGCGTCCGGCATGTCCGGCGTCTCCTTCAGGATCACCAAGAGGTTCGTCATCCCCGGCACGATCTCGGCCACCTCCTTTCGGGTCTTCAAAGCAAGGGAGAGCGCCCAGATGCGCCTTTGGTTGGGCAGGTCGAAGGCCCCGGGCGCCTCGATGAGGAAGGCACGCGTGCCGATAAAGGAGATCTTAGCCACCCCCTCCGTATCGGGAACGATGGCGGGAGGCGAGGGAAAGGGTTCCGCCTGGAGAATATTCATCTCTTAGCCTCCGTTGTCAAAATTGCGTCGCCGTAGCCGACGAGATCCCCGGCTCGAACATGGATCTCGGCGACGATAGCCGTCTCGTTCGCGCGCACGGGAAGGAGCACGGGCCCGATCTCAACAAAGCCGACGAGTGCGCCCGCCTCCAGCCTCCCTCCCTTGCCAGCAAGCGGCACCACTTCGGCAGATGGGTGCCTGTCTCGGAAGCGGCCGGCGACCGGCGCCTTAACGGCGTGGCGCTCGGCGGGCGGCACGGCAGGCACGACAGGCTTCTCTCTCGGCGCGGCGGGATTCGGGCCCGCACCAAGCACGATTTTCAGCGCGCGCCCGTCCGCGGTAGCGATTTCCAGTTCGCGCGCGCCGGAGGCTTCCAGCCATTCGGAGAGCGTCGAAATGAGCGCGGGATCGGAGAAATCGCCGATCGCGCCTGCGCCCGGCGCGCGGTCACGCTTCAACACGAGGTTCCTCCCTCAGCCGTTTTTCGAGGTGGTGGATATCAACGCCGCCGCGAACGAAATCGAGATCAGCGAAGATGCGCGCATGTAGCGGAAGGTTGGTAGAAATGCCCTCGATCCGCGTTTGCGACAGGGCGACTTGCATCCGACGGATTGCCCCTTCGCGAGTCGGGGCGTGTACGATCAGCTTGGCGATCAACGAATCGTAGTAGGGCGAGACATAGTATCCGGCTGAGATGTGGGTATCGACGCGAATGCCCGGGCCGTTCGGGAAATGGACTGCCGTGATGCGCCCCGGTGCAGCGACAAAGGTAGAGGGATCTTCGGCATTGATCCGGCATTCAAAGGCATGGCCGCGCGCCTCGCCGCTAAAGCGCGCGCTTTCGAGCGCCGCCCCTTGCGCCGCACGCAACTGCTCGTGCACGAGGTCGACACCGGCCGTCATTTCGGTGACTGGATGCTCGACCTGCAGGCGGGTGTTCATCTCGATGAAATAAAACTCATTGTTTTCGTACAGGAATTCGAACGTGCCGACACCACGGTAGCCGATCTGCCGACAGGCGTCCGCGCAGCGCATACCGATGCGCCCAGCTAGTTCCGGCGCGATATTCGGCGCAGGCGCCTCCTCCACTACCTTCTGGTGCCGCCGCTGGACCGAGCAATCCCGATGACCCACCCAAACTGCATTGCCGTGATTGTCGCAAAGCACCTGAAACTCCACGTGGCGTGGGTGTTCCAAGAATTTCTCCAGGTAAAGCTCCGGCTTGCCGAAGGCGCGACGCGCCTCCTCGCGCGTGATGGCGACTGCATCGGCAATTTCGGCGCTTTCGCGCACGACGCGCATGCCGCGGCCGCCCCCGCCGCCGGCCGCCTTGACGATGACCGGATAACCAATCCCATCCGCGATCGCCCGCACCGTCTCTAGTTCATCGGGCAGCGGCTCGCCCGGCCCCGGCACGCAGGGCACGCCCGCCGCAATCATCGCGCGTTTGGCGGCGATCTTGTCGCCCATGACACGCATCGCCGATGCCGGCGGGCCGACGAAAACCAAGCCCGCCTGTTCTATCGCCTCTGCGAAATCGGCGCTTTCCGACAGGAATCCGTAGCCTGGATGCACCGCCTCGGCTCCCGTCACGCGGGCGGCGAGCAGAATGGCCGCCTGGTTTAGATAGCTGCGCCCCGGCGCCGACGGCCCGATCACGAGCGGGCCTCCCGCCCCCCGTCCTGGCTGTCCGAATCTGTCGGCCTCCGAGGCGATGCGGACGGGCCTCAGCCCGAGTTCCAGGCAGGCGCGCTCGATGCGCCCGGCGATCTCGCCGCGATTGGCGATGAGGACAGAGGTGAAGGGCGCAGGCATCAGCAGATCTCTACGAGCGGATCGCCGAAACCGACCTCCTGCCCGTCCTCGAAGAAGATGCGCTTGACGGTTCCACCGAAAGAGGCGTTAACCGTCGTGAAGACCTTCATCGCCTCTATGATGCAGAGCGCCTGACCGGATTCGACCCGATCGCCAACGGCGATGAGCGGCGCCGCACCGGGGCTTTGGGCTTGGTGGAGAATGCCGGTGGCGGCTGCACGTACAACCCGAACGTCCGGCTCGTTATTCTGGTCGGCCAACTCAGGCGGAACGGAGACCTGCGTTTCCGGCGTGAGAGACTCCCCGCCGGCAGCCACCATTGGGGAGGAATTTCGAATGATGACCGTCGTGCCGGCGTCGCTGACCTTCAGTTCCGAGACACGCGAACGCCCCACGAAATCAAGAAGCGTCTTGATCTTCTGCAGATCCATTGATTTCCCCGAGTCTGGAGAGAACCTATACTTGGCTCTGATGGCCATCGTAACGGTCCGATTGGGGAACCTTACACAGCATCGCGTTTGATGGGGGCAGACAAACTTTGAATATCCGGTCTTGAGCGGCTTCGATCCGAGGATCGATGATCGCGCATACATGTGGCGCAAGCCATCGCTTTCCGGCTCGGGAGCAAGCCCGAGCGTTGCCGTGCTCGTGAGCGCCAGCTGCCTCGGACGCGAAGACCCGGACGCGCACGCCGGAACACCGAGGCCTCCTGCGTGGACGCGGGCAGTTGCCGTGATCAGCAGTGTCGCCTACGCGTCGACGGGCCCAAAAAATGCCGCCGCGCAGCCGACGATGAGATTGCGCGCGTCGACCAATACGCCGGAACCGAGGTAGACGGGTTGGAAGACGGCCATTGCCGCGGCGCCTCCGAACAAAATCCCGATCACCAGATTCCGGAGGCTCTCGGAAATGAGTCGACGAAGTAACGAGCCATAGAGGATGGCCAATAAAGCCATCAGACCCAGACTGTTGAGAAACTGCATAGCACCGTTCACACGACTTCTTCCCTTAGAACTATATACGCGCGATAAGCTACCGGATGCTTGCCTTTCCCGTGCGACAGCATTCGCAACCGATGCAACAAGCCGAAGGAAGTGAGGAGTCACCGATACACCGGATTCTTGATTGACGCGGAAAAGCGGCACGACGCTACCCTCAGGCCTTGTGGACAGAGACCAGACTTGAGACGCTTGACCCCAGCGGGGAATCAAGAACCTATGCTCCGTCGTGACGGCATGATGGTCGCCAACATGGAGGATGACCAGAAACCCGAAAGAGCCTTTCCTGACGGTCCGGGCGTGCCACGCTGTCAAGCGAAATTTCAGCGGACATCTTCGCCTGGGCTGCGACGCGCTGAACTCACCGGTAAAGTCTCGCGAGATCGTAGATGATGCCGCTTGCCAACAAATCTCTGAGTTCACACAGCACCTCCATTGTCGTGAAACTCTTCTTTTCGTCATCATCATCTATCAGCACGGATTCCACCGGGCCTTCGAGCAGGACGAGGAGACGGCAAGCCGCGCGTTGCCCAGCCCAATCCGCGACAAGCCCGCGCAGTGTGGTCCGGATTGGTATAGCGACCGTTGTGCATGTTTCGCCAACACGAATGATCAGCTCGCTCACGCCAACGAAGTCGGGATCCTGAGAATGGACTTCGAGCACATCGGCCGAGCACAACCGGATCTCGCCCGTTTCGCGGCGCCGCGCATCAAGATCGATATCGGGCCTTTCGAGCATGCGGATGGCCGCAGCAAGCGGCCGTGCGTATCTGGCTCGCGTTTCTGCATCCAGTTCGTCAAAGCTGCGGATGTTGTCATGTAGGCGCCGCCGGTTGTCGCGACGTGGAATGCCTTTGTCGTCGCGCGGCCCAGCCATCCAGCCGGCAATCGCCCGGTCGACCAACCACCGGTTGTGTTCAGTACGCAGTATTTTGTCGCGTTCGGTGGCCTTGCAGGGCTCACCCGGCACCGAAGACCCGTCCTCCCCGGCGGCATCGATCAAGGCATTGCAAGCGCCCGCCGTCTCAGCAGAGAGCGTCGGAAGACCGCCGTTGTCCATTCCCCGCCACAGAAAGCCAAGGTCGATGAGCTTTTGGGCGATGTGGCGTGCAGTCGAACGGTTCGCTTCTCGGACATTCTCGGGAAGCCGGTTCCAGCTTTGGCGAAATTGATCGATATCGATAGGCGATCCTGCCGCGGTCGGGCCCCCTCGATAGGCGTCGTGAATCACTTTGGGCAAGAGAAAGGCCCTTTCATCCAGCACTTCCGATTTTTCCACCGTGTTGGCAATATCGCCAAAGAAGTTCGTCAACCGCAACGGATCGGCATTCCCCGCAAGCTCCTCCGGCATCCTGGCGCTCCAGCGCCGTATGAAGATTGGAGCGGGGCGGCGACCGCGCTGATGCATGGCGAGTTCGAGCCGCCGGCCCGCCGCGAGATCCAATTCATCCCGCCCGCTGCAGAACACCCATGCCGTCGGCGGGTCATCACCGTGGTCGATAGCGAGGACGCTTTCGTCGAGGTCGAACGATACGGCGCCAATGTCCAAATTCACGAACGTAAGACTGGGTCTTGCATCCTTGGGAATCGACCCATCAAAAAGGCGCGGGCGTAGTGCACTTAACCTTTTCCGTACGTCTTTGGCGCACTGGTCGATCAACGTCACCTTCGGCGGCCTTAGGCCCGCCGCCATCCCGGCAGCCAATGCCGAAAAAAGGATCGCCTCTCCCTGATCGCCGACGCCGACGATGACGAGATGGACTCGCGACTGGCCGCAGTCGCGCGCACGCATCGGCAGCCGCGCTTTCGCCAGCAGTGCGCGTGCGGCGTCCGTCTTGAGGCTAAAGCTCTCGAAAGCACCGCTGTCGGCCGAACTGGTGCCGGCACCCTCGGCAAGATCCGCGAGGAGACCGGTCGAGGCGAGGTGCACCTTGACTACAGGCTCTCCCTCAGCGTTACAGCCAAAGCGGCGCGGCGCGGCCGGTCTCTTCGCGTCGTGTTCGGTCTTGACTCGGTTCGCATGCCAAGCCTCGACGACCGCAGCCGCTGCGGTGCCTATTTCGACATTGGTGAGGTCATTTCCGCATGCGACGATTATGCGCCTCGCACCGCCGATCCGGGCGCGCGAAAGGGTCTCCGGATCCGAGAGGTCGCCGCTGACGAGAAGGATACCGTGATCGCGAGCGAATGCCCGGTCGGCATCATCGAACTGATTATCAATGGCGGTCACGGGCTTGCGTCTGTGGCGGAGTTCCCTTGCGAAGGTTCGACCAACGACCCCGAAGCCAAGAATGACATGGTGTTCGCGTCGCTTGCGCTGGACCCAGAACCACGTCCGTTCGATCAGGCGCCGCGCAAAGATAGTAATAACCGCATAGGTTGTCAGGAAGGCGGCGAGATAGCGGGCAAGGAGAAGCCACCCACTCTCCGGCTTCCACGCCTCCTCCACCTCATAGTTGAAACTGAAAAGCTGAACCGTGCGGTAGAAATTGTCGAGAAAGTTGCTCCCGAAATTTTCAGAGATAACCGCACTGCGGCTCGCCTGGAACCCGAGCACACCACAGCCAACAGCGACGAGAAAAAGGACGAAGAGGAAACGATCGCGGTTCGGCAGGAGTGGCATGATGGCTGCGTGCAGTCGCTCCAGCCAATGCAAGGGCGCTTCGAGGAGCTGTGTGAGATTGACCCTCGACCGCCTCATGTGCCCTCCTCCTGGCCGTCTCGTCTTGGAGGCTCTACCCCCGCCTCACGGAAGAGGTCGTCTATGATGGCACGGGATTCGGAAGCGCTCTTGCCTCGATCTTCAAGAATTGCGCCGTAGTCACGCACGGTTGTCATCAGACCGACAGGTTGACTGCCGGCCCACGCCGCGAATTTTAGTAAGGCTTGCAGCGATCGCTTGAGCGCAGTCTCGGCCTCTTCGCCCCGGCCGGCGGCTAAGAGCAGATTCGCCAGATTGCGGTTGACGTCGACCGCAAGAAAGTGACCCCATGAGCCGCCCCTCTCGCTGATCTCAAGCGCCCGCTTAAGTATTGCTTCGGCCTCATCCAGGCGATTGGCGTCCATCAACAGTTCGCCGAATTTTTCGAGCAGTGGAGCAGCCAAGGCAGAATCCGACCCATAATGTTTTGCCAGGGTAGCAAGTGCCCGCCGAAACATCGGCTCGGTTTGTCGGTCAAGGACTTTCTCCCGACGTAGCTTTCCAGAATTGGCCGACAGCCATGCCAGGCCTTCCATGGCGCCTGGCGCTAATCTCTCCAGGTGGGCAAACGCGGCTTTCAAATGAGGCTGCAACGATTCAATACCGGGCCAAATGTCGCCTGGATTGAGGTGACGAACGGCCCAAGACAGCCAGTTGACAACTGTGTTAATGGTCAACCGCTGCTCGTCTTCGTTCATTCTGTCGCGCGCGACAGCCTGCACGAGGCGGTGAACAGAAAACTCCGGACGATCGCGGTCCCGCGAAACGAGGGAGTAGCGACCAAGCTCGTCAAGCGCCCCGAAAAGATCGAGCTCATGCCGGACGTCCTCTGGCACGGCGTCGCAAAGGCTTTCGGGGATCGGCTCTATGGAGAAGAAAGCAAGCAACCCCAGAAGATCGCGGGCGCTTTCGCTCAACTGCTCAAAGGTCGTGAGCCAAGTGATCGCGACCGGCAAAGGGTATGCGAGCTTCCGCGGATCATGGGTGTCGAGGAGCTTTCTTCGCGCCGTCTCCCAGGATTTGAGATAGGCGGTGAAACTCCGCCTCTGATCGATAAAAGCTGCGGCTTGCGCAAGCGCGAGGGAGAGACGACCGAGCGTTTCGGAGAGCCTTGCGGCGTCCTCCCGGTCGCTTGCGGTGCGCCTTCGCCCCAGCGTAGCCTCGAGCAGGAATTCGACGGCCGGGCCTGGAGCAAGCAGGTCGAGTTCCAGAGCCTCGACCTGCTGGCTCCAGGTGCCGACGCGGCTCGTTATCAGCACATGGCCCCCCGAAAGCCGTGCCAACAGCTCTTCGACCGCCGTTGCGGCGGCTTCGGTATCGACATTGTCGATCAGCAGGAACCAGCGGGGATTGTCTTCCAGCCAGCGCAGCACGGCGGCAAGCCGCACCTCCTCTTCCGCGATATTCTGTTGCGGAAGATCCAGCACCAGCGGCCCGACGAGGGCGGCAAGATTTGATCGCAGCTCTTCCCGCGACTTGGCAGTGACGAATAACACCGCCGAATATTCCCCCTCATATCTCAGCGCATATTCGATCGCCGCCCTGGTCTTACCGATCCCGCCAAGCCCGTGCACAACCATGCCGGCGATTGTCGTCGCGGAAGACCCTTCGAAGCTGGCGCGCAGCTCGTTCAGGAATTGCTCGCGCCCCTTGAACAGCGATCCGATCGAACCGTGCGGGAGATTGCGCGGCTTGTGCCTTGAGGCCACGTCTGCCGCAGTATCGGCGAATTCCCACCGGACGCGCCCGACGTGCCGGCAGGCTTCGGCCAAGTTGGAGAACTCCGGCATATAGCGGTTGAGCCGCTCCAATTGGCGGATGTGGGCGGCTTGCAGGTCGGGAAAGTCCACATCGGAAGGGACCGGATTATGGGGCACGAAATCCGGGCGTGCGCGGAGATAGACAACGGGATTGCCATGGGCTTCAGCGAAGAAGACTTCCCATTGCGTATAGCTGGCTCGCGCAAAGCCCTCCGGCAGCATATCGGCGTAAGCAACGGCCGCTTCGTCCGGAGGGCAATCGCCGCTCCTCGCGCCGATCAGCGCGATGAGGCCGTCGCATTCCTGGATGAAGTCATGCAGCATGGCGAGTAACGACGGCGCGCGAGGATCAGTGCCAAAGCTGCGCTGAACGGCAACGTCGCAGCTGTGCGCCTGGAGATCGTTGGCGATCTCGTCGCATACGTGGCGAAACTCGCTCGAAACGCCGGATACGAAGAAGCGGCGTCTTTTCCCCGCCATCGCCCCATGCCCCTGTGCAATCTCCGTAAGGCTGCTACGAAATCACTCCTTCTGCAACCCCATCGCGCTCAATTGCGGACCAAGCGAACGCGTGTCCCGCCGACGCAGCAATTCAAAGTGTTACGCGACCTTTGCACCTCTGGTAATACGCGCGCCGCTGTAAAGCCGCGGCTCCAGGTCGAGCGGGCTAAGCCCTTGATGGCTTGCATTCGTCTCCATCTTGCTGCTTGCTGAGAGAACGCTAACGAAATTGGACCGATGTCGCCGATAGCCACGATCCCTCCATTGTTGACGGCCCTTCTCGAGCCCCTGTCCGCGTTGCTCGCAGGCCAGGACGACACCTTTCCGTTGCGCCTTGCTATTACCGGCCACCGCTGGAACCGTATTCTCCCTTCCTCTGCAGACGACTTGCGAAAGGTGCTGCGCGACCTGTTCTCTGCGATCGACGCCGCGGCGAAGCGCCCGGTGAGGCTTCTCAACGGCATGGCGGAAGGAACGGATCTTTGCGCAGCGCTCGAACGACCGTCGCATTGGGTCTTGGAGGTCGTCCTTCCGCTTCCTGTCGATGAATGGCGCGCCCACCTCCGACAGGAAGCCGCCGGCGATCGCGAGACGTCCGTTGCAGCGTTTAACACCGTACTTGCCGCAGAAAACGTCGTCGTGACTGTGCTGGCGAGGGGCAAAGACGGCGGCCCCGATTATTCCGGTCTCGGCGCCGTCCTCGTCGCCAACGCCGATCTGCTGGTCGCCGTCTGGAACGGTGAAGCGGGCAAGCCGGGTGGCACGGCTGAAGTCGTCTCAGCCGCACTCGAGAAGGGCTGCCCCGTTCTCCGCATTCCGGCAGAAGGCACGGCGATCGGCGCCCCGGAATGGGTTCTCGCCATCTGAAGCAACGCGACCACTCGCTGCGTTGGTGCCTCTATCGTCTAGCCGGTCGCTTGCCTCGGCAGTAGCGTAGCAGGCTATCGGCAATCAGGCTGTCGATCGGGTTTCGCGCGCCCGCACCGAGATAGAAGGATCCGGCTTTCCTCGCCTCTCCAGCTTCTTTTGCCGGTGCAACGCGCTTTTCCGGGCGCAGGTATTCGCGGATGTGATTGGGCTTCGGCACCGGATCACGCGTCGGATCGAAGAGCGGATTGTCATCGAACTGCCCATTGAAGATCGGGTCGGTCAGATAGTTGGGGCGTTGCGCAATGACCGCTTCGTCGCCGGCGATCTGGAGCAACATTTCGCCGCGCTCCAGATCGAGGAAGCGCTCCGGAGAAAGAAAGCCTACGAGACGCGTCATGTCTGTTGCAGCATTGAGATTGTTCGGCCCGAAGGACTGAATTACACGGCAATTGTTCACCATCGTTTGCCAATCGAGCGGATACAAATGCCTGATCTGGCTGACGTCCTGCCAAAAGCTCCAGGTTTGCAAGCCATATCCTCGCAACAGCGTAATGGCGGTCCGAAGTTCGGCCAGCTCGCCCAGCTGCGCTGCTTCATCGAGTATGAAAAGAGTGGGCTTGGCAGGGCGGCTGCGGCGGCGCATCACCAGCGTCAAGAGCATGCTAATCCAAAGGCGCAGGATTCGTCCGTGGCTTTCGAGCAGATGCGGCGGCAGCACGATGTAAATCGTTAACGGATCGCCGCGAGTCACTCGATCCAAAGTGAAAGATGTGCGGGCAGTCGCCTGCTGAATCTGTGGACCGCGGAGAAAATCCACCCCCTCCTGCGCGAACGAAATGATTCCCCCGAGCGTTTCGGGGGCACCAATTCTGAGATTGCCGTCGATCATTCGTACTTCAGGGTGCCTGGAGGCCTGGAACCTTTCACCGTATGCCGCCGGATTGGCGGCCATTTCGTTCACGCATTCCCGCATCTTGGCGAGCGTCCGCTCGCTTTCGGGCAGATCCGCCGCGACATGCAGCGCAACCGCGGTGAGCAACTGCCGCCCGCGATTGATCCAGAAGCGGTTCTTCTCCGAATTCAACGACGATGGCAGCATTGCCATAACAAGCGCGGCAGTCGTGTCGACCCCATTTGCATCATGTGGATCTATGATATCGAGAGGATTGAGCATACCAGCATCACAGCCTGTGATGCCCATCGGATCGATGACCACGACCTCGTGCCCCATCTCCCGCCGCCGTCTAGCCGTTACCACGGCATTCTCGCCCTTAGGGTCGATCACGATTGCCGGTCCCGTATGGCGCAGCAGCGCCGGTATGATGCAGCCGATGCCCTTGCCGGCACCGGTCGGAGCAATTGTCAGCAGATGCCCTTCGCCTTCCATCAGGATTGGGTCGACGAAACCGTTGTCGGGCGTGCAGTCCGGATCGCCGAATGTGAACCCCATCGGCGTGCGTTCGTGAGCGTATTCCATCGACCAGCCGACCAGAATTCCCTGCGAGTCGAGCTTTTCCGGCAGAGAACGCTTAGTATGGGATGCGTATACGGCCTGTGAGAATGGGAGCGATTGCATCGTCTACTCGTTGGGCTTGGACGCGATGAGAGGGTAGCGCATGGTCTTGATGAAACCAAGATCGGGTACACGACCAACGCCATCTGCGATCAGCTTGTCGTCAGTCATGTCGATGAAGCCGGATCGATGCATCTCGAAAGTCACCTCGAACAATGTCCGGCCGTAAAGAACATGAGCACGGAACCGGCCGGCCAGTTCGTCCGTGGCGGCGAGACTTGCGGGCGGAGTGACAATGGGCGGAA
The DNA here is from genome assembly GCF_042436655.1 of Sinorhizobium sp. P24N7. Classification (NCBI taxonomy): domain Bacteria; kingdom Pseudomonadati; phylum Pseudomonadota; class Alphaproteobacteria; order Hyphomicrobiales; family Rhizobiaceae; genus Sinorhizobium; species Sinorhizobium sp. P24N7. The sequence goes on along the minus strand of NZ_JBHMIW010000003.1, from coordinate 451,683 downwards.
CCCCGGCCTCCCCAGCCGCTGGAAAGACCAGCCGGCGCGCATCATCGAGCACTTCGAACGGGCTGAGTCCGCCGCGCACGAAAAAGCAAAAGAACCTCAAATAAGCCTCGCGCCTCGGCTGGTCGGAGAGGTCCACGCCATGCAATTCGTTGTGTTCGTGGATCGGTGGTGCGGTTCCATCGAGGGCAGCAAAACCGTCAGGACCGTAAAGGAAGCTGTGAATGCCGGAATCTGGAAATCGCCCGAGTGCCTGCTCGGGATCCCTTGCTGCCCTTCCTGCTCGGGGGTTCTCGGTCGCCGCCGGCTTCCGGCCAGTCTGTATGTCGCAGAGCACCCAGCCGGGATAGAAATCGAGCGGCAACAGGCGCATCGCATCCACCTGGACGAGTCCGTCCCCCAGGAATCCCGTTTCCGCCAACCGCGCGGCTAGAATCGCGGCATGGTCTCGGTCCAGCGTCACCCAATCGCCTGCGATCGGCGCTTCAAGCAGAAAGGCAACATCGTCGTCTTTGGACATCCCCAATCCAGCCCCCACCCATCCGATCGGGAGCGGACACTGTTGTAACGACACCGCAGGGCCAGGACAGCCAGCAATCCGCTCTCGACGTTTTTATCGCTTTAGTCTGCACGGTACTTGACGCAACTGCAAGACTGAGCCTCAAATGGGTCAGGATTGACATGCACCAGCTGCAATGCCTGCGGGAGGGGGGGGATGGAGAATGAGAGGCCCCGACGCGTCTTGGCGCTCGATGGAGGTGGCCTGCGCGGTGTTGCCACCATCGCCTTTCTCGAACGCTTAGAGCAGAAGCTCTCGGTCAATGCCGGTCGCCCGATCGCACTTCATGAGCACTTCGACCTCATCGGTGGTACATCCACCGGCGCACTCATCGCGGCCGCCCTTGCCCTTAATAAGCCACTCGCTGCGATCAAGCACTATTATTTCAAACTCGCGCCCAATGTCTTTCGCAGAGCATGGACCGCGATCCCGTTTGTTCACTCCGTCTTTGATTCCGAAAAGCTGCGCCGGGAAATCTTCGAGATCGCCGGTGACCGGCGCCTGGATTCCACGGATATCCGCACCGGGCTTGCTGTCATCGCCAAACGTGTCGACACCGGATCTGTCTGGATTTTCAACAACAACGCGGCAGGAAAATTCTGGGACGACCCGGCCGACGGCAGCTATGTGGGCAACCGCAACTACCTCCTCGCAAATGTCCTGCGTGCATCGACGGCCGCACCACACTATTTTGATCCGGAAGAGCTCAGCATAGTCGCCGGAGAGAAGGCCGGCACCTTCATCGACGGAGGTGTCTCACCCTACAACAATCCATGCCTCGCTCTGTTCCTGTTAGTGACGATCCCAGCCTACCGCTATAATTGGCCGATCGGCGCGCACCGGCTGGAAATCACGTCGATCGGTACAGGCAGCGCCCGTTACGGCGTGGAAAGGGATAGCCGGCTGTCGCGAATTGCCAGTTTTTTTGCGATCTCGACGCTGCGCTCCGCACTTACCGACAGCGAGCAGCAGACATTGATGCTGATGCAGGCCCTCAGCCGCAATGTGACGCCCTGGTGGATAAATTCGGAAATCGGCGATCTGAGTGACGCGATGGTAGCCGGAACGCCGCTCTTCACGTTCTATCGCTACAACCTGATGCTGGAGAGCAAGTGGCTAATGCAGGAATTGCAAGAGGACGTCAAATGGCTCGAGCTCTATCGCTTGCGCGATATTGCCAGCCCAGGTTCGATGACACGGCTTTATGAGCTGGCGAAAAGGGCGGCCGAACGGCAAATTCCGATCACTTGACACGAGCTTCGGAAGCCCGTGTCATTCCGCTTTTGTTATAGGTGTGTCCTTTTGAAGGGTTTCGCCGTGTTCAAGCGTTTTCAAAGAAGGACGATTTTTGTCTCTTGCTCACGAGACATGGCGAATACTTTACCGATGATCAAGGCCGTAGTAGACGGCTTAAACACCACCCTTCCGAGCGGAGAAGAATTCGATCTTTATCACTGGAAGAACGCGGATATTGCTTGGAATTCTCATGAAACCTGGCAAGAACACATCAATCGTACCAGTGATCCGAACTGCCATCTGGTAATATGCCTTTTTGGGGAGCGGATAGGCGAACCACTCCCTGGCTATTTTCCGTGTCCGCAGGATCTGGCGCTGCCGGAGTGGGTGGCGTTTCCCTACCTCGGTTGCGGCGATCAGGTGCCGCTCACTGGAACGCTCTTCGAACTCCTCGATGCGGTCGCGTCGGCACAAAGATGCAAGATGGACGGCGCAACGGTGCACCCGAAGGTTCTGTGCTACTTCATGGTGGACAGGGACAAATTCGACGATCCCCATATCGAAGCTTACGAGCGCGATTACGGCTTCCTGCACGAGCACGACCGGCTATGTCACGGGTCCAAAAGACTGCCTAAAAAGCTCGCGATCGACTATGACAGGCAAGTTGACGCCCTTGATCGATTTGCAACTGCCTTTTTTCGTGACGGCAAGCACAGCTTCAACACTTTCGGCAGAAACGATGTCACGTTTGACGAAAACATCACTGATCTGCGCGAGAAGCTGTTGATCGCGATACCGAGAATTCTAAACCTCGCGCAGGAATCCAAAGCTCAACGAGAGCCTAAGGGGCTGTTTTCCTATGGCCCCGATGATCACGACATCCTGTTTGGGCGCGAGCGGTCGATCCGAAACATCCTCGATCGTCTGCGTGACCTATCGACGGGAGGCAATGGCCAAGCGCCGGTTCTGGTTCTTACCGGTCGCAGCGGCGAAGGCAAATCCTCGGTGATGCGGGCCGGTTTGGTCGGCCGCTTGCGCATGGGGACTTATCCAAGCTTGGGAGACTTCCGAACCGCGGACCGAACCGCTTTGTCGTTGGTGAAGGACGATCCGCTTGTCGCGCTGGCAGATGCGATCGAAACAGCGATCGATATGCCCCTTTGGGGTCAGCACCGAATAAGCGAGTTCGCTCCGGAAACCCGGCAGGCAAAACTGATCCAAGCGTGCCGCGACAAGTTGAAGGGCCCTAACTCCAGCGATACGGCGCGGCTCTTCCTTGGCATCGATCAGTTCGACGAGGCCTTGGTCGTGGCTGAGGGAGACGCGGAAGTTCGTGCGAGAGTCGACGCGCTCTTTGCGGCGATCCTTGCGCTCGCGCGAGAAGACATTCTATGGGCGGTAATAACGCTGCCGAGCGAGCAGGTCGATCAACTTAAAGCAATCGCCTCAGAACATGACTTGCAAATCGAAAGGCTGCTGCCGGTTGGCCCGGAGGATTTGGACGAGATTGTCCGCAGGTCCTTTACAAAGTTCAGTCTGCCTCTGGAGCAAGCAGGAACGGTAGTAGACCAGGCTCTGGCTTTCTTGCGTCAAGAGGATCCCGGACCGGTGCTTCCTCTGCTGTCGGCGTTGATGGCTGAAATACCGGTCATGATCCGCGAGGAACAAAGGAGAAAGCTGTTATCGACTGGCCAAAGCACTGCCCCTTTGGTGCCCGATCTTGCCGCCGTCCTCGACCGACTCGGGGAGCGGGCCTTTGCCGAAGCTTTCGGCAACAGCGGTTTCCTCGGTGAGGCGAAATTGCATCGCCTGCTGCGCCATCTGGTCGAGACGCGCGTAGGCGGCGGTTCCTTCTGTGTTCTGCGCAATTGTCGGAGCGACCATCCCGCGGTTCTGACTGCGCCGGGGCTGGTGACTGCGCTGCGGCGGCAGCGAATCCTCTATCCCCCCAAACCCGGCGAACTCAGGCTCACCCATGCCGCCATCATCGAGGGTTGGGCCAAGGCCCGAAGCTGGTATGATAAGGATCGGTCGCATCAGGAAACCCTGGTCGATATGGAACGAAAGGCCCTCCTGTGGCAGGAAGAGCGTGCAAAGGGGAATGAAGGGCGTTTGGTCGTCGATGCCGGCGATCTTGTGGCGATGACGACGCTCTGGTGGTATTGGTGGGAGGAAACGGATCGGTTGCCGCTTGAATTCATGCGATCCTGCCTGCTGCGATTGATCACCGGCTCCGATGGCGACTGGTGGGTCTTGTCTGACAGCGCGAGTCTGGTCACGACAGCAGTTGCAACGCAGGACGGAACTCTCTTCGAGGCGGCGCTTCGGCGACTTGATCGAACTGATCTGGCAAAGCGCGCGGCTATCGTGAACTACAAAACGCGGAGTTCGGGCAGCAATGCCTTGCAGGCAGCGGCCATGCGCGACGATTGCGGCGCCGCCCGGATTCTTCTCGACTACGGTGCCGACGTCGAAGTCAGAGACAATGACGGTTGGTCCGCTCTGACCGTGGCCGCATATTACGGACACGAGGCGGTCGCACAGCTTCTTATCGACAACGGCGCCGACATTCGCGCTAATGTGGCATCACAATGGATGGCCCTGCATCTGGCCGCAAACAACGGGCACGTGGCGGTGGTGCGCCTCCTCATCGACAAGGGTGCGGAAGTCGACGCGCGAGAGCAGGCGCAATGGACTGCCCTGCACCTCGCAGCGAACAGTGGTCGTGATGCCGTGGCACGCCTACTTGTCGACAAAGGCGCCGAAATCGACGCGCGCCAGCAGGCGCAGTGGACTCCGCTGCACCTGGCTGCGAGCAACGGACACGAAGCCGTTGCACGCGCCCTCATCGACAAGGGCGCCGAGGTCGATGCGCGACAACAGGAACAATGGACACCGCTGCATCTGGCCGCGAGCAGCGGACACGAAGCCGTGACACGCCTCCTCATCGACAAGGACGCGGCAGTCGACGCACGCCAGCAGGCCCAATGGACACCGTTGCATCTGGCCGCGAGCAGCGGACACGAAGTCGTGGCACGCCTCCTCATCGACAAGGATGCCGATGTCGATGCGCGACAACAGGAACAATGGACGCCGCTGCACCTGGCTGCGAGCAACGGACACGAAGCCGTAGCACGCCTCCTCATCGACAAGGACGCGGAAGTCGACGCACGCCAGCAGGTCCAATGGACACCGTTGCATCTGGCCGCGAGCAGCGGACACGAAGCCGTGGCACGCCTCCTCATCGACAGCGGTGCCGAGGTTGACGCGCGCAATCAAGCGCAATGGACACCGCTGCATGCTGCGGCACAGAATGGTTACGAAGCCGTGGCACGCCTCCTTGTCGACAAGGGCGCCGATGTTAGCGCGCAGGAGCAGGCGCAATTAACCCCCCTGCATTGGGCGGCCGCCAGCGGTCACGAAGCCGTGGCACGCCTCCTCATCGACAAAGGCGCAGAAGTCGACGCCCGCCAGCAGGCGCAATGGACCCCCCTGCATCTGGCCGCGAGCAACGGTCATGAAGGGATAGCACGCCTCCTCATCGACACGGGCGCCAAGGTCGACGCGCACAATCAAGTGCAATGGACACCGCTGCATCTGGCTGCAAGCAACGGTCACGAAGCCGTGGTACGCCTCCTCATCGACAAAGGCGCCGAGGTCGAGGCGCGCAATCAAGCGCAATCGACGCCGTTGCACTTGGCGGCGAGCAGGGGTCAGGCGGCGGTAGCGCGCCTTCTCATCGATCGAGGTGCCGACATTAAGGCCCGCAACCAGTCACAAGAGACTGCGATACAGGTCGCCGTCAGCAATCAGCAGACGGCCGTGTTCCGCAACCTTGCCGAACACATCCTTTCGCGCACCGATGTCAATCTCGACGAAATGGAGCTCTTCAATTGTTATGTCCCGGCGCTTATGGTGGAAAACGATATGAGTGAGATCGTCCTCGACCTTCTGCGCGAGGGTCGGGTCAATCCCTGGAACTGTGAAGCCCGCCACTCGACAATGCTGGCGACGGCGTTCCGTAAAGGCGAAACTGCCATTGTCGAGTTGTTGCTCGCGACACTACCCCGTAAAAGGACGACTGCAATTGTCTCCGAGCTGAGTATGGCCCTTTGCGTCACGATCACGTTAGGTGGCAATCGCGATCTGATAGCGCGCCTTCTGGCTCTTGGCGCGGATCCGGCGCGGTCTTCGGATGATCGTCGGCAAACAGCGTTGTTTGCGGCTGCGATGGCCGGCGACATTGCGGTCTTCGACACGCTGCTAAGTTACTCGGTTCCTCTAGACGCAACGGACCACTGGGGCCGAACGCCGGTCGATTGCTCACCGAAGGCTTCGTGTTCGGTATTGGCGGCCAAACTCGCCGCTGCGATTCCGCAAGAGCGCCGTGGGCAAGGATTTCCGATACAGCGCCGCGGGACTTCACAAACGGAGAGACTTCAAATGAAGCCTTTCTCCTATTCCGGCCCTGATTGGCAGCCTGTCGACGAGGCTACCAGACGAGCCGCAGGTTTTGCCGTATGCAATATCTCGGGAGAGGCTGCATCGCCGCTCAATCCGGACACAGCGGTCGTTCTGCATAGATCTCTGCCGTTCTATCGCAATGTGGGCATCATTCAGGTATTCGATCCCGGTTGGGACAATCCACACCGACGATTCTGCTTTCTTCTCTCAGACGGCGAGAGCATCAGGCTGGACGGTACCTCGCCCCCGATTCACACCGTCAACGCCAGGGCTCCAATTCAGCTGACGGATGAGAACGCGCTGTTTTACCTGACCTTCTTTAGCTTTTTTGTCAGAGGCAAAGGCGGCCCTTTTCTCGTGATCCATGATCTTGAACAGGACTTTCTTCCACGTGGCATCGTTGACTGGCGCCCAACCACGGACCACTCGGGCAGCCGCAGCTTGCGCGAGCTCTACCGCCCGCCGCGCTTCTTCGGGCATGACGAAAACGGCAACCGCCGCTACTCGGCCCTGATACTCTATGCCGACGCCGTTTCCATCGCCGATTTCCTGGTTGAGCCGTCGGGGCGCGTTGCGATCATTGGTGACGACGACTTGATCAAGGACCTACCAAGTGGATGCGATTGCCCACTGAGTTAATGGAGGTTCTCTTTGCGTGTTTCAATGAGCGTGCAAATCTACTCAAGCGCGAAGTAGCAGCAAATGTAGTTGCGCGCCTTGCATTTCCGCCTCGACAAGTTGTGTACTTTAACGCATGCTGGTTGATAGATTCAACTAGCGTGGCTGGTGCGAAGATGCGGTTGAGCGTCCTGTCATGCGTGTTAGCCACAACCGTTTCGATTTCCTACGCAACCGATTTGTCGGAAGACTTTCGCGCTGGCAAACTCGATGAAAGGTGGTGTACTTGCCAGATCGCTCAAAATCGGCCTGTCACCTTCGATTCTGACCCGCAAGAGGTCGGCGACAAGCACGCCCAGATTACTGTTGATCCATCGATCACTGACAACAAGTGCGAAGAAAGCGAAGAAATAGAATGTGACGTCCCCAATGGGGGCAAAATCCCAAACGGGTCAGCCTTCAAACGTGACGACGAGTTCCCGGATGACCTGGGACCATCCTTCATCCAGGGGCTGTCGGATCATACCATCCTCAAGTCCGACACCTCGGTAGTTCAACGCCAAGAACTGCGTCTCACCAATGATCTGGAACACGACAGTGCAGCGACGCATGAATATGCAATTACATTCCGCACTACTAAACACGAATTCTCCACCAGGACGCGCTGGATTACGGCTCAATGGAAACAAGAGCCCCTCCCCTCATATGGCGACGGCTGGAGCCCGAGCCCGTTCCTCGCGCAGCGGTATGATGGCGGGATTCTCAATCTCACTGTTCAGGATGAGAACTGCAGGTGTCTAATTGCATCCGCCAAGGCTCCAAGTCAAACTTTCAAATGGGAGGAAGGCGCTCTGTCACAATGCAAGGTGACCTATCCGACGAAGGACGAGGGTGAAGCGTGCACCAGCGCGCTCGTCGCGAATTATGGCTCCAACCCGTGGCTGGATCCGCCCACATCCGGGTGGACGGAAATGCGCTACCTCATCAAGGCCGGGAGAGATGATCGCGACTTCATTGAAGTTCATCAGGACGGTCGTTTCATCGTGCGAATATCCGGGAAGATCGGATACGTGCCGGCGCCGGGCACGACGATTAAGACGAAGTTCAAGATGGGGCACTACCGGAACTACACGCCCAGTACAGACGTCCTTGAGGTCGATTCAGTGAGGGTGTCGCCCAAATGAGAGGACTTAGCGTCCACCATTTGGCAAATCCGCTTGCTGCGTTGGTGGCCCTACTCCTATTCGCGACTTTTGTAAGTGGATTTGGCTCTGCAGTCGCCACCGAGAACGACATAATACATCGTCCAAAGTCTCGTTCCGCCTTCGTGCGAGGAGCAGAAATTAAAGGGGTCACATTTGACTGCGACGTCACGCCATCCAGACGATGTGATCTGAACACATTTGTGCAGTACGCACGCGTCTGCGCACTGCTCGTCGTGCGAAAAAACGCGCTGCACCTCGAATATTTCAGTCCCGATGCGGGCTTCTGCCCCGAGCGGGGCGCGAGCAATGAACCGACCCGACGCTACGGCATCGCTTCTGTAGCGAAATCGCTCACCTCAACCCTGCTGGGGCATGCAATCGCGACGCGCTTTGGCGCAAGGTCGCGCGAAGATTTCGAGCATATCCTGAAGACACCCGTAGGCAGGTTTGTTGCAAGGTTAGATGTCCCACCCGCCAGTGCATACGCCGACGTCCCGCTTCACGACGTCCTGCGTATGCGCTCCCGAGTCCGCTGGAATGAGTTGGGTTGGTACGGACTTTTCTCCGACGCAAATCAGTTCAGCCTCGACGTGCGAAACCTGAGGATGAATATTCGGGACTTCGCAAGGCGATATCGAGTGCGCGATGAGGACCGCGAAGACAGCTTCAATTATTCTGCCCTGGATTCCGCAATTGCGGCCGCCGTTGCGGAACGCATGGTAACTCCATCCTCCCTCACCGATTTCCTCGCAGAAGGCATCTGGTCCGCTATCGACGCACAAGGCGACGCGTCGTGGGGTGTTGACCGGGACGGCACTGCGATCGGGTCGTGTTGCTTCAAAGCGGAAGCCGCTGACCTCGCACGGTTCGGTGTCTTTGTTCTGAATAAAGGAAGGGTGGGCCGGCGCCAGATTATCCCGGAGGCGTGGTTCGAGGTAGCAACCACAAGAAACACCGGCGACCTGATCGACCCGAGAAATAGCTATCAAAATGCCGGCTGCCCTCTGGAATACCGGTACTTTTGGTGGTTCCGACGTAGGCACTCTGACTTCACTGCGATCGGTCGGGACGGCCAATTCATCCACGTCTACCCGGACAGTGGGACCGTCATCGTCCAGATCAGCGATTGGAAGGCATGGAGCAATGGATCCGCGAGGGAGTGTCTAACCTTCCAGGCCCACGACGCTTTGGTGCGCGCCGCCGTGAAGGCGCAGGAAGGCGCTCACACCGTATCTTCTGCGCCGAAATAGCTATCGTTCAACTCAAGCGCAAATTAGGGAAAGGGCATCCGCATGTCTCAAATGCCCAGGAAAGCCAAAAGAGCTCCGAACAAGTCGACAACTGCTACCGCAAAGACCAGGACCCCAAAGACGAATGTACCTTCCTTCACTCCTGCTGGAACGGTGGGCTCGTGGGAGGACGATCCTGAAACGGCCATGGGTCTGACGGTGCCTACGCCGGATCTTTCCAAGCTTCCCCTTGCGTTCTCGTTCCCAGCGGGGGGGCCGCCACCTGCCATCTACGCGCACGGTACGTCTGAGTTCCGTTATTGGGCCACCGCGGCCGCGTTGAGGCGAGGCGCCGACTATTGGGCGCAGCGGGTACCGCTGACGCAATGGCACGGGGGGCCGAGCCTCAACGTCGTGCTCGACAACGGATTCGACCTCGACGCCAACTACGATCGGGCTGCGTTGAACTTCTTCCACGGTCCGGGTGTGACAGGAACGGTATTCACCTGCGAAAGTCCCGACGTAAGCTGTCACGAGGTGGGACACGCCGTGCTTGACGCGTTCATGCCCGAGCTATGGGGCGTCGCCAGCCAGGAGATCGCAGCCTTTCATGAGTCCTTCGGCGACATCAGCGCCTTGATGTCGGCCATTCAGATTCCGTCGCTGCGGACGGCGGTCCTCGCCGTCAGTGGCGGAAACCTCTACACGACGTCGCGTCTCTCAAGGCTCGCGGAGCAGCTCGGAAGCGCCCTTCGCGCGCAGGATCCTGACCTGGCCGAAGCGGACTGCCTGCGCAGTGCGGTCAACTCGTTCAACTATCAGGACCCGATGACGCTCCCAAGTGCAGCACCCATGTCGCAACTCTCGTCGAAGCCGCACTCTTTCTCGCGCATTTTCACGGGCGCCTTCTTCGAGATTCTCGGCGTTTCGCTCGCCACGAAGGCGGCCAACCCAGGCGCCCCGACTGAGGCGGAGCTGCTTGCCGTCGCCGACGACCTCGCCGGATTTCTCGTTCAAGGTGTGAAGTGGTCGTCGCCCATCGTCACCAACTGCTACGCCCATGTCGCTGCCAACATGGTGATCGCGGCCCAGGCGGACCCGACCTATTCGTCGATCGCCAAGGGCGTGTTCGTGGGGAGAAGCATCCTTTCCTTGCAATCCGCGTCCTCGCTCCCAATGATGGCGAACGTCAAGTCGCTCACCGCGGCGGCGAATTCGGCTACGGCCGAGCGAGAGCCGCTGCCGATGGTCGGGCTGCCGGCGTCCCAATATGGCATCGACGGCGTGCTCTTCGTGGAGGCCGCGGCCGAGCCGCGCGATTTTACCGTGACGTCCGCCGGCTTCAATGCCGAGCCAATCCTCCCCCCGAGCGGAACTGCGGCGGCCAAGGCCTTCGTCGACGACCTCTTCATGCGTGGCCAGATCGACTACGGCCCAGTCGTCGACCCGGAACGCCGGCTGCTGCGCAACCACAAGACCAAGACTCACGCACTCGTCAAGGTCGACGGGGGCGCGCGCCTTGAGCGCCGACTTTTCAACTGCGGCCTCTGCGCGCGCGGCGTGACCACTAGAAGGAAACGACTGGGTGACGCACAAGGAAAGCATGCCAGACCAAACCCTCGTCGTGCCCAATAACAAGACATCCAAGGCATTCGTAAAGGTCCCGTCGAGCGAGGGAAGCGGTACCGTCCACGCCGGCCGAGAGTTTCCGCCGCGCTCCAGCACCGATGAACTTCTGCCGATCGTCAGGTGGTCAGTCAGCGGCAGTTCGAGGACACCGTACCCCGACTTGCATCCTCTATCTTTACGGCGGATCCAATGAAAGCAAATCAAGTGATTGCTTGGCTCTCGCCTCCCATGCCTTGGCCCCCTGATCGCGTGCGAAAGAGATCGCCTCCTCAAACGATTTCTTGGCCTCAGCCGGCCGATCCGTCTGCCTAAGCAGCTCTCCTCGTAGACGAAGCAGCTCAGGCATGTAGTAGTGCTCACCGGTACGCCGTGCGAGCTTCAAGCCCTGATCGAGGGTCGCTGACGCCTCGTCAGTCCTTCCCATTCGAAGGTAGCTATCGGCGAGCACGCCCAGATAGCATGTCTTATCGACCTCCTGCTCGCCCATGTTGTCGCATATGTGCTTCATCTGCGCGATGCCGGAGGCGTCTTGTTGACTTGCCGCCTTGGCCCACCCGGAAAAGAACGACGCGAAGTTGAGCCAAAGCTGGAATCCGTTGCGTGTGGCGAGCGGCACGAGCTCGTCCACCAGCCTCTGGAGCGTCGCTACGTCTTGACGAAGAGACATCAGTATGCAGCCGTTACCCAGACACGCAGCGAGGCGGTAGTCCGTTTGTCCGCGGGTCTCCATTTCAGCCGCGTGGAACAACTCCATGGCCGCATCTGCCTCCCCAAGTATTTGCAGCGTCCACGAGAGATAAAGCATCGACATGCTTGGAAAGTCGCTTCCTACCTCATCGGCGTGCTCACGGTGCACAAGGGCCTCCAGCAACACCTCCCGCGCCTCCGGAAAACTGCCGCGCGCGAAAGCGCACATGCCTCCGAACTGCAGCCCGAGTACGAGGGCCTTAATGTTGCCATCCCTGCGGCCAATCTCTTTGAGCTGGTTACTCGCCCATTCCGCGTCCGAGAACCGGGCGGAGTTGAACGAAGTTCCGAACAGGCCGTCCAGGGCCCGGATCGCCGCCTCCGGATCTCCGGTCGCCTCGCTGAGCCGCATGACGTTCCGGTACGCGTCACTGCCTTCCCCGGTCATGTATCCGTATGCCGCGTAGAGGACGTCGCCCCTTTCGAGTTCGAGGGTCAGCTCTCTACTGTCGCGCGTCGTCGAAGGCGGCATTCTGCGGACACATTCGATCCCTTTGGCGAACATGTTCGCAGCCTCGACCTTCGCCCACGTTGCCCCAAGCTTCCTGCCCGCCCTGAGCCAATAGTCGGCGGCGCGCTCGAACTGCGTCGCCTCGTCATAGTGCTGGGCAAGGATCTCGGGATGCTCCACGACCGTCCTCGGCTGAACGACCTCGATCGCCTTGGCGACGAGCGCATGAAGCTCCCGCCGCCTGTCCCGAAGCAGCGCCCCGCGGGCGGCCTCCTGCAGCAGACTGTGAGCAAAGGAGTAGCGGGGCCAGTTGCTGAAGGGCTGCGGCGCGACGAGGCCGACGGCAACAAGACGATCTATCTGAGGCCGCAGCACCTCGCTCGAGAGACCGACGACATGGGCGAGCGTCTTCAGGTCGAATTCCCGGCCGATCACAGCGGCCGTCTGCGCGACCGTCTTGACGGCGCCGAGCTTATCGAGACGGGACATGAGCGCGGACTGGAGGGAGACGGGGACGTCGACGTCGCTCTCGGCCTTCGCCCCGAACCGACCGGGCGTATTGAGAGCAAGCATGAGGGCCGATCGGGCGAGTTCCTCAAGATAGAGGGGAACGCCTTCGGCCTTGCTAAGAAGCATTGAGAGGACGCCGGAAGACAGATGGCCCCCTTCGACGACGTTCTGGACGAACTCGCCAGCCTCCTCGCGGGAGAACCGTTCGAGGGCAAGATGCACCGTGACGGCGGTGTCGAACGCCGCCTTCGTCTGCCTCTCGCGCGAGGTCACCAGGAGGAGCACCGGAGACTGTGCGACGTCGTGCGCGAGCGTCTGGAGGAGCTTGCCGGAGGACGGGTCGATCCATTGCTCGTCCTCCACGAAGAGCATCACGGGTCCAGCGCTCGCCAATTGCCGGAGCCAGTCCGAAAACACTTGGCTGATCGCGACCTCCTGCTGGAACGAGGCAAGCCTGGACGGCTCGTAGTCGGGTTCGACCGCCAGGAGCCGTGTGAAGATCGGATACGAGACCGACAAGGGGACGGTGCTCGCCGACAGAGCGGCCCGCAGCCTTTCAGACGGCAACGGCGCGTCCTCGGTAATGCCAGCCTCCTGCTTGAGCAGCCTCAGGAACGGATAAAGTGCGCTGTTGGTGAAGGCGGGGGCGCACTGCACAACAAGCGCCTTCGCTTCGGGAAAGCTCCTCCCAAGCTCGAAGAGCAGCCGCGATTTCCCTATCCCCGGCTCGCCGCTTATCAACGCAACGCGTCCATGGCGGTCGGCTCGCACGGCGTCCCAGAGGGCCTCGACCGCCTGCAGCTCGCTCCTCCTCCCCACCAGCGGCGTCGACCGGAGTTCGCCCGCAAAGCGGTATTTCCTTGCGATCGGCTTGAGGGCGCGCCGGATGTGGACGGGACTGCTGAAGCCCTTCAGCATCTTGCCGCCGACGTCGGCGTACTGGAAGGCGCCCGACGTCGCCTGGAACGTGTTCTCGTCGACGTAGATGCTGTTCGGTTCGGCTATAGCCTGAAGTCGGTGGGCGAGATTCGGGACATGGCCGAACGCCACCGTCGAAATCCCGGCAGGCGCGCCCTCGATGTCGCCGACGACGACCAAGCCGCTCGCGACCCCAATCCTCACCCCCAAGCGCGAACTGTCCGGCGTTTCTATCTGTGGCATCGCTGCTACGATGTCGAACGCCAAGTGCATCGCGCGCTCGGCGTCGTTCTCCTCCGCCGCCGGAAAGCCGAACAGGACCTGCAGCGCGTCGCCGACATAATTCGCGACGAAGCCCCCGTGCGACCTTGCAAGCGCGCTGCATCGCGAGAGGAATGTCTGCGTGAGCTGGCTGACGTCCTCGGGGTCGAGCCTGGAGGCGTACTCGGTCGAACCGACCATGTCGCCAACGAGGATCGTTAACTGCCGGCGTTCGATTGGAGTGCGATCACCCGCGCGGGGCTCCGCCGACCTGCCGAGCGCAGCGATTGCTGCAAGCAGCTTGCGGCGGGGGCCCATGGGGACGCCCAGTTCGCGCAGATCCTGATCGGAAAGCAGCGCGAGCGTGTCGAAATCGATCTGCGCGTCGACGAATTTGTCCGCCAAATGCCCCAATCCGATCTCGGCCAGCCATTGCGTGACGTCGTTCATCGCCGGATCCGCCCAGTAGACAGGCAACTCAACTTGCGTGTTTCTTCGGTTCAAGCTACTCTTCAAGCTGAGGTCATTCAACAACTTGAGTTTAATCTAGACGTGGTCGCATGGTGGCCACGTATATTGCAGTGCTGCGAGAACGTCCGGTGCGGTCCGTTGGTAGTGCATGGCATGGAATAGCGTAGGGACGGGCCGGACCCTCGGTGGGCAGCACAGAGGGGGTCAACTTGAGGACGTATAAGATTTTCACGGCTTTGGCCGTATTCTCCTTGCTTGCGGTATCGCCTGCAGTCGCGGCCAATGAATGCCCCGGGCCAAACAATATGCCTTGGAGGGAATACCGCGGCGGGTCATTAACCGCGCCCACGCCGGAGGAACGGCGAGACGTGATTGACCTGCTCTCCCAATATGCGTGGACGATGGACAACCGCGACTTCGACGGACTGGCGGCTTTGTTCGTGAATGCGGGACAGTACTACCACTGCGACCCGGGCAATCCGAATTCGGTGCTTGCCATTTCGGCAGGATCGCTGGCCAAGCAATTCCAGACAATGTTCGCGCCCCTCGCTGCAACGAACTCCAGTGCTACGCGCCAGCTTAGCAGCATCCTGATTGGTAAGACGCAAGAGGGCAACTTCGAGGTTGCTTTATCGGTCCAAGTGAGCATTCAGACGATCGGGGTCAGCGCGGTACAGCTCGACTACACGGCCAAGTTATACGCAACGATAACACGGGACGGCGAATTGTTGAAGTTCGTTGTCCTCAAGGTCGCCCCCAATCAGTCCGGGATCCAGGCTAGCGCGCGCTGACAATCCGCGCGAGACGAAAATTGGGGAATGAAACGTGGGGCGCTTCGTCCATTTCGCCGCGGCTATTGCTGTCGCGCTTTCTCTGCCCGTTCAATCGGAGATCCCTACTCTGCAGGACCTGCACGCCGAACCTTGTGAGAAATTGGGGGCCTTTGCAGGCGCTGCCCCAAAAGCCGCAACCGCCGGCACCCGAACGGTGTCGCCATACGACCTTCTTCTTCAATGGAACGGCGACGTGTTGTGGGGTCCGGCAACGGCGAGCACCAATCCGGTGACGAAATTCGGCGACGAGGCCAGGTCGGTATTCGGCCCCATGCCGGATGGGGTCTGCACGGGGCCGAATTCGCGACCCGTCGGTCTCGAGGTCGACGGAAACGTCGTAAGGCTGGAACCAAATCTTTCCAAGCCAGCCACTCCGCTCGAATTTGCACACCGTGACGTCGAAGGCGGACTGGTGAAGTGGACGACTGCCGTCGACCGCTGCGACAAGCCTTCGCTCGCAGGGGGCGTGACTTTCTGCGGACTGAACTCGCGGGTGGGCCGGGTCACGCGTGACCATGTACAGTGGCTGTTCCTCTGCCGGAAATCGTCCGAAAGCCTGGAAATCGCGGCGGAGCCCTACTGGACGGAGACAGATCCACGGTTCTCCCGGTACAGCGCAATCGGATTCAACAACGTCACGGGTGAAATCGCCTTCCTCGACGGCCGGAAGGACCGCTCCGTGTTCGACTGGAGGGAGCGCTTCCCGCCGCCCGGCGGAGCATCCTACGGCGACTCCGCCGGGCGGCGCGCTGCGGAGGAGCTTTACGACGGCAGCGCCATGGTCGACTGCGTACTCTGTCACGACAACAAGAAGCCCACAGTCATCGATCCGCACATGCAACAGGCGAGGGTCGGCTATTTCGAGGGCAGGCACGATCCGCGCGCCGTGTTCAGCATGGGCAACTTCCTTCCGGGCCGTATCGCGAGAGCGGACGCGCCGTTCCGCGTGATCGGTTCGGCATATTCGGCCGCCCACGCCAGCACGCTGCTTGACGGTAGGTCCTTCTTGATCGAAGGCCATCCATGCTCGAGCTGCCACAGCCTGACTACGTTGGAGTCGGGACGTCGCTTCGCCGCCGATGCCACTGGGAAGGCGCCCGTCATCCCGAACCCGACGGTGATGCAGAACGCGGCCCTCTTCGCGCAAAAGGAAGCCCTCATGCTCGTCCAGAACCATAGGACCGACTGGGCCTCCGCCACTGGAGCAGGCAAGATCAGTCCGTGGATGACACCGGGGCATGGGGGGAGCTTATGGAAAGGTGTGCGCGTACTCAATGACGACGACTGGCTGCGTCTCAGCCGATGCGCATGGGGCGTCGGCGGAAGCGAATGTGGGTACACGCCGCTGTTCACGCAGTGCCCACCCCCGGGCGGAGGCGTCGACACCTTCGTGCCAACGAACTTTTCGGCCGACGTACATCCTAACCCCACCGCCACGAAAGGCACGCAAAAGCTCTTACGCCTTTCCTGGAAGTACCTGAACGGCTACGGCCGCGTGCCAACCCGCGACGACGTGCGCTTCAACGTGGCATTCAAGACAACCGACGTGCCGCTGGCCGGCGCACCACTGACGCGGCACGAGTATCCAACGGTTGACGAGGCGAAGGGAACGGGCGTCGTCGCAGCGGCAGGAGGCGTCGGCCGCTCCGGATCGGCGACGCTCCTGCAGGACGTTTCCTTCGCGGGACATAAAAAATGGACAGACCCCGTACCGTCCAGCATGGCTCGTTTGTATTCTCTGGATGTTCCGGCGGCATGCGGGAAGCGCTACCTTTTCAGGATCCTGCCTAAGCGGTTCTGCTTCGACCATTCGGGTGTCCGCTTCAGTGAAGCAGAATACTTACTCTACAAGGACATCGATTGCGACAGATAGAGCAGGCATCCTTGCCCGACCGGCGCTCAGACGCCCGCCGCGATCAGCGCTTTGATGTGCCGCAGGTCCGAACCACAACATCCGCCGACGACGCGCAATCCGGGGAGCCGCTCTGCCATTTCAGCGTAAAGCGCGCCGAACTCCTGCGGGTCACCGTCATCGAGCTCGGTGGCTTCGTCCAATTCGGCATGGCTGCGGCGCGAGGCGTTTGGGCGGATCATGCCAATCCGGTTGAGCCAGCGCGATGGCAGCTGTTGACCAAAATGCTCGGGATGGGCGCAGTTGATCCCGTAATAAAGAGCGTAGCCGCCAGTCGCGGACTCGACCTCGCTGAGCGCGGCATCGAGGTCCTGTCCGGTTGGCAACCGCCCGTCGGTCTCGACCGTGAATGAGAGTGCGAAAGGCAGGCCAAGATCGCGCGCCCGGTTGACCATGCCGATGGCCTCGCCTGGATGGGTGATGGTGAAGGCCGACGCGATGTCCACACCCTCCTCGGCAAAGGTCTCCAGCTGGGCGCTGTGCAGGCGGGCCGCTTCGGTCGGGGTCAGAAGCTGCTCGGGTGCATAGCCATCGCCTGCCGGCCCGAGCACCCCCTCAATCAGGATATGGTCACGCCAGGGATGGGCGCTCCGCAGGTCGCGGGCGAAGGCGACGGCGCGCCGGTTGACGTCCCGGATCCCTGCCTCGTCGAGCTCGAGCTTCGGCCCCCAGCCGCCATTGGCGCGCCAGGTCGGCGTGCCCATCACAAAGCCGCGCCCCGCGACCTGGGCCAAGTCGAAATACGAAAGCGCGTAACACCGCAGCATCTCGCGCCCCTCTGGGCTGTCGAGCAGGACGAAGGAGGCGAACAGCGGCATTTCGGCGCCTTCGTGGAAGATCAGGTCTGTCTCCATGCCCCCGTCGCTGATGAAGGGATCAGGCGACGAAAGCAGGCGATCAAGTATACCCATGATATCCTCCCCCAAAGAACCCACTGTAGCAAATACCGGTGGCGCGGTCGAACTTGGTAGCGAGGCGCGACCGACGTACTCCGCGCCGCCGACGACCGCGCGTCAGAGTTATCACCGACCCAGAAATCCGGTCAGACGGCCACCTCCCAATGGATACAGATCACGCGCAGGCAAATAAGATACCGGCCATCGCGCCACCGTCCCACTCGTACATTATGCGATCTTCTGTAACAGGTTGGTACATTCTATTTCCAAGTGCGACATGCCAATGATTTCAATGGGTTCCCCTTGGAGATTTGGAATGTCCCGACGCTATTCGCAGCTGAATCTGACTGATCGACGCCGCCTCTTCCACTTTGTCGAACGCAAAGTGCCGATCAAAGAAATGGCGCGCGAACTTGGTCGTCATCGATCGACGATTTACCGTGAGATCAGGCGCAACACCTTCCACGATCGCGAGCTGCCCGACTATAGCGGTTACTTCCCGACCGTTGCTGACGATATCCGCAAAGAGCGGCGGCAGCGTTTGAGGAAGCTTGTGCGGCACCCGCAATTGCGCGAACTGGTGATCGAGCAGCTGAAGGCACTTTGGTCACCGGAACAGATTGCCGGTCGTCTGCTCGCCGATGGCGTGAGCGCCGTGCGGGTCTGCACCGAGACGATCTATCGCTTCATCTATGGCAAGGAAGATCAGGCGCTGGAACTCCATCAGCATCTGGCGGAAGGCCGCCGCAAACGCCGCCCCCGCGGCTCGAGGAAACCCCGCGACGGCACTTTTCCTGCTGCCTGCAGGATATCGCAACGTCCTGATTTCATTGGTAATCGTTCGCAGTTCAGTCACTGGGAAGGCGACTTGTTGATCTTCCAGCGTGACTTGGGCAACGCCAACGTCACGTCCTTGGTTGAACGCAAGAGCCGCTACACCGTCATGATCAAGAACCACAGCCGGCATTCACAACCAATCATGGACAAGATCATCGAAACGTTCTCTCCCTTGCCAGCCTTTGCTCGGCAGAGCTTCACCTTTGATCGCGGCACGGAGTTTGCCGGATTCAGGGCTTTGGAAGAGGGCATCGGCGCGCGGAGCTGGTTCTGCGACCCCAGTGCGCCTTGGCAGAAAGGTGCCGTGGAAAACACCAACAAGCGGATCCGCCGCTTCATGCCTGGCGATACCGATCTCTCCGCTGTCAGTCAGCAACAGCTCGTCGCCCTCGCCCAACATATGAATGCGCTCCCGCGCAAGTGCTTGGGCTATCGAACGCCCCACCGAGGTCTTCATGGCGCATTTGCGCGAATGCGCGTAGTGCCCTACTCTTCACCCGTCAATGTTGCACTTGGATTAGATTTTCCCAGAACGTGAACATCCTCGCACCAAGCCGCACACAAGGCCTCGCGAAGAAGGTCCCGACCCACTGCCGACGTTCGGCCGACTGAATCAAGCGACCGCCTCAGATCGAGGCGGCTGTTCAAAAGTTCGCCTTGTAGGGGGCTTCGACCCCCGGCCTTTGCGTTTTTCTGTGCGTCAGATCGCGACCCCAGCATTACGCAAGCCGTCGACCCATAGAGCGGCGTCCTCTTTCAAGTTACAGATCTCCGCGGTAATTCGTGCATATAGCGCGGCATCGAATTCACCGGGCAATTCGCTCGCCGCGTTCTTCGCCTCTTCCCCCCTACCAAGCTGCGCAAGGCAGGCCGCCTCGTTCAGACGGAAGAAAGGCGGAGCATCGATGAGCGATCGGTAAGCTTCCAAGGCTAGTTCGAACTCACGAGAAAGATAATAGCAATCGCCCAAACTGGAGACGAACGCCGGCGGCAACAACGGCTCGAAGCTGCACGCACGCTGGACGAGGGTAAGCCCTTCATCGTGGCGGCCCGCATAGGAGAGGATCATTCCTCTGGCGACCAACACATTGATGTCGCGAGGGCTCATGGCGACGGCAATCTCAGAGTGGCGCAATGCGTCTTTCATCGCGCCCGCCAACAAGAAACATGCCGCAACGCTCGTCAACACGAACGGGTCGTTTTTGCCAGTTGTTAGCGCCTTGTTGGCGTACTGGATGGAAAGCTGCTTGCGCTCTTCGTCAGTCTCTCGTGCCGGGGCACTGAACCGCCAATAGGCATACATCAGCGATAGCGAGGCAAGGGCTGGCGCGTAACTCGGATCGATGGCAACGGCATCGTGCATGTGTTGGCGTGCAGCCGCCTCGTCGCCATTCCGCCAAGCATTGCCGGCGCGAAGCCAACTCGTATATGCCGAAACGCTTGTCGTTGGATTTCTAGATCGCGCGGTGCTCGCGACAGTCTGCAAATTGAAGAACAACCGTCCGATGATCGCATCGACTATCTCGTCCTGGACGGCGAAGATGTCCTCGATGCGACGATCGAAGCGCTCTGCGAAGACTTCTTTTCCCGTACAGGTGTCGACGAGCTGCACTGTCGCGCGAACCTGTTGCTCCGCACGTCGGATGCCTCCCGTCACGACTACATCGGCCCCAAATTTCCGCCCCAGCTCAACGGCGCTTACCGGCTGATCCCTATAAGCGAAAGCGGTGCTGCGAGCGATGACCGACAGGTCTCTATGCTTGCTGAGCTCTGTGATGATGTCTTCTGTAATTCCGTCTGCAAAATAGCTCTGATCCTCTCGGCCAGACAGATTGGCGAACGGCATAACGACGATGGTCGTAAACTCACGAGAAGCATGGGGCGATGGCGCGGGAGAAGACGGATCCCCCGACCTTGGTATGTCGATGGCGTATGCTCTGACGGGGTTCCGGATATTCTTGAGTTCGATCAAGCCCATGTCTCGGGTCGCCGCGTGGGTCTTGCCCTGGATCTCGTCGAACACCTTACCGGATATGCAAATGCCGCCGGGGTCTGCAAGCTGCTCCAGACGAGCAGCGACATTGACACCATCACCGTAGATGTCGTCTCCCTGATCGATGATGTCGCCGAGATTTATCCCAATTCGCAAGACGATCTGCCGTTGGGCCAGGAGAGAAGAATTAGCGTCCCTCATCTGCTGTTGAATGCGTATCGAGCAATCGACCGCGTGCACAACGCTCGCAAATTCGATGAGAACGCCATCCCCCAGGAGTTTGACGATCCTGCCGCTACATTCTCGAACAAGCGGTGCGACGATCGTTTCACGAGCCTCAGCGACTGCATGCAGAGTTCCGGACTCGTCTACCCCCATCATGCGGGAATAGCCGACGACATCCGCGACGACGACGGCAGCCAAGCGACGGTCGATCCGGCTGGTCGAAGACGCCTCTCCCATTTGCTCACCAATGTCTCGGACTAGTATCGGCAGAAAATAGCACGATTGTTAGCGGTTTTCTCCCTTGTGGTGAACAAGGGCGTTGGCGATCCGATTGGGAGTTT
Organism: Sinorhizobium sp. P24N7; assembly: GCF_042436655.1. Lineage (NCBI taxonomy): Bacteria > Pseudomonadati > Pseudomonadota > Alphaproteobacteria > Hyphomicrobiales > Rhizobiaceae > Sinorhizobium > Sinorhizobium sp. P24N7. Next base: position 430,351 of record NZ_JBHMIW010000003.1, on the reverse strand, counting down.
CGCAGCCCATAACTAGAGCATCCCGGTGCACTGCGCCACCCGTGGCGGCTCGTGAACACACAGCAAGGTGCTCTGACTGAACGAACCGTGCGGACGTGGAGCTGTTACTCTATCAGGAGCAGTCCCCGTTTATTGTCCCCATCGAACGTGTCCATGGCGGCAAACAGGCGCTCACGCTCAATCAGCCACGGTTTGTAGTCTTCATTAACGTCCAGCACGAGCACGAGGTCTTGAGCTTCCAGATACCCCGCAATGGGAGAATGATGGCCGGCGCCAGAGCCGAATATCTTCTCTCGCGTAAAATTGATAACATAGCGGCGGCTCGGGTCGTTGCTGCGCTTCATGTGCTCCCGAAATTCATCCGCTGTGATATCGCGCAGTAGCGAAATCCGACGTTCCGTGTGCCTGCGAGCGACAGTTGCAAGCTCGTCGAGCGTGAGACCCATGATGCAAAACCCAGTCCAGCACAATCCGGTACCCTCCAGGATTTCACTTTCTGTGGTCTCCTCTTCGCCGATCGAACGGAACACGTTCGCAAGGCTGGACGGGCCGCATAGCGATCCGTTCGATTGCCAAGAAATGTTCGACTGAAAAGTCGCGGCCACTGGAAGCGTCCAGGCACGCTTCATGAGTTCGGGCGCGCGTATCACCGAGGATTGGATCGCATCCTCGGGAACCTTGGGCGGACCGGCGGCGACGAAAAGGACAGCCGCCAGCACGCAGAGGCTCCCAATGGCACCGAGCACGCGAAGGCGCTTCATCAGCGTGGCTCCCCATCACGACTGATCCAAAATACTCCTTCTTCGTCGCTTTGGGAGTACTGTCGCTTCAGGTGGCAGTGAGAAGCCCGGTCGCCGCGCACGCATCGGCCGCATGACCGCGGCTACGGCCTTCAAAGATTACTGGCGTCGCCCCCTTCAAGATTCGTCCACACAGGCTACAAAACCCCTATATTGTTACTGGAGCCTCTGATGCCTTTGTGTAAGATCCACCATGCAGCGGCACATCTTCTAGCTTGGCCAGTGCTTGTAGTGGGCTTTGCGGCGGACCGTATTTCCGTGTCGTTGCTCAATGTTGCCGACAGATTTCCGGTTTAAAAAAAGCCCTGACCGGGGACGGTCAGGGCTCCTTCTTATGTGGTCCAACGTCTTCGGCCACACGGCGGTCCGTCAATCCTGTTCAAGCAAGGAAAATATCAGTCGTTCGTTTTTGCTCGGCTGGAGTGGGGAGCGGCGCGTGGACGGAATTTCTTGAACTCGCAATTCTTTTCAACGACCACGAAGCGTTGGGTCATTATCTCGAGTTCACCTGGTAGATCGCATGCTGGGAGCAACCACATCGAGGCAGTTGCGCGCGATCTTGAGCAAGGAGAACGTTGTTGAGGTAAGGGAGTGAAATCGGATTCGCCAACCATCTGCGATTCGCCACGGCATTCGGCCCTTCGCGGCATTCGGCCTAACTCCATTGGAGTAGCCGACATACTGTTGCCAAATCTGCTCACTGCCACCACGATGGGCCACGCCAGCCGACTTCCCGGTGAGACACAATCGGAATCGACCTGCGTCCTTTCGCCCCGCCATCAGGTCTCGTGCAGCCGGCACCAGGGTGCGTAACATGCGAGCCTTTCTTGCAGTCATCGTGCTGGTCTTGGGCGTCGCGTTGCCCTTTAATCTCGATGTGGTGAAATTTGTAGTCGTCCAGGCGCTATCCTCACCTTGCCGTTTGCCGAAAAATCTGTCACCGAATGTGGATCAGTTCATTTCTCTGGACCTACGCCACGCTGGGTCGGGCACTGTTTTCGTTTCGGGGGAGCCAGCGGACTGGGTCAGGGCCAACTCGGACATTCTCGCGCCACTTCGATCTGGGTCTGGCGACCTGATCGTCTACATCCATGGCTTTCTTACCAGTATGGGCGATGCTGACTGCGCCGCGAAATTAGTGGCTGCGGAGCTTGCCGAACGGCAGCCTCCGGAAAACAGCCACAAACCGGATGTGCTGGTGTTCGGCTGGCCGGGCGAAACGAAGGCGAGGCAGTTTTCGCGTGCTCAGACCGCTGCATCGCAAGCGGCAAAATATCTTGCTGACTTGCTGTCGCAATTGCGGAAGAGACGAATCATCCTGATTGCCCATAGTCTCGGGGCCGCAGTCGCTATGGAGGCCTTATCCGAGGTCCCACAGACAGCGGAAAACCCGAGCTTCCATGCTATCATCCTTATCCAGGGGGCAATTCCCGTCGCCAGCCTCCGCACCTGGTCCTACAAGATTACGGTGCGTTTTCCTGCGGCGGAAACTCATGATCGTATAGCGGGGCGAAAGCCACACCCTGGCTACATCGAAGAAGGAGAAGGGGTTGGCTGCTATGTCGAAGCCGCGAGAAAAGCACGACACCTTATTGTAACCCGGTCAGCGGACGACATCACACTCAGTCGTATGTACGCCACGGACGAAATGTTCGTCCCTGGGCTTTGTCAAGGGCCACGCGTGTTTCCTGTGGAGGGGGAGACCGTCAGGACGCTGCCACAAACCTTGGCGATCGGATCGGGCATGGATCGGGAGGAAACATTCCGGATCCACCGCGAGTTGATGCCAGAAGATCCAGGGGCGATTTCTGATCCGTGGGGGGCGCCCGAAAATCCCGGCAACTTCGTTCCAACTCTCCGCCCTCCCGACGATTCGCAAGTGCTGCTGGAGCGGACGGAAGCGTACAGCTTTAAAATCCCCCATCCCTCTTACCATGAGATACACTTGAGCAGCCTGTCGGGTTGGCGTCCATTCTTCGACTGGCATTCTCCACTCAACTACCCAACGATGCGCGCGGACCTCCTGGGGCAAATTTGGCACATCCTTGACCAGCGCGACGGGGCAGCCGGCCAATTGGCGGCCCCGTAATTGATCGGCAGGATCCCAGTCGTGCAGCACATTAGTTGCGGCGCTTGTGAGCCAACTGTGTCAACCGGCAGTTATGGGCTCTTGCTAGCGACGACGGGGCGGTCAAGCGGACTCGGACCGGCGACGGCGCTGTTCCTGTAAGGATGTCTCGGTCAGCAATCAAATCGATATCGGTCATGCAAGTCATCAATCATTTCAATCTAGGATGCGCTGAAACACGCGGGCGCAGAACTGGAGGTGGTGGCGGCAGCACCCGATTTCATGTCGATATTGGCCACGGCACGCTCATCTGCCGTGATTGCCACCGTATCATGGCGCATTGCACTTCGTTACGGACCGCTGCTGGGACTTGAGGTGAGCCCGGTGCCACTGGAGCTTTCTTTTCCACCGGTTTGGCCGCTTCAGACGGACAGCGATCTTGGCTGCGCATGGTTGCGGCAGCAGATCCGTGAGGCGATGCTGAGGGACGAACGGGAATAACGTCGCGCATATTGCGGCGTGACGGGCGGTGGAGATCAGCGTGTGTGTGAAGGCCTCGCCTTGAGATCCCATCAGGAGTGGATAGCGGCCCGCACCGTGGCAGATTGAGGTCGCTAGAAATCTCTCTGGAGGCCAGTCATGCCGATGAAAGCAGATCAACCCCAAGTGCATGCCGCTACCCCCGTCGATCTTGGCGTAATTTTTGTCTCGTTGGAATTGAGCAAATCGACGTCGCTTGTGACGCCTCTTTCGCCGGGGAGCGAAAAGATGTCTCGCCATACGATTACCGGGAGGCGACATCGCCGGCTTGTTCGCGTGTTTTGCGGCCCTTCGCCAGAAAGCCCAGCGGCGTTCCCGCGAGGTAACGAGCGCACCGGCGAAGGCCGCGCTTCTAAGGGTCAGAGGAATTGGCCCCGAGTTCGCTACGATACTCTACACCGAAGGTCTGTTCAGACACTTCGACAATCGTCGGCAAATCGCCTCCTACGCGGGACTCGCTCCCTCGCCTTGGCAAAGCGGCAACGTCAATCGCGAGCAGGGCGTGTCGAAGGCGGGTAACCCACGTCTGCGAGCGACGATGATCGAACTCGCCTGGCTTTGGCTGCGGCATCAACCGAACTCCGCGCTGACGTCGTGTTCAAAGAGCGCATTGCGCGCAACAGCGGCCGCCTTAAAACGCCGATGATCGTGGCTCTGGCTCGCAAATTGCTGGTCGCGCTCTGGAAGTACGTGAACTCCGGCGTCGTGATCGAGGGTGCAATCATGAAAAACGCCTGAAGCACGGCGCAGCTATCGTAGTCAGAATACTCATCCTCAGGGCCTGATCAGTCCTGACGGATCCAGGTGAACGGACCGGGAATCCTTTTGGCTTTAAATGCCGACCTTGAGTTTGGCCCCGTTCTCCTGAGCCCGTGCCCGTCGAAAGCGGGACAATGGTGCAGCCGCTGAAAGCGGCGACCGGATGTGAGGTTGTATAGGCCCGAGGACGGGCCGGTAATTGCTGTGGGCTCAGACCGTGGATCCGACTACGAGGGACAAACCAATGCCACCGGAATGAACCATTGACAAAAATCCTGATGTGAGTGGATTCGAACCGCAGCCCCACAATCTTTCAAGGCCCCACGGCTGCGGAAATGTTGCATTCAATGATTATTCCGGCTCCTGCATCCCCTGCGGAATGTCGCGTTTGGCATGAAGCACACGCCAGACGTCGACATGATCTGGCTGGTCACGATAAAAGATTAGATAGGGATATCGCTTCAGCGAAACGCTCCGCAGATCAGGCAACCCCAACTCGTATGCATACCGCAATGATCCGGCTTCCGGATAGCTTGCGATCAGATCATAAGCATCTTCAAGTGCGTCGATGAAGCCGAGAGCGACTTCGGACCCAGCCTCGCGAGCATAGTAATCGACGGCTGCCTCGACATCACTGCGAGCAAGCTCTCGGGGAACAATCGATTTATTCACTTGCTGTGCCGACCACGTGCTCGATCGCGAAGGCTGCTGAAGTAATGCCCATCGACCGGTTCGGACCGTGCGGACGATGCTCCGTCAAGCAAAAGCCGGCGCAGAACAAGACGGTCCTGATCTCGACGGATCAGTTCGCGGATATACTCGCTGCTCGTCCCGTAGCCCCGCCCCGCGACCTGCTCATCGACGAAGCTCTTCAAGTGGTCCGGTAGAGAAATGTTCATCGTGCCCATACGAGAGACCATAACGGCAATGGCAAAAATTGGCAAGATTGGATCGCGTTCCCATTTAACTCCCGCCGCACGGAAGACGGGAAGCCATTTCACGTTCCCGTCGATACATTATGCGATCTTAGCGTCAGTCCGAAGTGCGGCCCCACCGCGCGTGAGGAGCGGAATCGCTCCGGCGCATCGACGGCCGCCACGAACGTCAGCGCCAGCAGCACGCCAACGCCTGGCATCGTGATTGGCCGCTGTGCGTAGATCATCCTGGCCGGCGATGGCACGCAGCTTGCGCTCAAAACCTGTAAATTCATGCACAAGCGCGTCGCGCACCTTCAATAGTGCCGTCGGTATCGCTTCCAGGGTCGGATGGCCGGCAATCAGCTCACGGATGCGCCCCGCGCAAGTGCGTCGCGTCGTCGCCCCTATCTCAAGGCCGAAGCCACGCAGGATGCCCCGGAGGCTCACCTCATATCGTGAAGCTTACCCTGCCGGATCGTCTCCAACGATGACCACCGCGAGCCCCGCGCGCACACCCGCTTCGCTTTCCAGCGCCTTGGTGGCGAATTTCACGGTTTCGATGACCGAAGCGGCAACAGCCTTGCCATCAATACATTGCGCCACGGATCACCCCATCCGTTCTGACGCGTAGGACCCCGGGCTCGGCGGGAAGACGACGGCGCGGTTGCCGTTGATGAAGCAGCGGTGATGGATATGGGCGTGCACGGCGCGGGCCAGCACCTGGCTTTCGACGTCGCGGCCGATCGAGACGTAATCCTCGGCCGACTGCGCATGGGTGATGCGGGCGATATCCTGCTCGATGATCGGTCCCTCGTCGAGATCGGCGGTGACGTAATGCGCCGTCGCGCCGATCAGCTTCACGCCGCGCTCATTGGCCTGCTTGTAGGGGTTCGCCCCCTTGAACGAGGGCAGGAAGGAGTGGTGGATGTTGACGATCTTCCCCGACATCTTCTTGCAGAGCGCATCGGAAAGCACCTGCATGTAGCGGGCCAGCACGATCAGCTCGGCGCCGGTCTGCTCGACGACGTCCATCAGCTGGGCTTCGGCCTTGGGCTTGTTCTCCTTCGTCACCTTGATGCAGTGGAAGGGGATGTCGTGGTTGACGACCACCTTCTGGTAGTCGAAGTGGTTGGAGACGACCCCGACGATGTCGATCGGCAAGGCGCCGATCTTCCAGCGGTAGAGAAGATCGTTCAGGCAATGGCCGAAGCGCGACACCATGAGCAGCACCTTCATGCGCTCCTCGGAATCACGGATCTGCATCGTCATCTCGAAGCGCTTGATCACCGGTTCGAAGCCTTCGCGGAGTTCTTCGAGCTTGGCGCCCTGCTCGCTGACGAAAGCCAACCGCATGAAGAACAAACCCGTTTCGAGATCGTCGAACTGCGACGAGTCGATGATGTTGCAGCCCTTCTCGGCAAGATAGCCGGAAACGGCGGCGATAATCCCGCGGGTGGATTTGCAGCTGACGGTCAGGACATAAGAAGTCATAGCTTTCCTTTGTTCAAACATCAGGCGGGAGCGACGCACTGCGAACGACTCCGTCACATCGTCTTCTGTATCTCCGGCAGGACGTCGAAGAGATCAGCGACGAGGCCGTAGTCGGCGACCTGGAAGATCGGCGCTTCCTCGTCCTTGTTGATGGCGACGATCACCTTGCTGTCCTTCATGCCGGCGAGGTGCTGGATCGCACCGGAAATGCCGCAGGCGATGTAGAGGTCGGGGGCGACCACCTTACCGGTCTGGCCGACCTGCCAGTCGTTCGGCGCATAGCCGGCATCGACGGCGGCGCGTGAGGCGCCGACGGCGGCGCCGAGCTTGTCGGCAACCGGGAGGATGACTTCCTTGAACTTCTCCGAGGAGCCGAGCGCCCGGCCGCCGGAGATGATGATCTTCGCCGAGGTCAGTTCCGGCCGGTCGGAGGACGACAGCGCATCGGAAACATGGGCGGAAAGGCCGGGATTTGCGGCGGCGGCAACCGTCTCGACCGGGGCCGAGCCGCCGTCTTGAGCAGCGGCAAAGGAGGCGGTGCGCACGGTGATCACCTTCTTCGGCTCGCTCGTCTGCACCGTCTGGATGGCGTTGCCGGCATAGATCGGCCGTTTGAAGGTATCGGGCGCGACGACCTCGATGATCTCCGAAACCTGGGCGACGTCGAGAAGGGCTGCGACCCGTGGCATGACGTTCTTGCCGACCGACGTGGCGGCGGCAACGACGGTGTCGTAATTGCCGGCGAGCGAAACGATCAGCGCGGCCAGCGGCTCGGCGAGATTGTTGGCGAGCGAGGCGTCCTCGGCGACCAGCACCTTGGCGACGCCCGAAAGCTTGGAGGCTTGCTCGGCAATCCCTTTGACGTTCTGACCGGCAACCAGCACATGCACGTCGGTTCCGGTCCCACTGGCGATCTTCGTTGCCGCCGTCAGCGCCTTCGCCGTCTGGTCGGAAAGGTGGCTGTTGTCGTGGTCAGCCAGAAGCAGAATGGCCATGGTAGAATTCTCCCTTTCGATCGAGCTCAACGATCCGTTCCGGATCGGAGCTCCTGAGTCTGAAGTGGTTCATGCGTTTGCCCGGAAGCCGGTGTCCGCTTTCCGGACGCATGAACTTAAAGCACGCCGGCTTCGGTCTTGAGCTTCTCGACGAGCTCGGCGACCGTCTTCACCTTGACGCCGGCCTTGCGGCCGGAGGGCTCTTCGGTCTTCAAGACTTTCAATCGCGGCGCCGTGTCGACGCCGAAATCGGCCGGGGTCTTCTTGTCGAGCGGCTTCTTCTTCGCCTTCATGATGTTCGGCAGCGAGGCATAGCGCGGCTCGTTGAGGCGCAGATCGGTGGTGACGACCGCCGGCAGCTTCAGTTCGACCGTCTGCAGGCCGCCGTCGACCTCGCGGGTAACGTTGATCTTGCCGTCGCCGATCTCGACCTTGGAGGCAAAGGTGCCCTGGGCCCAGCCGAGCAAGGCCGACAGCATCTGGCCGGTCTGGTTGGAATCGTCGTCGATCGCCTGCTTGCCGACGATGATCAGCCCCGGCTGTTCGGCCTCGGCGACTTGCCTGACGATCTTGGCCACAGCGAGCGGCTCGACCTGGTCTTCGGTCTCGACCAGGATCGCCCGGTCGGCGCCCATGGCGAGCGCGGTCCTGAGCGTCTCTTCCGCCTTGGCCGGGCCGATCGACACGACCACCACTTCACTCGCCTTGCCGGCTTCCTTCAGCCGCAGCGCCTCTTCGACCGAGATCTCGTCGAAGGGGTTCATCGACATCTTCACATTGGCAAGCTCGACGCCCGTTCCATCCGCTTTGACCCGGATCTTGACGTTGTAGTCGACGACCCGTTTCACCGTTACAAGTACTTTCATGTCGGGGCTCCTCGTTGTCTTTGCAATTCGTCGCGGTCACATGCGGCCGCGCAGAGCTTCCGGATCGTATGGCGATTCCGCGATTACCCGAGCCTTTCTCAACTCACCAAGGATTGGCACTTGCAGTTTCGTTCCGGGAGTCCCGAATTCCAACGGCAGCAGCGCCAAGGCGACATCGTATCCGAGCGTATAGGCATAGCTGCCGGAGGTGATGCGCCCGACGAGCCTGCCCTCGTGATAAACGCCTTCGTGGATGAGCGAGCTTGCTCCGTCCGTATCGATAGCGATCGTCACCGAGCGCCTTTCCACACCTTCCTGCTGCTGGCGCACCAGGGCCGCCTTGCCGATGAAGTCGCCTTTGTCGAGCCGGATGAAGCGGTCGAGGCTGCTTTCCCACGCCGTCAGTTCCGGGTTCATATCGCGATACATGGCGCGGTAGGACTTTTCGAGGCGCAGCGATTCCAGCGCGTGGTAGCCGATGAGGCGCAGGCCGTGCGGCTCACCGGCCGCAAGAATCGCCTGCAGCAGCTGACGCTGATAAGGCAGCGGGTGGTAGAGTTCCCAACCAAGTTCGCCTTCATAGTTGACGCGCAGCATACGCACGTCAGTCGCAAGGCCGAAGGTGCCGGACTTGACGCCGAACCACGGGAATTCCTCGTTGGAAAGATCCGTCTCGGTGAGGCCCTGCAACACCTCGCGGGCCTTGGGGCCGACGACGGTGAAGCAGCCGCGCTCGTTGGTGACGTTGCGCAACTGCACGCTGCCGTCCTTTGGCAGGAGCTTCGACAGATCATCGAAATTCCAGCGTTCGGCGCGCGGTGTCGAAATCAGGTAGAAGCTTCCATCTTCAAGGCGCGCCACCACATATTCAGCCTGCACGCCGCCGTTCTTTGTCAGGTGGTGGCTGAGATTGACGCGGCCGGCCTTCGGCAGGCGGTTGGCAAGGATACCGTCGAGCCAGCCTTCGGCGCCAGGGCCCGAAACCTCGAACTTCGTCATCGGCGTCATCTCGACGAGGCCGACTGCGGTTCGCACCGCCTTCACCTCTTCCGCGACGTAATGGCCCTTCTGCGTCCAGCGCCAGCTGTACTGATCCTTGGCCTCCACACCTTCCGGCGCAAACCAGTTCGGCACTTCCCAGCCGTTTAAGACGCCCCAGACGGCGCCGCGCTGCGACAGGATATCAAAGGACGGGGCTGTTTTCTGCGGGCGGGCGGCGGGCATGTCCTGGCCTGGGAAGTGCAACTCGGCATGGGTGCCCCAGCTTTCGCGCACCTTCTGGCGCGTCCATTCCTTGTTGGCGTAGTTGCCGAAGCGGCGCGGGTCCAGCTCTGACGTATCGAGGCTGTTAGCGCCCTCGACGATGCGCTCGGAGAGATAATAGCCGATGGCGCCGCCCCACAGGATGCCGCCCGGAACGCCCTCGGCTATCCAGACATTCTCCAGCCCCCAGGCCGGGCCCACCAGCGGCAGTTCGTCCGCCGTCATCTGGAACGGGCCTCGAACGTTGGCTTTAATGCCGGCGCGCCCGAGAGCCGGAACCATTTCCATCGCAGCTTCCCAGTTCCACGCGACGGCGTCGAAATCCTCCTCAACCAGATCGGCACCGAACCATTCTGGTACGCCGTTCTCGGCAAAGAGCTTAAGATGCTCGGTCTTTTCGTAGGGGCCGAACATCAAGCCATCGCCTTCCTCACGCAGGTAGCCTTCGAAACCTTCGTCGCGTAGGATCGGCATTTCGGGCAAACCCTGGCGCTTGCGTTCCACGATCTCCGGTACAGCATCGGTGATCCAATACTGATGCAGGATCGGAATGGCGGGGATTTCGAGGCCGAGCATCGCGCCTGTTTGGCGGGCGTAGTTGCCGGTTGCCGAGATGATGTGCTCGCAGATGATCTCGCCATTGTTGGTCATGATCTTCCACTCACCGCCGGCGAGGCGCTCAAAGCCCTTCACTTCGGTGTTGAGATGGATCTTGGCGCCGCGGTCGCGCGCGCCCTTCGCCATGGCCTGCGTGACGTCGGCCGGAGCGATGTGGCCGTCGTCCGGGTGATAGAGTGCCGCCAGCATCTCGTTGTTGTTTTCGAGCAGAGGCCAGAGGTCGCGCGCTTCCCTCGGCGTCACCAACTCGGCGCGGATGCCCTGCACGGCGGCGACGCTCATGTAGCTCTTGTATTCGTCGAGGCGGTCGCGTGTATTGGCGATGCGCAACTGCCCGCACCTGTGCCAGCCGACGTGCTGTCCCGTCTCCGCTTCGAGACCCTCATAAATTTCAATCGTCTTGGCGATCATGCGGCCGATATTGATGCTGCGGGCATAAGAGGGGATGAGGCCGGCGGCGTGCCAGGTCGAGCCCGCGGTGAGTTGTGTGCGTTCCAGAAGCGCGACGTCGGTCCAGCCGCGCTTGGTGAGACCGTAAAGAATGGCGGCGCCGACGCAACCGCCGCCGATAACGACGGCGCGAGCATGAGTTTGCATGGAGTGGTTCCCTCGAAGTGATTTCCATCACCGTACAAGGGCGGCATCCACCTGTAATCTTGCTAAAAAATATCGACGGGCATAACTTGAGATTATGCACAGGCTCCGCTCCCTCATCCCGTCCGCCAACTACCTCTTCTGCTTCGAGGCTGCCGCACGAAGGCGCAGTTTCACAGCCGCCGCGGAGGAACTGAACGTCAGCCAACCGGCGGTCAGCAAGACTATCCGCCTGCTGGAGGAAGCGACGGGCCTGAAGCTCTTCCGCCGCGAGCACACGCGGCTGGAACTGACGGCGGACGGCCAGCGGCTCTACAAGGAGGTTCAGCAAGCGTTCGACCACTTGCACATGGTCATCTCCTCGCTCCAGAAAAAGCATTCGTATGACGTGGTGCGTGTCTCCTTCTCCGCGTCCTTCGTGCAGCTCTGGCTGCTGCCGCGGCTGAAGGACTTCAAGGCCAGGCATCCGGACGTGTCGCTGCGCATCGAGGAAAGCAGCCGCGACGACCAGGATCTGGTGGAGGAGGACATCGATCTTTCCGCCCGCCTCGGTAATGGCAAATGGCCGGGCATCCATTCCTGGCACTTCGTGACGGAGGAGGTGCTGCCGGTGTGCAGCCCCGACTACCTGAAGGAACACGGCCCGATTCAAACGCCGGCCGATCTGCTGCGGCACACGCTCCTAAATTTCGAGGAACGACATCGCACGCGGCTTGGCTGGCGTGAATGGCTGGAGCGCCAAGCGGTTCCGGTAGCGAAACTGAAGCAGGATTTCGTGTTTACCGATGCGCTCGGCTCGATTGAGGCAGCGGTGCGCGGCCAGGGCATTGCGCTTGGTTGGAAGCATCTGGTGCACGAGCATCTGCTGGATGGACGGCTAGTAGCGCCACTGAAAGAGACCTATAAATCGGGTCAGTCGGTGCACCTCATCATGCCGGCACAACGTCCGCCGAAGCGCGGCGCGGAGCTGTTCCGTGACTGGCTGATGGAGCAGAATGCGGATGCGAGCCTCCAGATCTGATTGCCGCTAGAATCGGTCGCTGGCAAAGTGCGCTATCTGGGCGCCCGCCTCGTAGTAGAGTTCCTTCACCGGCCGGAACGCGGGAACCTTCGGATCTGTTAACGGCAGCGGCAGGTCCTCCTCATCGAGGTCACCGAGCACCAGTTGAGCCAGCGTATGGCCAAAAACCGTGCCAGGCGCGATGCCGCGGCCATTGTAGCCGGAGAAGCCCACAACATTCTCGGCAAAACGATGAAAACGCGGTAAAGCGTTGTCCGTCATGCCGATCTTGCCGAACCACTCGCATTCGAATTCAACAGGGCCGAGCGCCGGAAAGAGACGCTTCAACGCCCGCCTTGCCCAGGCGACATGCACGGCCCGGCCGGTATTGCGCAGCGCGCCGACGCTGCCGAAGACGAGCCGGCCAACCTGATCCAGGCGGAAGGACGAGAGGATCTCCTTGGTATCCCAGACGCCCTCGCGTTCCGGCAGGATGGTGGAAAGGATATCGGCTGGCAGAGGGTGCGTTGCAAGATTGAAGTAAGGCAGATGAACCTGCTCCTGCCGCACGCCTTCCCAAGGCCCAGTGCTGTAGGCGTCGGTCGACACGATGACCCAGGACGCCTTGACGGAACCGGCATCGGTCCGCACGGTCCATTCCGAACCCGACCGCGTATAGCCCGTCACCCGAGATCCGGTATGGATGGTCGCGCCCGCCGCAAGGGCCGCCTTTGCCAGACCGCGCACATAAGCAAGGGGCTGGAGGGTACCAGCGCGCATGTCCAGTAGCGAGCCAGCATAGGCACCGGTTCCCACCCGCTTCGCCGTCTCGGCTGCATCGAGCAGTGTCACAGGTGCGCCGCGCCGGCGCCACTGGCTTGCGCGGTCGGTGATTTCCTTCAGGCCGGCTTCGCCGACAGCACAATGCAATGTGCCGTTGCGCTCCAGCTCGCATGCAATGCCGTGCCGTTCGATCAACTCCATGACGAGCTTCGGCGCATTGCCGAGCATATCGAGCAGACGCTCGCCATGTACCTCGCCGAGCTCGCCCGGGAGATCGTCCGGCGTCACCCACATGCCGGCATTGATCAGCCCGACATTGCGGCCGGCACCACCAAAGCCGATTTCCGCGCCCTCGAGCACGACCACGCGCCGCCCCGTCTCTGCGAGATGAAGGGCGGCCGAAATGCCGGTGAATCCCCCACCGACAATCACGACATCGGCACGAGTGTCGCCCGCCAACGCCACTGTTGCCGGTGCGGCTGGAGCCGTCTTTTCCCACAGTCCGTGAGAGCGTGGATTGTTGAGCATTTCCGCGTTCCTTTGCGCGCCCGTTCATTCCGGCTGACTGATTACATGTTGCCGGTATAAGGCCGGCGCGTTGTGCTCTGCTGGACGTAGTTGATCATCGTTATGAAATCGAAGACTGGCCGGCTGGTGGCGGCCTGCACCGCATGTGCATAGGGCGGCAGGTCACTGCATTCGAGCAGGATCGATCTGACGTCGGGGTTATCGGCAACGAGCTGCCGGGCGACTTCGGTCACCTCTCGCTCGATCGCGGCGGAATCGAGCGTGCCCCGTTCCTCGAGGATCGCCTCGCGGAATTCCGTCTGCCCTTCCATGCCGGCCACCACCAGCGGAACATGATCACCCACATTGCAGGCAGCGAAATGGCGCCGGGTCAACCGTGAGGCATTGGCGGTGATCACACCCACCCGGCCACCGCAGAGTGCATGCATGAAGGGTATCTGCATAAGGCTCGAGAGAAAGACCGGGATCTCGACCGCGGACGCGACCTCTTCTTGAAAATAAGCCATGAAACCGCAAGCACCGGTGATCGCCTTGACGCCGCGGTTCTGCAATTCGACGGCGGCTTCTACAAAGGCTTCCTTCAACGCCGGATCGCGCTGGTTGAGCAGCCGGTCGATCGACGCGCCGCGCACCTCCTGAAAGCGCACGGAATAATCATAGGTCGTCGCGTTGCCGACATTACCGGGCACGCACGGATACGCCGCATCGAGGATCAAGATGCCTACCGTCTCGCCGTACCACGACTGCGTTTTGCGCGTGACCGTATAGACAGTCATCGTCGTTGTCTCCGTTTCGATGTCAGGGGTGGGGCGGGGAGCGCCCTCCCCGCCATATGTGCTTACTCGACGAGGCGCGGTGCGCCGGTGTTTGCCGCCGTGCCGTCAAGACCGTAGGTCTTGAGGATCGTGACAATCGTACCGTCCGTGTGCATCTCAGCGATCACCGCGTCGAGGGCAACGCCCAGGTCCTTGGCCTTGAGCGAATAAGGGAAGGCGGCCTGCGCTGCTTCCTTGGTCGCCTTCACGCGATCATCCGGCGCCCCGACGTTGACCTTGATATCACCAAGCGCGCCCTTCTGTTGCGCAACGACACCGGTCGAATAGCCGTCGACGGCCACATCGATACGACCGGACTTCAGATCCTGCTGCAAGTTCACCGAATTCGGATAGAGCTTCAGCGAACCGCCCAGCAAGGCCTTAAGGTCGGCAACCCAAAGGTAACCCTGCACCGTGCCAACCTGCTTGCCTTCGAGATCGGAGACGTTCTTGAAATCTTCCTTCGAGTAGATGCCCATCTGGTCGGTATAGAGCGGTGCGGAAAGGCTCATGACCTTCGCTCGCTCCGCCGTGCGATACCAATCGCCGGTCGTGATATCGGCCTGGCCGGAGAGGACATATTGGATGGCCGCTGCCGGATCGACGGCAATTGGTTTGACTTTCAGGCATTCGCGCTTGGCAAATTCCGCGGCGATGTCGCCGTCGATGCCCTTCATGTTGCCGCTGTCATCGACGAAGGAATGCGGCGCATAGGTCGTCACGGCGACCGTCAGCGTACCGGCCTCGACCGTGGAGAACTGGTGCTTTGGCGTGCAGTCCTGCGCGGCCGCAAGAGAAGAGGAGATCAGGAAACCGGCAATGCCGGCAAGAAGAGTCTGCTTGGTGGTGGTCATCATGGTCATGCAGGCATCCTTTCAACGAGGTTCAACGGTGGGCGTAAAGGCCCGCACGCTTCTCGACGTGATTGACGAGGAGGGCCGCGGGGATGGAGATGCTGGCGTAAAGCGCACCGGCGGAAAGCAGTGCCGGGAAATAGCGGAAGGTCGTGGAGCCGATTTCGTAGGCACGGCTGACCAGTTCCGGCAGCGCGATGGTGAAGCAGAGCGACGTTCCTTGAAAGATCAGGATCGAGAAGCCGAGCAGTGCCGGAAGAGCAACACGCAAGCCCTGCGGCAGCAGCACGTACCGCAGCTCGTCCAGCCGGTTGAGACCAAGGGCGGCCGCGGCCTCCCGCTGGCCATGAGCGACCGATTGAAGGCTCGCGCGGATGATCTCGCTGGTATAGGCTCCGGTGTTCCAGGCAAGCGCGATTACCGCGGCAGCATAAGAGCCAAGCGTCAATCCTGTCGTCGGGAGACCGAAATAGATGAACTGCAGGAGCACCAGTGCGGGCGCGCCACGGCCAATCTCGACCAGAAAGAGGCTGAGGCTTTTCACCATCCGGCTCTTTGCCAAAACGCCGAGCGCCAGAACGAGGCCGAAGGGAATGCCGATCAGAAGGCTCAGCGCCGTTACCTGCAGGCTGATCGACAGCCCACCGAGGAGATCCGGCAGCCACGAGGAGACTTCGTCGTAGGTCGGGAACATCAGCGTGCCACCCTTGCCTGGAGATAACCATCGGCAATGCGCGAGAGCCAGGCGATCGGCAGGCTCAACAACACGTAGAAGAGGCCGACGAGCGCAAACACTTCGAGGCCACGATATGTCATTTGCGAGAGCTGGTTGCCCTGATAGGCGAGTTCCGAAACGCCGATGGCAGAAGCGACCGCCGTCTCCTTCATGAGGCCGATGAGGTAGCTCGCCGCCGACGGCAATGCGACGCGGAAGGCCTGTGGCGCAACGATGTCGCGGAAGGTTGACCAGCGGCCGAGATCAAGAGCTGCGGACGCCTCCCACTGGCCATGATGGATGGAAGCGACGGCACCGCGGTAGATCTCCGCCATGTTCGCGGCTGCGATCAGACCAAGGCCCATCAGCGCCGCGTTGAACGGGCTGATCGGCATGATGCTCATGCCCAGGCCGAAAAAGATGATGAAAAGCCAGAGGATGGGCGGGATGGCGCGCACGATCTGGATGACGACCATCGCGACGAAGCGCAAAGGCAGAAACCGGCTTTGGCGCGCTGCGAGCAAGGGAACGCCAAGCACCGCGCCAATGAAGAACGCACCGGCGGTCAGCGCGATCGTCCAAGTCAATCCGCGCAGGAGGGGCAACAGGTCCACCATGCTCATCGGTCGTGTACCGCGCGGAGAAAGCGCTTGGTCCGCTCCTGTTGCGGATTGCGCATGACCTCTTTCGACGGCCCTTTCTCGACGATATGGCCATCGGCCATGATCATGACGGTGTCGGAGACATTCTCCGCGAAGCCCATCTCGTGCGTGACGACGATCATGGTCATGCCGGTTTCGGCCAACTCGCGCATGACGGTGAGAACCTCAAGGCCGAGTTCCGGGTCGAGCGCCGACGTCGGTTCGTCGAACAGCATGATTTCCGGATCGAGCGCGAGCGAGCGGGCAATGGCAATGCGCTGCTGCTGGCCGCCGGAACACCGTACGGGGAACTGTGCTGCCTTGTCGGCGAGACCAACCCTCTTCAGGAGCTGCATAGAGCGCTCATCGGCCTCCTTGCGGCTGCGGCCGAGCACACGCTCCTGAGCAAGGCTGACATTGCGCAGCACCGACATGTGCGGAAAGAGATTGAAGGACTGGAAGACCATGCCGACGCGCCGGCGAAGACCGGAAAGCTCCGCCCTCGCCACAGGCCGCGTCGCGTCGATCGTGGTCGCACCGATCGTTATGGTGCCGCCATCCGGCGGCTCGAGATAGTTGATGCAGCGCAGAAGCGTGCTCTTGCCCGAGCCGCTCGGCCCGATGATGGCGAGCACCTCGCCTGAACGCACCTCCAGATCGATACCGTCGATGACAGTGTGACTTCCGTAGTGCTTGCTCAAGGAGGCGAGGCGAATAAGCACGTTATCCGAGGTCGTCGTCACGGGTTGCGCCCCGGTCGATGAGACTCGCAACCGATCTTCGCCGCCGACGTAAAGGATACCACCGTCCATATCATCCTGATCCCCGTGCAACAGCAGTCCACGCGCCGCTGTCGGCGGCTGGCCGTTCGCTTGAACCGCTTTCGTGTGAGTTGGCCGTCGGAGTTTCCGGTTCCGGCCAATGTTCCCGTTGTTATTTCGAGAATGTTAGCATTCTGCCGCGCGCTGAGCAGGGCGAAAAAAATGCCGGGCTGCCAAACCTGAGGTTATGAAGATGGCGAGTAAGAAAGGCGACGGAGACTCTCGCCTCGCCGCGCTCCATCAGCTACATCGAGGCCTTGATCTTGTCGGCAGCCTCCGGCGTCACCCAGGCGCTCCAGATCGCCTCGTGCTTGCGCAGGAACTCCAGCGCGCCGTCGGCGCCCGTACCCTGATTGTCGGTCATCCAGCTCAACATCTCGCTGACCACGTCGTTGCGGATTGCGCGCTTGCGAAGGTAGTCGATCGCAGGACCGCCCTTGGCGAAGAATCGCCCCGATACAGCCGTTTCAATGGTGTCGGATGGCCAGTCGTTTGGCACGGGATCGGGACAGTCGCCGACTGTGTTGCACCGCGTCCATTCCTGCTGATCGAAGTGCGCGCCGTGACTGAGCTTGACCATCTTGTACTTGCCGAGCAACGGCGTCGGCGACCAGTAGAACCCGACCCAGCCCTCCTTCTTCTCATAGGCCCGGATGAGAGCCGCATCGAGCGAGGCGGCCGTCCCAGAGGAGACCAATTCGAATCCCGCCTCCTCGGCCTTATAGGCCCTGTAGTACTGCGCTGTGATGAGCGTCGCCGCCCACCCTTCAGGACCGTTGTAGATGGCGCCCTTCGACGAATCCTCCGGCGCCGGGAAGAGTTCAGGGTGCTTCAACACCTCAGCGATCGACGTCAGGTGCGGGTACTTTTCGACCATGTATTGCGGGATCCACCAGCCGAGCTGGCCACCGTCCGGCAGGGACTTCCCGAGCGAGACGATCTTGCCCTCCTCCTTGCCACGCTTGAGGATATCCGGAAGCAGGGCGATCCAATTTTCCGGTGCGACGTCCGGCTCGCCCTTCTCGGCCATCGATGTCATGCTCGGCACCAGGTCGCCGGCAACGAGCGTGGCATTGCAGCCGTAGCCGGTCTCCAGTATGAACTTGTCGATGTTGGCCAGAAGCGTTGCCGATTGCCAGTTCATGTCGGCGATGGAAACGTCTCCGCAGTCGGCAGCCCCGGCGCCGGCGGCCGCGAAGAGAAGTGGCAGTGTCATCAAGATGCGTTTCATCTGTTCGTTTCCCTTTCTTTGAGGTGATCACGCTGGCGCCGCTTAGGGCGTGTAGACGACGAGAACGGTCGCGCCGGTAGCGCTGCCGGCCGTATGGTTCGTTCCGGCTTCGCGCAGCACATAGTCGCCCGCCTGATAGGTACGGGTCTGGTCGTAGAAGGTGCCCTCCACCACGAAAATCTGTTCGGTCTGGTCGTGGGCATGGCTTTCGGCATGCGCACCCGCATCCACCTTCATCAGGAACGTCTGTTCGCGTGCCTCTGGCCGGTCGTGGAGACGCTTAAGCCAGAATCCCGCGCTGCCTCCATATTCCCACTCCTGCTTGGTGGTTTCGACGGTGTGAAACGAGGGCACGTCGCCATCCTTCGTTGCCGCCATGAAAATATCCGTCATAGGCTTCTCCTGTTGTTGTCCCAGCAATTGAGGGCTTCAACAGGTATCGGGGTCAACGGCAGTAAATTTGCCGTCTTGCATAACACTTCGTTATGCGTCTAGTCTTGTGATCAGGAGGCAGGCCTAGTGAGCACATTCAGACGCAACATCCCTTCGCTTTCTGCGCTCGTGACGTTCGAATCCGCGGCAAGGCACATGAGCTTCACGGAAGCCGGGAAGGAACTGAACGTTACCCAGCCCGCGGTGAGCCGCCAGATCAGGGATCTTGAGAAGAGCCTCGGCTTTCCATTGTTCGTGCGGCGTCACCGCGCGCTGGACCTGACGGCGAAGGGGCAGCAGATGGCGACCGCGCTTACACATTCAATTGAACACATCGTCGGCACATGGCAGGAGATCCAGCGCGACACGGTAAAAAGACAGCTTCACGTATCCGCCTACGTCGCCTTCTCAACCCTCTGGCTTGCCCCGCGTCTGCCGCTTTTCCGCGCGGAGAACCCGGAACTCAGCATCTTCGTCGATACGCAGGATCACGATCCGGACCTCAGGCGCAACGACTTCGACCTCGCATTGCGGTTCGGCGGCGGAAATTGGCCCGATGGCGAGGCAACCTTCCTTTTCCGCGACGAAATCGTTCCGGTCTGCAGTCCGGGTTATCTCCGCGACCTTCCGCCCATGACCACGCCGGATAGCATGAAAGCGCACAGCATCATCGACTACAGCCGGGGCGGCAAGGCGTGGCAAGGCTGGGAGGACTGGACCCAGTTTGCCTTCGGCATACCGATTGCAGCGCGCATTGACACTTATTACAGCTACTACATGGATGCAGTCACCGCCGCGGTGGAGGGACAAGGTGTTGTGCTCGGCTGGAAAGCGATCGTCGAAAAATATCTTGCGACCGGTGCGCTGGTGCCGATCTCGCCAGCTGTTATGACTAGCGCCTCCGCACACTACATCGTGACGACCCCAGACCGCAGAAACTCGGACGCCGTCGAGCGTTTCAAGGCTTGGATCGTTGAGGTCTGCAGGCGGTATCAGCGTTAGTTCTGCAGTTGAACGCCTTGAACGGAATCGAACCGCGAACCCGCCATCAGAGCGGCCACATCAAAGTGTTGGATGGCGACGTTTGTGATCGGTAGAGCTTTTTCCGGCCCGGCCTGATAAAGACTCTGCGCCGGCCGCGCAACGGCGGCGAGCGCAATGGCCAGAGTTCTGACGCCTTGCCGATAAATAGCCGTTCTCGATCCCGCGCGAGACTTCGCGCAGGTCGTCGCGCGGGTCGTCGGCTATATAGCGATCGGCCTATCACGCCGTCACGTAGCTTCAGAAAAGCTGCTCTAGGCTGACACTCGTTTTTATGGAAGCTCGGAACTCCTCGACAAGACCTTGCTACCGCCGTTCGCGAGTTATATATTCCGACACATCGGAAGATTTAATATGGAGGCTCACATGCCCGCAGTTGCGGAAATGCTGAAGGCGAGCGAGGCCGCCGTTGTCTCACGCGTGAGCCTACGCGACATCAATCGCGTCATCGATGAGCACATCCTGCCAGACGCCTTTGTTTCGCTCGACAATGGCCGCCACGTCCTGGCGGGGGCCTGTTCACTCATTGCCTTCTATTTTGAGAGCGCGCGCCGCCTCACGTCGGAGGAGCGACTGTTTGCCATCCGCACCGCAGAGGCCCGACTGACAAAAGCGCGCACACTCCCCTGGGCGGCCCTGTTGCGCGAGGACTGGACCGTTCACCACGAGTTTCTGACGATCGATCTTATGCCCTTTATGAGAGGTGCGAGCGAACGGCTGGACGACCTTGCCGCAGCGCGAGAGATCGTGACAGCCTCACCCGACGTACTTGGCGGTACGCCTGTCATCCGCGGCACCCGCGTTCCGGTCTATGATGTTGCCGCATCCGTAGCTGCTGGTCATGCGGTTGAGCGCATCCTGGAAGCCTGGCCTAGCCTGGACGCGGAGAATATAAAGCTCGCGTCTATCTACGCGGAAGCGAACCCCTTGCGCGGCCGGCCCCGCGTCTCCGGCGACATTCCCGAAGGCTCAGTCATCATCAAGGATCGTCGCGTCCCCCGTCGTAGGAAGACGGGATGAAGTTTCTGATCGATGAGTGCCTCAGTCCGCAACTGGCAAAAATGGCAATCGAAAAGGGCCACGGCGAAACAAGCCACGTCGTCTGGATGAAAATGGGCGGCCTGAAGGACTGGGAGCTCAAACCGATGATTCTCGAAGACGACTGGACGTTTGTCACGAAGAACTCGGTCGATTTCCGGGGACCAAAAGACAAGCCGGGCACCAAGGGACAATATGCCGACGTCGCCATCCATGCCGGGCTGATCTGCCTTAACGGCCACCCGGCATGGACCTCGACATGCAGCTTGAGTTGTTCGAGCAGGCATTGATCGAGCTCGACAATGACGATGACCTCATCAATCGGGTGTTGGAGATTTCCCTCGAAGACGAAGACCTCCGCGTGCTTCGCTACGGTCTGCCGAAAGAATAGTCAAAAGTGCCCGCGGGGCAGCATGGCCGAGGTAGCTAGGTCACCAAAGCTACTATTTACCCACCTGGCGTTTCAGCGATCCCCTGGACTGTCATCTGAGCCTCAAAGCCGGCGCTCTTGAGAGGGGAACAATTCATCGCGACCGAGCTTGATCGATCGGTTTGCTGTCCCTAGAAACTCTCTGGTGGGGCCTGTAGCTAAATGGTTAGAGCCGTCGGTTCATAACCGATTGGTTCCAGGTTCGAGTCCTGCCGGCCTAGGGCTATTGAATACGCCCATGCTGATTAAAATGCAACTCGCACCAGTGAGCGTAACTGTCCTCCAAGTTCAACGGCACACCCGTGAATGACGACGACCATCCGCGGCCGACTTCGTTCCGCTCGTATTCGAAGCCGTTCGGCAGGAGAATACCAACGCGATGCTCGTCGCCCGTTACCGGGTTCAGGATAGGCTCGCCACGGCCAATGGCGACGCCCTCCGCTTTGCACTTCGCCCGACGAGCCTTCATGTCGACATCGATGCTGATCGCCGTATAGATCGGATCGCGGACGGTTTCGCACATCGCAGTGTAGACCGCCCAGAACGTTGCCATCGGATCAGTTTCCTCGCCGGTCAGAATACTGAGGAGTGCACCGCGCTGAGCGTCGTCCGCGCGTTCGTCAATAATCGGCTGCATGACGCCGCGACCCTCATGAACCGCACCTGGCCAAGCAACGGCGATGGCCATATTCAATCCATCTAGCTTCGCCGCGCCGAAATTTCCCCTGGCGATCGTGAAGAATCCGATGGCCTGGCAATGGCCATGGGTCGGTAAGGCATTGAACTGGCACGGGCATCCGTAGGAACAGTTGCAATTTCCGAATTCCATTCCGTGGAGTTCCCAATCCGTCATTGTTTCCTCCATGAGTGTCACCCGTGGGCGCGCCCGCCGGCATGCGCTCGTTGAGCTCTACCCCTCTGCCACTGCTGACTATATTACCACCAGACGGTCACGAAGCCCTAGTCACCTGAAAGTGGAACATTTCATCATACGCCTGGCCCTATATGGAGTTTTGTTGATTGAGTTGCCTCCAAAACGTAGCTAAGCGAACACGCTCCTCAGGAGCAATTTGACTGCGTGAGACGAGGGGTCTGGCGCGGAGCCGTGGCTCGCTTTACCCTTATGGTCTAAATAAATGCATTGGGGAATGCCGTGAACCTTCGCCATCAGATCGTCGCTCTTGCGGTCGTGCCACTCGTCATTGCGATCCTCACCATTACCGCCTTCATCACGTGGCAGGCTACGAGCCTCGCGCAGAGCAGCATCGACACGTTCGAACGCAACATGCTGAAAGCGAAGGAGACTGAGCTGCTCAACCTCACCAACCTCGCCCGCTCGGCGATCGAGGACGTTTATGCCTCGGCGGGTGCGAACGATGAAGCGGCCAAGGATCGCGTGCGCAGCATTCTGACGTCTCTCGACTACGGCAAGGACGGCTATTTCTTCGTCTATGACTACGATGGCAACAATGTCGTGCACCCGCGGCAGGCCTTCCGGCCGGGCCACAACTGGCTGGATCTGACCGACCCTGACGGCAACCAGGTAATCGCCAACCTAATCCAAAAGGCCAAGGAAGGCGGCGGTCTGTATCAGTACAAGTGGGAGAAACCCTCATCCGGCACGATGGCCGACAAGCTCTCCTTCGCCATGGGGCTGGACAAGTGGCGGTGGATGCTGGGAACTGGCGTCTATCTCGATGACGTCTTCGCGCAGACGGCGGCTGCGAAAGCGGACCTGCGCGAAAAGATCGGCCATACCTTCCTCGTGGTGGCGTTGATAGCTGTGCCCGCCGTTATGGTCGTCTTTGCCACCTGCATGCTCGTTACGTTGCGTGAACGGCGCATGGCAGATAGCAAGCTCAAGGCCCTCACACAGCGCATTATCGACACCCAGGAGGAAGAGCGCGCACGCCTTGCCCGCGAATTGCACGACGGCATATCGCAAAACCTTGTCGGCGTGCGCTATGCAATCGACCTTGCCGGAAGAAAGGTGCGGAACCACGCCGATGACGCATCCGGCGCCATCGATAAGGGCGTGGAGGCGCTCAACGTCGCCATCAAGGAGGTCCGCCGATTGTCGCACGATCTGAGGCCCCCCGCGCTGGACGACCTCGGTCTGACGGCTGCGCTGACAGCACTGAGCAACCATTTCTCCGAACGGACCGGCATCCGTACGGTTCTAGAGGCCGACGCCGGCAAGGACAGGCTGAAGACCGAAGCGAGCACGGCGCTCTACAGGGTTGCCCAGGAAGCGTTGAACAACATCGAGCGCCATTCCGGCGCCCGCGAGGTGCGGATCAAGCTCTGGAGTACTCGCGGCCGGATGCGTATGACGATTTCGGATAATGGCAACGGTTTCGAAGAAAGCGCTCGCCTTGGCCGGACCGGGCAGCAGAGCGGCCTTGGCCTTCGCAACATGCAGGAGCGCATGGCGCATTTCGGCGGTGTTCTCCTCGTCCGGAGCAAGCCGGAGGGAACCGTGCTAACCGCGATGCTTCCTCTTTCGGCCAATGTCAGCCCGAAGAACCGGACGGAAGCTGCATGAGTATTGTCAAGCCGATCAAGGTCGTCCTCATCGACAATCACCCGCTGGTTCTCGACGGCCTTCGCGCCGTGTTGGAGACGTTTTCGCATATCGAGGTGGTCGGCACGGCGGGCCTGGCGCTGACCGGCTTGGAAGTCGCGATCCAGACCAACCCAGCGGTGGTGCTGATCGACATCAACATGCCGAAGCTCAGCGGAATCGAGGCAATCGAGCTGTTCAAGGCAAAGTTGCCCGACTGTCGCATCGTGATGCTGTCAATGCATGACAGCCGAGAATACATCTCGGCATCTGTCCTGCATGGCGCGTCCGGTTATGTCCTCAAGGATGTTTCGACTGACGAGATCGTCACGGCGATCGAGACCGTTGCTGCGGGACGGACCTATTTCTCCACCGGCGTCTCCGAAGTTCTTCTCGATCGCCGGCCGAGCGAGCCCGCAAATCCGCTGACCACCCGCGAGCACGACGTGCTGATGCTGCTGGCATCCGGCAAGAGCAACCGCGCCATTGCCCAGTCGCTGGCCCTTTCCGAGGCGACGGTGGAAACACATCGTAAGAACATCAAGAAGAAGCTTGGAATTTCCAGCACCGCTGGCCTTATTCGCTACGCAATCGACAGCGGTTTTAGCCTTGCGGACGGCTAACCGGTAGGCCTACCCACAACTGGGTAGGCGGTTTTATTTGGTGATCCCAGCTATCTTGTTCACCCAATAAGGACGCCATACGAGTTCCGATGACGGTCGGCGGAGGGTGCCGGCCGGGGAGGAATTCATCATGTCCGGCCTTTTGTCGCTGTCGCGCGTCATCGACGCGCTCAACACGTTTATTGGAAAATCGGTGTCGTGGCTGCTGCTTGCCGCGGTGCTGATCAGTGCCGTCAACGCCGTCACGCGCAAGCTCTTCAACCTGAGCTCCAACGCGTGGCTCGAAGCGCAGTGGTACCTGTTTTCGGCCGTCTTCCTGATCGCGGCTGCCTTTACCCTGCTTAGCAGCGAACATGTGAAGGTCGACCTTGTCTACGGCCACATGCCGCGCAAGGCCCAGCTCTGGGTCGAGATTCTCGGCACGATCTTCTTCCTGTTCCCTTTCTGCCTCATCACCATTTATCTCTCCTGGCCGATCGTGGTGTCGAAGTTCCTGAGCGGTGAGGTGTCGAACAACACCGGCGGCCTGCTTCTCTGGCCGGTCTGGGCGCTGATCCCCATCGGCTTCGGCCTGCTGACCCTGCAAGGTGTCTCCGAGCTCATCAAGCGCGTAGCCATTTTGCGCGGCGACATGCCCGACGCGACGGCACTTGCCGACGCCGAAGCCCAGACGCTCTAACGCCAGGAACCGATCCCATGTTTGCTTTCTTCGCGGAAAACCTCGCGCCCATCATGTTCCTGTCGCTGGTGATCGTGCTGCTGATGGGCTATCCCGTCGCCTTCGCACTGGCCTTCGTCGGCTTTGTCTTCGGCTTCATCGGCATCGAAATGGGCCTGCTGCCGATCAATCTGTTCGGCGCCGTGCCCGACCGCATCTTCGGGCAAATGTCGAATGAAACCCTGCTTGCTATTCCGTTCTTCACCTTCATGGGGCTGATTTTGGAACGAAGTGGCATGGCGGAGGACCTGCTCGATACGATCGGCCAGCTGTTCGGTCCGGTCCGCGGGGGGCTTGCCTTCGCGGTCATCTTCGTCGGCGCGATCCTTGCGGCTACCACTGGCGTCGTCGCGGCCTCGGTCATCTCGATGGGCCTGATCTCCCTGCCTATCATGCTGCGCTACGGCTACGACCGCCGCGTGGCGGCCGGTACGATCGCGGCGTCGGGAACGCTCGCACAGATCATTCCACCGTCGCTCGTGCTGATCATCCTCGCCGACCAGCTCGGCCGCTCGGTCGGCGACATGTACAAGGGCGCGCTGGTGCCCGGCCTGCTGCTCGTTGCGATCTATGCCGGTTACATCATTCTCATGTCCTACCTACAGCCCGCCAGCGTTCCGGCGTTGCCGCCGGAGGCCCGAATACTGCGCGGCTGGAGGCTTGGCCGCAAGGTGGTGACCTCGCTGGTGCCGCCGCTCGTTCTGATCTTCCTGGTGCTCGGCACGATCTTCATCGGCCTTGCGACGCCCACCGAGGGCGGCGCGATGGGAGCCGTCGGCGCGCTCGTCCTGGCCGCATCCAACCGCCGCCTGGATCTCTCCATGATGAGGTCGGCGCTCTATGCCACGGCAAAACTGTCGTCCTTCGTGATTTTTATCCTGCTCGGCGCGCGCGTCTTCTCGCTGACCTTCTACGGCGTCGACGGCCATATCTGGGTCGAGCACCTGATGACCTCGATCCCCGGCGGGGAAATCGGCTTCCTCATCGTTGCCAACCTGCTGGTGTTCTTCCTGGCCTTCTTCCTCGATTATTTCGAGCTGGCCTTCATCATCATCCCGCTCCTAGCGCCGGTCGCCGATGCGCTCGGCATCGACCTCATCTGGTTCGGCGTGATGCTGGCGATCAACATGCAGACCTCGTTCATGCATCCGCCCTTCGGCTTCTCGCTGTTCTACCTGCGTTCTGTTGCACCCAACCGGGCCTACAAGGACAGGATGACCGGCGCGACGATCCAGCCGGTGACCTCGGGCCAGATCTACATGGGCGCCCTGCCGTTCCTCGGCATCCAACTGTTCATGGTCGCGATGGTCGTGGCATTCCCGGGTCTGGTCACCCACTACAAATCCGGTCAGGCGGCGGTCGATCCGGCAACGATCCAGCTGAATGTGCCGATGCCCGGTACCGAGGGTGAAAGCCCGTTCGGAACGCCGACGCAGCCCTTCGGCGCCCCGGAATCGTCTGATGACAGTTCGATGCCGTCCTTCGGAGCGCAAACACCGGAATTCGGTTCGCCGCAGCCAAGCTTCGGCCAGCCCGCCCAGTCCAAATGACCACAACCAAACGGCCCCGGTCGGACATCCGCGCCAGCCGGACACGCAGCCACCTGAGGAGGATACGATGACTGACATTTTGAACCGCCGCAATTTTCTGACCAAGGGCGCGCTCGGCGGCGCGGCAGCGGTCGCCGGGGCTTCGCTCGCGGCACCTGCAATCGCCCAGGAACTCCCGACCCTGAAATGGCGCCTGACGTCCGGCTTCCCGAACAATCTCGACACCATCTATGGCGGCGCCGTCGTCATGGCGGAAGCGCTGTCGAAGATGACCGAGGGCAAGTTCCAGATCCAGGTTTTCCAAGCCGGCGAACTGGTGCCGGGCCCCCAGGCAATCGACGCGGTGCAGAGCAACACCGTGGAAATCGCCCATACCTGCGGCTACTATTTCACCGGCAAGAACCCGACCTTCGCCATCGGCTCGACCATTCCCTTCGGCCTCAACGCCCGCCAGCAGAATGCCTGGCTCTATCACGGCGGCGGCAACGAGCGATATGACGAGTTCCTGAAGGAATACGGCATCGTAGGCAAGCCCGGCGGCGGCACCGGTGCCCAGATGGGTGGCTGGTTCCGCAATGAGATCAAGACCCTGGACGACCTCAAGGGCATCAAGATGCGCATTGCCGGCGTTGCCGGCGAAGTCATGTCGCGCCTTGGGGTCGTGCCGCAGCAGCTTCCGGGCGGCGACATCTATCCGGCGCTGGAACGCGGCACGATCGATGCCGCCGAATGGGTCGGCCCCTATGACGACGAGCGCCTCGGCTTCTACCAGATTGCTCCTTACTACTACTACCCGGCCTATTGGGAGGGCGGGCTGACCATTCACTTCTTCATCAACAAGGCGCAATACGAAGCGCTGCCCGAGCCCTACAAGGTCGCGCTCGACACGGCCTGCAAGGCTGCCAACATCAACATGCAGGCGCTCTACGACGTGAAGAACACGACGGCGATCCGCTCCCTGGTCGGCAAGGGCGTCAACCTTCGCCCGATGCCGCGCGACGTGATGGACGCCGCCTTTAAGGCGACCTTTGAGCTCTATGCCGAATACAGCGAGAAGCACCCCGCTTGGGCGAAGATCTATCCGGCCTGGAAGAAGTTCCGTGACGAGTCCTTCGAGTGGTTCCGCGTCGCCGAATACAGCTACGACAGCTACGTGTATGCTGCCCAAGCGGCGGGAAAGTAACGCGGGATCATCCTGTGTGGCGCAGCGTTGCGCCACACAAGTTAGACAGATTGCCTAGCACGTCGGATTGGCGCGTGGCGGATACCGCAAAGCTTCTCTCTACAAGCGCTGTCAACGGCGAAGCAAACTCCGGCCATGATTTGAGCGCATGAAAGCTGGCACCACGCCCCGCGTGCCATCAGCCGAAGCGACGGCAAGCATTCCAGTCGATACATTTATGCGATCCTGGACGAACAAGCCGCGAACATTTCGTGATTCCGGTGGGCCACGTCCCTGCCCCATAAGGAACTTTACGCCTCCGGGGCCTCCGGTTGAGGACCGATCGCATCGATCTCAGCGATTTTCTGAAACTCCCCAAGATATTCTTGGCGGTGATACGAAAGCCACCGGGGTGATGCGAGTGTTGGCGAGGAGCTTAGCAACGTATCCGCGTGCGACGGTAAGATGCAGATTGTCGATGCCGTAAGTTTCCTCGACGCTTTTCACTTGAGTCTGAAGTGCTGCCAGTTCCCTTTCCATGCGAGCAATCTGCTGGCCTGACGGCGTGGATGCAGCAGCGCCTGTCATCTTTTTGGCGGTCTGGCGATAAGCTCGCCGTAGTTCGCCGCCAGTATTTTGCCGGCCAATGCCCTTCGGATCCGCCCGCCGTTCGTCAGCTCCCAGCTCTCGGCGATCGCTTCCTCGTCGTAGGCGATGCAGGCATGTCGATGGAGGTCGTCCGGCGTCTACTTTGAGACCAACGCATGCGGTCAAGCCTGAATTGACAAATTTGGCGCTCCGTAAAGTTGGAGTCGCACGAACTTTAACATTATGCCATAATGTCAAACATGAGTGGACAATCAGAGACAAAGCTAAAGCACGTCCTCCAGCAAGTCCCCCCTGGTTTCCTGGTGGATTCGGGGTGGATGGCTCGCCATGCCATCTCGCGGCAGTCCGTCTCGGGCTATGTCAAACAGGGCTGGCTCGAGCCGGTCATGTCGGGCGTGTACCGCCGCCCGTTTTCCTCGGACCCCAATCCAGAAGCCGTCGGAGGCTGGAAAATTCCCCTGCTCTCGGCCGTCTGGCTCATGCGGCATAAATTTCATGTCGGAGGAGCAAGTTCCCTCTCCTTGCGAGGACATGCTCATTACCTGTCGTTCGGGGGCGAATTCGCCCTCTATCTCTACGGATCCGATATCCCGGCATGGCTATCGAAGCTGCGGACGGACGCCGACGTGAAGACCAGGAGCAACGTCCTGTTCGGCGAAGGAGCGATCGGCGTCGAAAACGCGGATTTCGATCTTTCCAACGACGAGGATCCGGAGCTGGCACAAAGCCCATGGCGCTGGCCGATGCCGATGTCCTCACCCGAACGCGCGATCCTCGAAATGCTCGGCGAGGTCCCAAAAGGAGAAAGCTTCCACAAGGTGGACGTGGCGTTCGAGAGCCTCGCCAATCTGCGCCCGAAACTGCTGACGACGCTCCTCACCCTATGCCGAAGCGTCAAAACCAAGCGCCTCTTCTTCGTGTTTGCCGACAAGCACAATCATGCCTGGCGCCGGCACATCGACATCTCCTCCGTCGATCTCGGCAAGGGTGACCGGGCGCTGACGCCGGGCGGCCGGCTGCACCCTATCTACCGCATCACAGTCCCGGCCGACTTGATGCCAAAGGAGACCCCGAATGGCCCGTGAACAATACATGCGCCAGGTCGACCTCCTGGTGCGGACCCTTCCTTTCATCGCCCGCCACGAGGCCTTCGCCCTGAAGGGCGGGACTGCGATCAACCTCTTCTATCGCGACATGCCGCGGCTCTCGGTCGATATCGATCTGACCTATCTGCCGATCGAGGACCGTGAAACGACGCTGAAAAACATCGACACGACACTGGAACACATCCGTGAAGACTTGATCCGCAATCTGCGCGGTGTGAGCGTCCAGAGAATCGCCGGCGGCGGGAACAACGACACGCGCGTTCTCGTCCGGCAGGGAAATGCCGAAATCAAGATCGAGACGTCACCCGTTGCGCGAGGAACGGTCCATCCGCCCGAACGCCGACGTGTGAGCGCGGCCGTCGAAGACGCATACGGGTTCGCCGAAATGCAGGTCGTCTCGTTCGAGGACCTGTTCGGCGGAAAGCTGCACGCGGCGGTGGACCGGCAGCATCCGCGAGACCTGTTCGATGTGAAGCTGCTCTATGAAAACGAGGGATTGACCGACGCCCTGTTCCGGACTTTCCTGATCTATGTCGCCAGCTCCGGGCGCCCGCCGCACGAGCTGGTCAGGCCTTCGCTCGCAGATCTCGACGAAGCCTTCGTGAGGGAGTTCGAGGGGATGACGATCGAGCCCGTCGGCCTCGACGATCTGAAAGCAGCGAGGACCCGGATGACGGCGGATATCCTCGCAAAGCTCGACGACAAGGCGATGCGCTTCCTGCTGTCACTCCACGATGGCGAACCAGATTTCAAGGCAATCGGCCTGCCCCAGGCGGCGGAGCTGCCCGCCGTCCGCTGGAAGCTGCTCAACCTAGAAAAGCTGAAGGCTCAGAATCCAGAGAAGCATGCTGAGCAGCGGCGTGAGATCGAGGAGATCGTGTCACAGCCTCGCAAGGATTCCGGAGGGGAAAAGATCTAACCTATGGGTACTTCGATTGAACTGACGGTGAGTGGCGTCTCCCTCACCTCTGGCGCGGAACCGACTTTCACACCTCGCCTTGATCGGAATCGAGACGTAGACCCGCAAATACAATGATCCGGGTTGCCCTTGCCTTGCAGGGTTCGAACTGAGGCTATGATCCGCGGTCAGATCAAATAAGCGATTTCAGTAATTAACGAAAATGGGATTTTGTTTATTAACCGGGCATGCTAATTAAAGCCGACAGACTTAGCCAAACTAGAAAGTGCATGAGGGACGACACAGCTGGTGGAAATCACCTTGGTCGTTTTGTGGAGACCGCTGTTGGCGGCGAGCGTGTGAAGGCTTTTGTACCTCCACCTCTCCCCCAAACGAAATTACTGGCCTCTTGACGCGACTCAGCGCCGCCGAATGCGCTCTGGGGCGACCTGATGGCATTTCCATCCTGCTTCCGAACAAAGAACGTTGCCTGTACATGTACGCACGCAAGGAGGCTGTCCTTTCTTCCCAAATCGAGGGCACGCAGTCGACACAGTCCGATCTCCTGCGCTTCGAGACAGAAGCAATCAGCGGCGAGCCTGTCGATGACATCCGCGAAGTCTCCAACTATATCGACGCCATGATGTTCGGTCTCGAGCGAATGCGGCAGGTGCCGCTGTCACTGCGCCTCATCCGGGAAATGCACCAGCGGTTGCTGTGAACGCTGCACTAGACCAACTACAGAGACTCGGCATCGTTGAGTAAGCGACGGGGCGGCGCCGTGGCCGGGTGTTGAAGGGCGCTTCTGCACCCGAAAGTTCGCCTTGGCATGTCCTTGATCTGCTGCCTTGGTCGTCTTCAAACAATCCCAGCGCCCGCGTACCCGACGGTCTGATCTTCCAACGCGGCCGGTGTCGAAGTTTGGCCAGCGACCGATGCTGCATAGTCGGGCCGCTATAGCTTTGTGAGCTTGCGTGTAGGCGCAATCCATTCCTTCGACACGGAAGCGCGATTCCACGGAAGCTTTCGTCATGAGTCTTTCCTTCTGAAATTTCCGCGGGATAAGACCTCTAGCAACTAGAGCTGCACGGGCGGTTGTGAAAAACTCTGCGCTCCAATCGCCACTGACCGGAACAGTTAATCCTGGTAGTGCATTCGAACCGATCATCTATGACCCTCCAGGAAGATGCGGATGTCAGAACCTCAAGAAATCGGAGCCGAACTCGGCGTGACTGCACTCTTTGATCCGCAACGCGAGATCGAGGAGCGGGTCGCCTTCCTGAAGGAGTATCTCGTCGCGGCGCATATGCGCTGCTACGTTCTCGGCATCAGCGGCGGCGTGGACTCCCTCACAGCGGCGCTCCTGGCGCAAACCGCCGTTGGGGAGCTTCGGGAAACCGGCTACGAAGCCGAATTCGTCGCCGTCCGTCTTCCCTATGGCGAGCAAGCAGACGAAGAGGATGCTCAGCGCGCGCTCGCGGCGATCGGCCCGGACAAGACCATGACCGTCAACATACGAGCGGCGGCCGACGCAATGTTGGCCGACCTCAAGGCCGGCGGATTCAGGGCTGAGAGTGCCGCACACGAGGACTTCCTGCTCGGCAATATCAAGGCCCGGCAGCGGATGATTGCCCAGTTCGCGCTGGCCGGCGCGTCGAGGGGCCTCGTCATTGGCACTGATCATGCCGCCGAGGCGGTCATGGGTTTCTTCACGAAGTTCGGGGATGGCGCAGCCGACATCCTGCCGCTGTCGGGCCTCACGAAGCGCCGCGTCCGCGCCCTGGCGACAGTTCTCGGCGCACCCGAACACCTGGTCTACAAGACGCCGACCGCCGATTTGGAATCCAACGCGCCATTGCGTCCGGACGAAGACGCCTACGGGGTCACCTACGACCAGATCGACGACTTCCTCGAGGGAAAGGCCATAGACGAAGTCGCCCACCAGCGGATCATCAAGGCATATCTGCTGACCGGGCATAAGCGCGCATTGCCTGTCGCGGCACATGAGTTTTTGCCAAGGGCGCGCTCACTTTCAGCACAAACCCGCTAGGATTCGACTATCATCGTAGGTCGGCAGAATGCCCGCGCGGATATGCCCAAGATTGAATGCGACGTGCTGGGCCTAGAAGAACTGCTCGCCTGAGAACGCGGAAGGGAGCACATGGGCATCTACGCTGATATCATCTTACCGAGGCTCTGCGATCATTCGATGCGCAACGACCGACTGCGGCCCTATCGGGAGCGGGTGATCGCGCGGCGGAGGGGCGAGTCCTTGAGATCGGAGTTGGTTCGGGTCTTAACCTGCCTTTCTACGGTCCGACGGTGAGGGAAGTTCTCGCGCTCGAGCCGGCCCCAAAACTTCTAGCGATGGCGCGTCGTGTGCCGGATCCAGGAATGCCCGTCAGCTTCATCGAGGCGTCTGCAGAATCCATCCCCCTTGACCACCAGAGCGTCGACACGGTCGTGACGACCTGGACCTTGTGCACGGATCCGGAGGCCGCTGCGGCGATCGCGGAGAAGCGCGATCGCTTCCACGGTCGGATGGGCCGCATTCAGCTCCCGGATGCGCCCGGCGCAAGTGCGTCGCGTCGTCGCCCCTATCTCAAGGCCGAAGCCACGCAGGGTGCCCCGGAGGCTCACCTCATATCGTGAAGCTTACCCTGCCGGATCGTCTCCAACGATGACCACCGCGAGCCCCGCGCGCACACCCGCTTCGCTTTCCAGCGCCTTGGTGGCGAATTTCACGGTTTCGATGACCGAAGCGGCAACAGCCTTGCCATCAATACATTGCGCCACGGATCACCCCATCCGTTCTGACGCGTAGGACCCCGGGCTCGGCGGGAAGACGACGGCGCGGTTGCCGTTGATGAAGCAGCGGTGATGGATATGGGCGTGCACGGCGCGAGCCAGCACCTGGCTTTCGACGTCGCGGCCGATCGAGACGTAATCCTCGGCCGACTGCGCATGGGTGATGCGGGCGATATCCTGCTCGATGATCGGTCCCTCGTCGAGATCGGCGGTGACGTAATGCGCCGTCGCGCCGATCAGCTTCACGCCGCGCTCATTGGCCTGCTTGTAGGGGTTCGCCCCCTTGAACGAGGGCAGGAAGGAGTGGTGGATGTTGACGATCTTCCCCGACATCTTCTTGCAGAGCGCATCGGAAAGCACCTGCATGTAGCGGGCCAGCACGATCAGCTCGGCGCCGGTCTGCTCGACGACGTCCATCAGCTGGGCTTCGGCCTTCGGCTTGTTTTCCTTCGTCACCTTGATGCAGTGGAAGGGGATGTCGTGGTTGACGACCACCTTCTGGTAGTCGAAGTGGTTGGAGACGACCCCGACGATGTCGATCGGCAAGGCGCCGATCTTCCAGCGGTAGAGAAGATCGTTCAGGCAATGGCCGAAGCGCGACACCATGAGCAGCACCTTCATGCGCTCCTCGGAATCACGGATCTGCATCGTCATCTCGAAGCGCTTGATCACCGGTTCGAAGCCTTCGCGGAGTTCTTCGAGCTTGGCGCCCTGCTCGCTGACGAAAGCCAACCGCATGAAGAACAAACCCGTTTCGAGATCGTCGAACTGCGACGAGTCGATGATGTTGCAGCCCTTCTCGGCAAGATAGCCGGAAACGGCGGCGATAATCCCGCGGGTGGATTTGCAGCTGACGGTCAGGACATAAGAAGTCATAGCTTTCCTTTGTTCAAACATCAGGCGGGAGCGACGCACTGCGAACGACTCCGTCACATCGTCTTCTGTATCTCCGGCAGGACGTCGAAGAGATCAGCGACGAGGCCGTAGTCGGCGACCTGGAAGATCGGCGCTTCCTCGTCCTTGTTGATGGCGACGATCACCTTGCTGTCCTTCATGCCGGCGAGGTGCTGGATCGCACCGGAAATGCCGCAGGCGATGTAGAGGTCGGGGGCGACCACCTTACCGGTCTGGCCGACCTGCCAGTCGTTCGGCGCATAGCCGGCATCGACGGCGGCGCGTGAGGCGCCGACGGCGGCCCCGAGCTTGTCGGCAACCGGGAGGATGACTTCCTTGAACTTCTCCGAGGAGCCGAGCGCCCGGCCGCCGGAGATGATGATCTTCGCCGAGGTCAGTTCCGGCCGGTCGGAGGACGACAGCGCATCGGAAACATGGGCGGAAAGGCCGGGATTAGCCGCGGCGGCAACCGTCTCGACCGGGGCCGAGCCGCCTTCTTGAGCAGCGGCAAAGGAGGCGGTGCGCACGGTGATCACCTTCTTCGGCTCGCTCGTCTGCACCGTCTGGATGGCGTTGCCGGCATAGATCGGCCGTTTGAAGGTATCGGGCGCGACGACCTCGATGATCTGATGACGTCCCGGGGAGTGGGGTGGCATGAGCGCCGTGCTTTTCGGACGGAGCCGGGAATAGGCCACCTTGGCGTAACGGGCAGGCTGATGAGCGGATCATCGCTCATCGCGCCGACGCGTTTTGTTGGTCGTGACTAGAGAACCTGCGGCCATTGCTGGTGCGCGTGCATGACGGTGAGGATCTCGACGTCTCGACTTATGCGGTAGGGAATGATGTAGGGAATGTCGGCCAGCACGAGCTCGCGCGTGCTCTTGATACGACCAGGCCGCCCACTGGCAGGGTACTCCGCTAACGCATCCACGGCAGTGACAATCCGCGCCACGACGCGAGCCGCCGCATCTGGATCGTCTTTCTCGATATACGCGCCGATCTCATCAAGTCGCCGCAACGCCCGCAGCGTCCAACGAATACGCTTCCGACTCATGATTGGCGAGCAGACTTGACGTACTTCCTGAGGACTCTCGCCACATCTTCATCGCTGGCGAACTCACCCCGGTCGGCCTCGGTCAACCCGGCTTCAATCTCGGCAAGCTGCCATTCTTGCTGCTCAACGAAAGCTTCGATGGCCTCTGCAGCCATATAAGAGCGAGACCGATCCAGCTTCTCAGCGAGCTGATCCAGCTTGCTCGCGGTTTCATCTTTTACACGCACGGTAAACGCAGCGGTCATGGGATCTAACCTTCCTTGGTTCACTTTGATTATCGATGAACCGCACTGGTGCGTCAAGGTTCAAAGCAATTCTTCAAAGCATCCGCTACGCGACTGATCCATCGGTTTTTCTTAGAAACGTCCTGGTGGGGCCTGTAGCTCAATGGTTAGAGCCGTCGACTCATGACCGACTGGTTGCAGGTTCGAGCCCTGCCCGGCCCACCATACCACCATACTGATCGCGACGGCCCAACAGCCATTGGTTAGTTATTCAAAAAGAGCCACCAGACCTGGAGAAGCCGGTCAGTGCCAGTCGATACATTATGCGATCTTCGTGGCCCAAAGGGTGAACATCACAGCAACAAGGCGTGCAGGGCTCGTGGAAGCACATTCTGTCCGGCCCGTAAGGCGCGTCCACGCTTAGGTCTGCAAACGACAGCATTGCGCCCCCATTTCGGCCGTAAAACCAGCTTCTCCTGAATGCAGACATTGCAGGCGACCGAGCTGGGAGGTCTGTGGACGCTGCCGTTCACCTCTCGATATGCGCCTTCTTCAGGCCGGGGGAATGGGCCCCCGCTCTTAGCCGAGTGAGCAAGCGGATTTTTCAACACACATGGTGGCGTTATTGCCCTGAGCGGCATCCCCGCCGCTAGATGCGTGTGCCGGGTCCCGGTACCGGCCGGCGAACGAAGGTGGGAAATCCCTATACCGAATACATTCACCGCTTGAGCTTGTCGGTCGCCTCGACAATCTCTTCCAAATCGCCGAGACGTAACCCGATGGCGCAGCCGGCATTTATCACCGCATCGGCGAAAGCGGGGATCTCGCTCTCCAGCATGAGCCGGCTCGAACCAGGAGCCGCCCTGGCCAATACCCTTTCAACGAACAGTGGCCTGAACAGGCAGTGGCGCGGCTGACGCCACCCTCCGCTTTTAGCACCGCCATCAACGGCAACGACTTCGGTAAAAACGTATAGAGTAGACGAGGCGCCGAAAGCCGGCGCCTCGTGCATGCTCGACCGTCTTACCTGCTTACCCTATCAGGGCGCCGTCCTCGCGCTTAACGGCGATGAGCGTAGAACGCGGCAGCTTGCCTTCGCCATCCGGGAACGGCGCGTTGGGATGCTGGATGCCGACAAACATGGTGCGCCTGTCGGCAGACCAGATTAGCCCGGTAACTTCGCAGCCCAGCGGGCCTGTCAGGAAGCGCTCGATGCGGCCGGTCGCGGGATCGCCGGCGAGCATCTGATTGTTGCCCTGACCGGCGAAGTCGGCCTCGTTGGTGTCTTCTCCGTCAGTCTGGATCCAAAGGAGACCGGTGGAATCGAAAATCATACCGTCCGGCGAGTTGAACATGTTGCCGGAGTTGATGTTGGACGAACCGGCATAGGCGTCGCCCTTGTGGACGTCCGGATTGCCGGCCATGACGAACAGGTCCCACTTGAACTTGCCATCGGCATGGTCGTCGTTTTCCGGATACCAGCGGACGATCTGGCCATATTCGTTCTTTTCGCGCGGATTCGGGCCGCCGACCGACATTTCGTCGCCGCCGGCATTGGTGCGCAGCTTGCCATCTTTGATTTCGCCGCGGCGGCTGTTGTTGGTGAGCGCGCAATAGGCTTCGATGGCGACGGGGTTGATTGCCACCCATTCCGGTCGATCCATGGTGGTGGCGCCCACCTTGGAGGCGGCCTGCCGGGTGAAGACGCAGATCTCGTCCATCTTCATGCCGGTCGTTTCTGGGGTGAGGGCCAACCATTCGCCATTGCCGTCGTCGGAAAACTTCGCAACGAAGAGCGTGCCTTCATCCAGCAGCTTAGAGGTGTCGCCGCCAGGGACGTAGATGCCGTTCGAGACATATTTATAGAGGAATTCGCCGCGTTCGTCGTCGCCCATGTAGACAACCACGCGACCGTCGCGTGCGATGACAACAGCGGCGTTCTCATGCTTGATACGGCCGAGTGCGGTGCGCTTGACCGGGGTCGACGATGCATCCGACGGATCGATTTCGACGACATAGCCGGCGCGGCGCGGCTCGTTAGGGTTCTTAGAGACGTCGAAACGGGGATCGAAGGCCTCGTAGCCGTAGCGGGTCTCGGCAACTATGCCGTAGCGCTTGAAGTCGTCGGGCATGGCGAAGTTCGGGTTAGTGGAGCCGAAGTAGCCGTTGAAGTTTTCCTCGCAGGTGAGATAGGTGCCCCACGGCGTCTTGCCGGCGCCGCAGTTGTTGAAGGTCCCGAGACAGTCGGTGCCGTTTGGATCAGCTTCAGTTTTTATAAGATCGGAACCAGCGGCCGGACCGGAGATCTTCATCGGCGTCAGATGGGTAATGCGGCGATTGAACGGGCTGTCGAGCACGATTTCCCAGCCGTTTTCACCTTCAGCAACTTCCATAACCGTGACGCCCTGCAGGTTCTGCAGGATCTTCACCTCGTCGGCATTCTTCGGCATGCCCTTTTCATTGTTCGGAAGATTGATCTCGTTGTTGACGTATTCGTGGTTGACCGCGATGATCTGATGCTCGCCGATGACGAACAGTTCCATGCCGTCGGTGTTTTCACCGAAGACCTTGTCGGAATTTTCCAGGCTCACCCCCGTTGCCGGGTCTATATCCGAAATATTTGAAAATAGCGGCTGCCCCCACTTGGCGAGCGGCTTCCAGGAATAGCCTTCGGGGACATGCACGGTGTTGTCGGTGAAGATTGGGATCGGTTTGAATGCAAAGCGCGAGGCGGCGGCCTCCTGCGCCTGGGCCGAGGTGGAGGACATCAGGTTGGCGGCGGTGCCGAGCGTGCCCATTGCAGCCGCGGCCGAACCCATCGCCAGGATACCACCGAGGAAGCCGCGGCGTGAGAGGGCGGCTTCGACAATCCGGTCGAAATCGGTTTCCGCCGGCGGTGGGTTCTGCAGTTCGTCCCATTCGTCCCAGGACAGTTTGCTCTTGTCGATGTCGGTCATGGCGTCTCTCCGTCGCTGCTTTTCGATATAATTCCAAGGAGGGGCCTATCGCTGTAAAATTACATCCAGATGACACAAAGAGCGAGGCCTGCGGTTCTCGTCTGCCCGGAACCACTTTCGCGACTTTGCGGATCTTGGATGCCTCAGTTCACGTGTTCTCCAAGAGATCACTGTGACGGATCAGCCAAGCGACGCTATGGTTTGCAAAGCGATGCCACGTCCAGTGCATGTGGTCTCGGGCGTTGTCCGCTGCTCGACCACTTCGTCTCTGGCAATAGGCAAAGTGCGGTGAGTGCCTCGGACCCTTAGGATGGCTTAACTGCCTCAGTAGTCGGTCGTCGCGTAGCATTTTTCATCATCCGGAAGCCAGCCACAGTACGCCGACTGCAGCGACCATCGGGGCTGCGAACTTGAGCCAATTTTGCGGAGGGGACAGTATGCGTCCCTGAGCAGCGCCGTCCGTGCTGGCCGCATAGAGTGCAAATGCGCACCACCCCGACATGAAAACGACGGCACCCGCTTGCGCGCCGACATAGATATCGCCGACGAACCAGGTGCCCAGGGTGAGCGCTGCCAACAAAACGATCAGGCCAACCGCGATGACGATCGTAGCGTGATCATCCGGCTGGTTCGGCCTGAATTCCCTGCGTTGGCGTCTTCGTGCCGCAATCCACTTCATCGCTGCGTCTCCCTCGCGGTCTCGGCGTTGAATGCTCAAGAGTGCCGTTTTTCGGAGCGTTTACCGCTGTGAACGGTCTCGGCCTTTAAGCCGCACCCTTTTGCGGAGCGATCGCGATGGCGGAGAGATCGGCCTCGGGGTTAACCGGCGTTTTCGCTTCCTTACGCTCTGAATAGCGGTCGACCAATTGAGCCGAGTGCGGCCGCAGGAGGATCGTAAAGCGGACGAGCTCCTCCATGACATCGACGATGCGGTTGTAGTAGCTGGAAGGCTTCATGCGCCCGTTCGCATCGAATTCCTGGAACGCCTTGGCGACGCTCGACTGGTTCGGGATGGTGTACATGCGCATCCAACGTCCAAGGATACGCAGCGTGTTGACTGCGTTGAAGCTTTGCGACCCACCGGACACCTGCATGACAGCGAGGGTACGGCCTTGCGTCGGACGGATGCCGCCCATGTTCAGCGGCAGGTGATCGACCTGCGCCTTCATGAGTCCGGTGATCTGGCCATGGCGCTCCGGTGAGCACCAGACCATTCCTTCGGACCAGATCGCATGCTCACGGAGCTCCTTCACGGCCGGGTGATCGTCGCCCTTGACCTGGTCGGGAAGCGGCAGGTCCGAAGGATCGAATATGCGGGTCTCCGCGCCGAAGTACTCGAGAATTCGCGCCGCCTCCTCTACTGAGAACCGGGAGTAGGAGTGCTCGCGCAGCGATCCATAGAGGAGCAGGATGCGGGGCTTATGGTCCACCGGACCGAGGCCTTCCGCTGGATTGCGGTGTGCGTAGGCAGGGTCGAGAGCCGGCAGGTGGTTGATGTCAGAAACGGTGCGCAATCTCATTTCAGGGTCTCCTATGCTTCAGACAGCCGCGGGAGCCGTTTCGGCGAAGTAGCGGCGGCCGAGCCACAGCGCGAGCTGCACCAGCAGTATCAGCACGGGCACCTCCACGA
Organism: Sinorhizobium sp. P24N7; assembly: GCF_042436655.1. Lineage (NCBI taxonomy): Bacteria > Pseudomonadati > Pseudomonadota > Alphaproteobacteria > Hyphomicrobiales > Rhizobiaceae > Sinorhizobium > Sinorhizobium sp. P24N7. The sequence continues at coordinate 390,315 of NZ_JBHMIW010000003.1, read as the reverse complement.
GCGGTCCGATGACCGCGGCGAAGGCCACTGGCGATGCAAGACCGAAGGCGGCAATGGCAACCGCGATCGCCAGTTCAAAATTGTTGCCCGCTGCCGTGAACGCCACGGCGGTGGTGCGCGGATAGTCGGTGTCGATCAGTTTGGCCATGAAGAAGCTGACGGTGAACATAATGACGAAGTAGATCGTCAGGGGGATCGCGATCAGGACGACATCGAACGGCAGCCTTACGACATCGCCGCCCTTCAGACTGAACATCGCGACGATGGTGAACAGCAGCGCCGCAAGGGTGATTGGGCTGATCTTCGGAAGAAAGGCGTTCTCGTACCAGTCCTTGCCCTTTGCCCTCGTAAGCATGCGGCGCGACAGGTAACCGGCGAGGAACGGTATCCCGAGATAGATCAGCACTGCTTCGGCGATCGTCCAGAAGGACACGTCGATCACGCTTCCTTCCAAGCCGAAAAGCGGCGGCAGAAAAGTGAGGAAGAACCAGGCGTATATGCTGAAGAAGAGTATCTGGAAGATCGAATTGAAGGCGACGAGACCTGCAACGTATTGATTGTCGCCGCGGGCAAGCTGGTTCCAGACGAGAACCATGGCGATGCAGCGGGCGAGACCAATCAGGATAAGGCCCGTCATATATTCCGGATAGTCGCGCAGGAACAACACGGCGAGCCCGAACATAAGCACCGGGCCGATCAACCAGTTCTGCACCAGGGAGAGCGTTAGTATGCGCTTGTCGGCAAAGACCTGATGGAGTTCCTCGTAACGCACCTTGGCCAGCGGCGGATACATCATCAGGATGAGCCCGATCGCGATCGGAACGTTGGTGGTTCCGACGGAAAGACTGTCGAGGACTGCCGGCAAGCCCGTGAACACGGTGCCGAGCACAAGGCCGAGCGTCATGGCGGCAAATATCCAGACCGTAAGATAGCGATCGAGAAACGAGAGGCGGATTGTGGGTTGGGCGGGACGCAACTGCGTTCTCCTTGAAAATGAAGTCCGGTGCGCAGCCTCGCTCGAGGCGTCGCTTCGCTTGGTCTGGTCTGCTCTGCTTCGGCTAGACGCGCCGGCCGCTCGCGTCGACGACGATCTGGCCGTCTTCCTTCGCGAAAGCGCCCTTCTGCTCCTGGGGTAGGATCTCCAGGACGACCTCGGAAGGTCGGCACAGCCTGACGCCAAGCGGCGAGACGACAATGGGGCGGTTGATCAGGATCGGATGCTGCATCATCGCGTCGAGGAGCTGGTCATCGGTGAGAGCCGGATCGCCAAGGCCGAGTTCTTCGTAGGGTGTACCCTTTTCCCGAACCAACTCGCGAACGGGTATACTCATACGCACGACCAGCTGCTCCAGCAGCCGCCGGCTTGGCGGAGTCTTCAAATACTCGACCACATGCGGCTCGATTCCGGCGTTGCGTATCATCGCGAAGGTGTTCCGAGACGTGCCGCAATCGGGGTTGTGATAAATGACGATGTCGATCGGCTCTTTCATGCGACGTCGGGCCTCTGTGCAGTGGAACCTTCCATCTGGCCGATCTCGTGCAGTTTTGCCGTCAGGCTCAGCCGCTCCAGGCTTTCCACCGGGAGCGCTGCGAAGGCGGCAATGCGGAGTTTCATGTAACGAAGCGTCGTGGCGAACGCGACGCGCTTCTCGGCGTCTGTCCCCTCGACGGCTGCCGGGTCTTCGACGCCCCAGTGCGCTGTCACGGGCTGTCCCGGCCAGACGGGGCAGGCCTCGCCCGCGGCATTGTCGCAGACGGTGAAGACGAAATCGAGTTGGGGAGCGCCAGGCACGGCAAATTCGTCCCAGCTTTTCGACCGAAGCCCTTCGACGGGATAGTGGTGGCCTGCGAGCGTCTCGATGGCGAACGGATTGACCTCGCCCTTGGGTTGGCTCCCCGCGGAATAGGCATTGAACTTGCCGGCTCCGTCCTTTCGCAGAACGCTTTCTGCGATGATCGAACGTGCGGAATTGCCCGTGCAGAGAAACATCACATTGAACGTCGTCTTGGTCATCCGGTTACCTTTTCCTTTGAACGACAGGGATTGAGTTCCTCGATCAGCGGAGCGCAGAGATCGGCATCCCCTCCGCAGCAATCCTTGACGAGAAAAAGGGTGAGATCGCGCAGACGCGAAACATCGGCGCGGTAGACGATAAGGCGGCTGCGGCGTTCCGAAGACACCAAGCCCGCCCGAGCAAGAATATTCAGATGCGTCGACATGGTGTTGTGGGGTACTGCCAAGGTGCGCGCGATATCGCCGGCGGGCAAGCCATGGGGTTCATGGCGGACAAGAAGGCGGAAGGTCTCCAGCCGGGTCGATTGGGCGAGCGCCGCCAGGGCGAGAATTGCATTTTCTTGTTCCATATGTCGAGAATACCGGAAATGTGGACAGCGTCAAGCGTTGGTGCTACACATTGAAGGCAGAGGCGGAGCAACTTCGCCAAAGCTTTCGAGGGAGACTGGACGTCACCGCCCCGCGAAAGCCGGCGGGAGGAGCCGAATGAAGGGTATCGAGGGGGATCCCCAAAATCCGCTGGATGGTCGAGCCGGGTTTGGTAGACGATGCTTCATCGCCGGCGCGCTCTCCCTTGCCGCCATGCCGGCGGTGGCCGCCGCAAATTCCTCGGAAAAGAGAGTTCTGCGCTTCGGACTGACGCCCGTTTTTCTATCCAATGACCTTGAGGTTCTCGACGAGCTGAAGAGATATCTCAACAACTCTACCGGTCATGAGATCCAGCTCATTACTCAGAGGACTTACCAGGAAGTCACCGCCCTGCTCGTTGCAGGCAACCTTGAGGCCGCTTGGATCTGCGGATATCCTTATCGCAAGTTCCAAGATGAGCTAACGCTGGTGGCGACACCCTCCTGGCGCGGACGCCCGCTCTACCAGTCCTATCTCATCGTCGCAGCGGACCGTGGTGCGAGTTCATTGGAAGATTGCAGGGGTGACATCCACGCCTTCTCGGACCCGGATTCCAACTCTGGCTACCTGGTCACGAAGGCCTACCTCGCCCGACGGCGGTCGAGCGAGGAAACATTTTTCCGGAAAACATTCTTCACATACGGGCACCGAAACGTGATCCGCGCCGTCGCCTCCGGTCTGGCGAACTCAGGTAGCGTCGATGGTTACGTGTGGGAGGTGATGAAGGGCATCGAGCCGAACCTCGTCTCCCAGACGAAGGTACTCGTCAAATCGGAATGGTATGGTTTTCCGCCTATAGCTGCGCCCGCCAAGCTTAAAGGGGCGCCCGCCTTCGAATTGCTGCGCTCCGCCTTCCTGCGCATGGGATCACATCCGGTAGGGCAATCTCTCCTGGGTAGGCTGCAGCTCGACGGCTTCGTCAATGCGCCATCTTCCGCCTTTGATGGTATTGCAGCAAACATTGACCTCGTAAGGAGGCTGGGGTGAAGCTCATCGCCTACTGCCGGCGAATACCCCTCACGTTCCGGGTTCCGGCTTTGGTCGCGGTGCTCATGCTCTTCATCAGCGCCATCATTTCGGAACGGGTCCTCAGCAGACTCTACGAAACCCAGAAACAGCATATGGCCGCCGTCGTCGGCACCTACCTCGACGGTCTTTCGACAGCCCTCATACCGCCAGTGTTGCGTGGTGACATCTGGGAGACATTCGATATTCTCGACCGGACGCCCTCCACATATGGCGCGCTGTCACCGCTGGAGACGATCGTCACCGGACGCGATGGTCGGGTACTGGCCTCGAGCCATCCGAAATCGGTTGCGCCGCTCGCGGAGTTGCCCGCCGAGTATGCGGACCGCGCTACACCGAGCGAGGGAATGCAGATCGACTGGGACAAGCGAACTGGCTTCGGCAGACGCGACCTCCTCTACCAAGGCAGTTCGGTCGGCGCGATCCACGCCTCCTTCGACATCTCCCACCTGATTGCCGAACGGCGTGAAGTCCTGAACACACTGCTGGCGACGAATGCCGCACTCGCTATAGCGTTCGCGACTGTGGGCTATCTACTGGCGCGGCGGATGGTCCAGCCCGTGAAGACTCTGGCCGATCACATGAGATCGGGAGCGAGCGCCACTCCTCGACCGATTGCACTTGAGGAATTCCCGCGACGCGAAGGCGAATTCGCCGAGCTGTTTCACGGCTTCAATGCGCTGGTCGAAGCCGAGAGAGAGCGCAGCGCGCTTACTCTGAAACTCGCGGAAGAGGAGAAACTCGCCAGCCTTGGCCGTCTCGCTTCAAGCATGGCGCACGAGATCAACAATCCACTTGGCGGTCTGTTCAACTGCATCGACACGCTCAAGCGTCACGGGGCCGACGAAACCGTCAGGGAGACCAGCCTGTCCCTTCTTGAACGTGGACTAACTGGTATTCGGGATGTCGTGCGGGCGGCACTTGCGACTTATCGCGCGGACCGGACTGGTCGGCCGCTCACGCTGCAGGACCTTGATGACGTACGGCTGCTCGTAGGACCTGAAATCGCTCGAAGACAGCAGTCGCTCACCTGGGACCGATGTCCGGAGACGCCATCTCTCGCAAAGCTTTCGGGCGTTGCGGTGCGACAGGCGCTTCTCAACCTAGTTCTGAACGCGAGTGCCGCCGCCGGCGACGGCGGCAAAGTGAGCGTTCAATCTCGTTGTGATTTCGAATCGTGCGCATTGGTGCTGGCCGTCGGCGACAGCGGGCCTGGTTTGAGTAGCCATGCAATTGAGATGTTGGTGGCGCCGGACCCCGGCCCGGCAAGCCGCCTCGGCAACGGATTAGGGTTGTGGATGGTCAGGAAGATGGTCGACGAAGCCGGTGGATGGATTCGAGTTGGAAAGAGCGAAGGTGCGGGTGCACTCGTGGAACTGCACCTGCCGCTGAAAGATGCATTAGAGGTGAACCATGCAGCGTGACGCAGGACGCATCGGACTACTCGAAGACGACCCGATCATGGGCGAATCCCTTGTACAGCGTCTCACTCTTGAAGGGCACAAGGTACAGTGGTGGACGCGCGGCGAGCAGGCGCTACGCGAATTGTCGACCCAGTTCGGCGATTTCGATCTGGTGATCTGCGACATCCGCCTACCGGATATGAACGGGGAAGAGGTCTTCCGGCAGAGCTGCTGCGAAAGTTCCACGCCGTTTCTGTTTATGTCGGGCTATGGGGACATTGACCAAGCAGTGCGCCTCATGCGCAGCGGAGCGGTGGACTTCATCACCAAGCCTTTCGAGATGGCCGCCCTTCTCGACCGTATCTCGTCAAGCCTGAGGTCAGTGCCTGCCAGCTCCTTGGACGCGGAACTCGGCATTTCCCCAGCCATGCGCAACGCCGAGATGATCTTGCGGCGTTTCGCTGCGCATACGTTGCCGGTCCTTATCCAGGGCGAGACCGGAACCGGAAAGGAAATATGCGCCCGTTACCTCCATCAGGTCTCGTCACGGGCTGCGTCGCCGTTCATGGCAGTGAACTGCGCAGCAATTCCGGCGGAGCTCCTGGAAAGCGAACTGTTCGGCCACGAGAAAGGTGCATTCACCGGAGCCCACCAACTCCACCGAGGCTACGCGGAGCGGGCCGGTGACGGAATCCTGTTCTTGGACGAGATCGGCGACATGCCGCTTTCCCTGCAAGCAAAGTTGCTGCGGCTTATGGAAGACGGTCACTTCCACCGTCTGGGGAGTGAGAAACCAATCCCGTTCAAGGCACGCGTCGTCTGCGCCACACATCAGGAGATCGAGGGTGATCGCGGCTCGAGGTTCCGGCAGGACCTCTATTTCCGGCTTTCCGCATTGCCGATCACGCTGCTGCCCCTGAGAGAGCGGCCGGAGGACATTCTGTGGTTGGCCCAACGTTTCCTGGATGAAATCACCGAAGTGCGCGAAACCTCTGTGCGTGGCATCAGCGCCCTTGCCGAGAATGCGATGCTCGAACATCCATGGCCAGGGAATGCCCGCGAACTGCGCAACCGTTTGGAACGCGCCGCGGCACTATCTGAGAACACGCTGTTGATGCCCATCGACCTCTTCCCCGATAAGCGCGTCGCATTCGCGAGCGCACCCGTTGAAACCTTGTCAGAGGCCAGGGATGCGGCGGAGCGCAGACAGATCGTGCGAGCCTTGAGCGCCACAAACGGGCAGATATCGCAGGCCGCGCGCCAACTCGGTGTCTCGCGGACGACGCTCTGGGAAAAGATGACGCGTTTCGGCATCGAAGGGATCGCACGTTCGGAAAACTGAACATCGCGCGTGGCGCCCGTTCGGATTTCCGGACGACCCTTCCACCTTGCGGCGCCCAATTCTCGTGAAATGGCCCGAGTTAAAGTGTTCAGGCCGGGTGGCACGGCATTTGCTGAGCGAAGGATGACAACATCCGAAGTAGGGAGGCTTGAATGTCACGCTGTCGAAACATGGTCGATCTCGGCCGCCGCCAGTTTCTGCGCGGCAGCGCTTTGGTGGCCGCCAGTGCCACTGTAGCTGCGGCCGGAGCCGCGCCCCAAGCGAAGGCCGCCACGCCTGCGGCCAGGGTCGAATATCCTTCGAACCGCCTAGCGAATGTCTCCGAGCTCAAAGTGAACGAGCCGCTGGACGTCACCTATCCGGACGAAGACGCGCCGGGAGTTCTTCTGAAGCTCGGCACTAAGGTCGAAGGCGGGGCCGGTCCCGACGGGGACATCGTCGGCTTCTCGACGATCTGTCCGCATAAGGGTTTCCCCCTCACCTACTCGACCGACAGCAAGACCCTGAACTGTCCGGGACACTATTCCGTGTTCGACCCAGAGAAAGGTGGCCAGCAAGTCTGGGGACAGGCCACACAGAACTTGCCGCAGTACACGCTCCGCATTGCCGCGAACGGCGACATCTTCGCCGAGGGCGTGGACGAATTGATCTTCGGCCGCCTTTCAAACGTGCTCTGAGGGAGAAAGACGATGGCCTACAAACGCAACATCGACCGTCTGCCGATCATTCCCGCAGGCGCAAAGCAGCACAACGTCACCTGCCATTTCTGCATCGTCGGCTGCGGCTATCACGCCTATAGCTGGCCCGTGAACAAGCAGGGTGGTACGGAGGCTGACAAAAACGTCTTTGGCGTCGACCTCTCAAAGCAGCAGGAAGCGGAGACTGTCGCCTGGTACGCGCCGTCCATGTACAACATCGTAAAGCAGAACGGTCAGGACGTGCACATCGTCATTAAACCTGATCACGAGTGCTCCGTGAATTCCGGATTGGGTTCGATCCGAGGTGCGCGCATGGCCGAGATGAGCTACTCGGAGGCGCGAAACACCCAGCAGCAGCGGCTGACCGATCCGCTGGTCTGGCGTTATGGCCAGATGCAGCCGACAAGCTGGGAGGATGCCCTCGATCTTGTCGCCCGGGTGACTGCGACAATCATAAAGGAGAAAGGCGAGGACGCGCTCTACGTCTCGGCGTATGACCACGGCGGCGCGGGCGGCGGCTACGAAAACACCTGGGGTACGGGCAAGCTCTACTTCGAGGCGATGAAGATCAAGAACATCCGCATCCACAACCGCCCCGCCTATAATTCCGAGGTCCACGCCACCCGTGACATGGGTGTCGGCGAACTCAACAACTGCTACGAGGATGCGGAACTCGCCGACACGATCTTCTGCGTCGGTGCCAACCCGCTTGAGACCCAGACGAACTATTTCCTGAATCACTGGGTGCCGAACATGCGCGGCACAACGGCCGACAAGAAGAACGAGCAGTTGCCGGGCGAAGAACATCCTCCTGTCAGAATCGTCTTTGTCGATCCGCGGCGGACCGTCAGCATCAACGCCTGCGAGGCCGAAGCGGGTGCAGACAATGTCCTTCACCTGGCTATCAATTCGGGCACCGATCTCGCCCTCTTCAACGCGATCTTCACGCACATCGTCGAGAAGGGCTGGACGGACAAGGCGTTCATCGAGGCAAGCACGACAGGATTCGATGAAGCCGTCAAAGGCAACAAGATGACGCTCGAGGAGGCTTCGAAGATCTGTGGCGTGCCGATGGCGGACATTGAAAAGGCGGCTCAGTGGATCGCCCAACCAAAAGCGGACGGCAAGCGCCGTCGGACCATGCTTCCGTACGAGAAAGGGCTGATCTGGGGCAACGACAACTACCGCACCAACGCCGCGTTAGTGAATATAGCGCTCGCCACCGGAAATATCGGGCGGCCGGGCGGCGGCTGCGTGCGCCTTGGCGGGCACCAGGAAGGCTACTCGCGCCCCTCTGACGCCCACGTTGGCAAGCCGGCCGCCTATGTGGACCAGTTGCTGATCGGTGGACAGGGCGGCGTTCACCACATCTGGGGGTGCGACCACTACAAGACGACCCTGAACGCACACGAGTTCAAGCGGGTCTACAAGAAGCGGACGGACATCGTGAAGGACGCGATGAGCGCAGCGCCCTATGGCGACCGGGACGCAATGGTGAAAGCGATCGTGGATGCGATCAACCAAGGCGGTCTCTTTGCGGTGAACGTCGACATCATCCCGACGAAGATCGGCCAGGCTTGCCATGTCGTCCTGCCCGCCGCGACCTCGGGCGAGATGAACCTGACGTCGATGAACGGCGAGCGGAGGATGCGCCTCACCGAGCGCTACATGGATCCGCCGGGCCAGGCGATGCCGGACTGCCTTATCGCGGCGAGGCTCGCCAACCACATGGAGCGCGTCCTGCGCGAGATGGGCGACGCTGCCTATGCTGACAAGTTCAAAGGCTTCGACTGGAAGACCGAGGAAGACGCCTTTATGGACGGATACCACCAGCACGAGAAAGGCGGAGAGTACGTCACATACGCCCGGCTTCGTGCAATGGGCAACAACGGTTTTCAGGAGCCCGCCACGGGCATTGAGGGCGGCCCCATCGCCGAAGGGAGCTCGCGGGGCGAGACCACAACCGGCGCTCAGCCGGGAATGATCGTGCAAGGTCAGGCCGTGGAAGGCGCGCGGGGGAAGGAACCCGTTCAGCAGGCTGAACCGAACGCCGCGGCCGCTCCGGTACCTGACGCGGGAACGGAACGTATCATCGGCACTAAGCGGCTATACGCAGATGGGAAGTTCAACACGCCGGAGGGTAAGGCCAAGTTCATGACCTCGCAGTGGCGCGGGCTGCAGGCTCCGGGCAAGCAGGAGCAGAAGGACAAGTACAAGTACCTGATCAACAATGGTCGAGCCAACCACGTCTGGCAATCGGCCTATCTCGACCAAGAGAACGACTTCGTCATGGACCGCTGGCCTTATCCGTTCATCCAGATGAACCCGCAGGACATGGCTGACGGGGGTCTCAAGGAAGGCGATCTGGTCGAGGTGTTCAACGACAGCGGCGCGACCCAGGCGATGGTCTATCCGACGCCGACAGCCCGTCGTGGCGAGACCTTCATGCTCTTCGGCTATCCAACGGGCGTGCAGGGTAACGTCGTCAATGCCGGGACGAACGAACTGATCATTCCAAACTATAAGCAGACCTGGGGCGACATCCGCAAGATTGCGGACGCACCACGCAACGTCGCCCACCTCTCGTTCAAGTCGCAGGAATACAAGCCGGCTTGATATACCGCGGGAGGGTGACCCCGTCGCCCTCCCCTCTCAATGCAAAAACGGAAACCAAAATGCGGAAACTTCTCGCAGTAGCATCACTTTGCTTTTTGATCGCCTCCCCTGCGCTGGCTGACGGAGACGCCAACGCTGGTGCGGCCATATTCAAAAAATGTGGCGCCTGCCACGCGGTGGGACCCGGAGCCAAGAACAAGGTTGGGCCGGAACTGAACGGCATCGTCGGGCGTAAGGCCGCCGCCGTAGAAGGCTTCAACTACTCCACTGCCTTCAAGGCGAAGGCGGAGGACGGCTGGAGCTGGGACGAGACGCACCTGGCGGAATATCTCACTAATCCGAAGGCCTACATCAAAGGCACCAAGATGGCCTTTCCCGGACTGAAGAAGCCTGAGGAAGTCGCCGATATTATCGCCTATCTCAAGACGTTTGCGGCAGAATAACTGAACATGAGCGGCGCGCGCCTGATGCGGCAGCTCGGTCCACTCGGGAGGCTAAAATGAAAGCAAACGTGGGGAGGCGAGACCAGGACGAAACAATCGCGGATTGTGGGAGTGGCGGCCAGCCAAAGCGGCATCTTTCCGTGGAGGAGGCCGTGCTCGCGGCCAGCAGCGTGGCGCTTCCTGTGGCTGATGTCGAGCGTTTGGATCTTCTTACTGCCTCCGGGCGAGTCCTTGGAACACCAGCAGTGGCAGGCTTCGATCTGCCGCGATTTGATCATTCCGCAATGGACGGCTACGCCGTGCAATCTGCCGGTTTTGATGGGCACGGACCATGGACGCTCTCTGTAGCGGACAGCGTCGCAGCCGGAAACAGCGTGGCCGGCTTGGAGGTCGGTCCGGGCGACGCCGTCGCGATCAACACAGGAGCACCCATCCCTCCTGGTTGCGACGCAGTCGTGATCAACGAAAGGTGTCTGCGTTCGAACAATGTCGTCGTGATCGCACATCGACCCAGGAGCGGGGAAAACGTGCGCAAAGCCGGTGAGGACATTGGGTCAGGTGCGATCGCGGCTGCGCGCGGCAGTCTGATCACTCCCCACGTGGCCGCGATGCTGGCGGCACTGGGAATGGCCAAGGTCGACGTTCTGCGCCGTGTTCGCGTCGCTATCGTCACCACCGGAGCCGAGCTCAGGCAGCCGGGCGAGCGACTCGGCGAAGGGCAGATCTACGATTCGAACAGATTTCTTGTGCGGTCAATGCTCAATCTGCCATGGATCTGTCTCACCGATGCAGGAAACGTCACTGATCGATTTGATGATGTCAGTGGCGCCTTGTTCGACCTCTCGCGAGATAATGACGTCGTGATCTCCACCGGAGGCATGTCCCATGGAGCAGCAGATTTCGTGCGGTCGGCACTTGCGGCCCACGGCGCATCTCTGAGTGTAATAAACGTGGCCATGCGACCAGGAAAGCCAGCGACGATCGGCCGTCTGGGGCCGGCATTGTTCATAGGGCTTCCGGGCAATCCGATGGCGGCGGCCATAGCTTTGCGGCAGATTGCATTCCCCGCGATACGGGTTACGGGTGGCTTCGGTCCCACTGATCCCGTGTGGTTTCCGGCTACTTCCGGCTTCGACTATCGCAAACGACAAGGCCGAACAGAGTTCGTGCCGGTAGCGATCGCAGGGCGCGATGATGAAGGAATGCCACTTCTGAGGCTACTTGGTCGAGGATCGTCCGGCAGCCTCTCACCTCTGGCGCAAGCTGACGGAATTGCTGTCCTCCCTTCGGAAGCAAGCGATGTGCGCGCAGGCATGCGGCTGAGGTATGAACCACTAAATGCTTGCGGGTGAGCGGGCAAGCACACGGAAGCACTGGCGCTGGCTCGACACGTTCTGATGGAGCCCGCTTTAGGGCTCAGTAGAAGAGATGTCCCGCGGTGGAAGTCCATGCAACTGCATTTTTTATTTCGGCCTTTCTAGAAATATTAGTTGACGGCTCGGCACACCTTTGGGTACGGTTATTTCCATGAAACTCGAAGTAGCCGCATCTCAACTCGAATCCTTGGGCAATCCGACACGGTTGCGCCTGTACCGCGCGCTTGTTCGGGCGGGCGTCGACGGCCTTCCCGTCGGCGGCCTCCAGCAGAAGCTGAACATTCCGGCCAGCACGCTTTCGCACCACTGCCGCAAGCTGATTGATGCCGGACTTGTGACTCAGGAACGGAACAAAACGACCCTGATCTGCCGGGCCAACTATAAAGCAATGACGTCGCTCGTGGGCTATCTTGCCGACGAGTGCTGCGCCGATGGCGCATGCGAAGAGCGCAGGGTGACGGTGGAAGCCTGATCCCTTTTTTTGACTCAATATTTCGATGAAACCAGAACAATGGAAGGAGTAAAGGATGTACCACTATACTGAGCTTCCGGTCGCGGTCATTGGCGCAGGACCAGTCGGGCTTGCTGCGGCCGCCCATCTCCTCCAACGCGGGCTGCAGCCCGTCGTGTTCGAGCGTGGAAGCGGTCCGGGCTCCTCGCTCGTCGAATGGGGTCATGTTCGCGTGTTTTCGCCATGGCGATACATCCTCGACAAAGCGGCGTTGGAACTTCTCGAAGAAAGCGGCTGGAACCCGGTCGACCTGGACGCGCTTCCAACCGGATCGGAAATCGTCCAGCAATATCTGGTTCCGCTCGCTCACCTGGTGGCGCGGCAGATCAAGTACAACGCGACTGTATATTCCATCAGTCGCCTGGGCCTCGACAAGGTCGCCAATGACGGGCGTAACCGCGCACCGTTCACCGTCCGATACCGGGACGAGTCAGGCGCGGAGCGGCGCCTGACGGCGCGGGCGGTGCTCGACGCTTCCGGAACGTGGCTCCGACCGAACCCAATCGGCGTTGATGGGTCGCGGGTGCCAGGGGAAACCTCGGCGAGTGAGCGGATAAGCTACGGCATTCCGGACGTGCTCGGACGGGCACGCGAGGCCTACGCTGGCAGCAGCGTTCTGGTGGTCGGTAGCGGCCACTCGGCCATAAATGCGGCGCTCGCGCTGCTTGATCTCCAGAGGGAACATCCCAAAACCTCCGTTACGTGGGGACTGCGGCGCAACAAGATCGACAAGCTGCTTGGAGGTGGACTGAACGACCAACTGCCTGCCCGCGGTGCGCTCGGGGCCGCCGCCAAGGAGGCAATTCAAGGCGGCCGCTTGCGATTGCTGGCACCATTCTCTGTCGAATCCATCGCCCCGAAGGGAGAAACGCTCGACATTGAGGCGATGGTGAACGGTCAGCGCCAGTCGTTGCAGATGCAGCGCATCGTCGTCGCCACAGGATTCCGCCCGGATCTCCATATGCTAAGTGAGTTGCGCATCGATCTGGATGTGGCGGTGGAATCGCCGCGCCGGCTCGCCCCGATGATCGACCCGAACTTGCATTCATGCGGCACGGTACCCCCGCATGGCGTCGACGAGCTTGCCCACCCCGAACGCGACTTCTTTATCGTCGGCTCGAAGTCATATGGCCGCGCGCCGACATTCCTCATGGCCACAGGCTATGAGCAGGTGCGCTCCGTCGTCGCTGAGCTGGCGGGCGACCATGCCGCTGCGCGCCAGGTCCAACTCGTGCTTCCCGAGACCGGCGTCTGCAGCGCGACTCTGCCTCAGCTCGAGGCGGCACCATCGGCAGGTTGCTGCGGCGGGCCCGCTGCCGTCGAGGTCGACGCTTGCTGTGCCGCTGACTCGGCGGCAAAGGCCGAAGGCAAATCAGGTTGCGGCTGCGGCACGGCGAGCAAGCCTCAAGAGGCGGAACCCGTAGCATGACCGAAAAGACCGCGCCCGCAGGTTTGATCTGGGCACTCGGTTTGACCCAGATCATCGGCTACGGCACCCTGTATTATTCCTTCAGCATTCTCGCGCCAGCAATGGCGCGGGACTTTTCCGTCCCGCTGGACTGGCTGTTCGGGCTCTTGTCACTGTCGCTGCTGTTCGGCGGCCTGATCGCTCCAAAGGCCGGCGCATGGGCCGACCGCTTCGGTGCAGGCAGGGTCATGGTTCCGGGTTCAATAGCCGCCGGGATCGCTCTAATGGCCGCCGCATACTCGCCGAATGCAATCGCATTTGGCATTTCGCTGGTCGTGATGGAATTGGCGTCCGCCTTTGTGCTTTACGGCACGGCCTTCGCAGCTATTGTCCAGATCGGGGGCCGTGACGCCCAGCGCAGCATCACCCATCTGACGTTGATCGCAGGGTTTGCTTCGACACTGTTCTGGCCCCTCACGGGGACGCTGAGCAGTCAGTTTGACTGGCCTACGATCTGATCTATCTTGTATTCGCCGCCCTGAACGTGCTGGTCTGCCTGCCGATACATTTCTGGGTAGGGCGGCTGCCGCGACAAATTGAGGCGCCTCCCTCTCCTCACCAGCAGGCCGGCGATGCGGGTGCATCTTTACGCCCAGCTCAGAATGGCTTGTTCATACTGATGCTGGTCGCGTTCGCAATCGAGGGCCTGGTGCTCGCTTCCATCCTCACGCATATGGTTCCAATGGTGACCGCCTTAGGGTTAGGCACCGCTGGGCTCATGACCTCCACTCTTTTCGGTCCGTCTCAGGTTGCTAGCCGGCTGTTGAACATGCTGTTCGGAGGGCGACTGTCTCAGACGACGTTAGCGGTGATCTCCGCTGGGTTGCTGACGGCAGGCCTCTCGGTTCTGCTCATGACGAGTCCTTGGCTGCCGGGGGTTGTGATGTTCGCTGTCCTGTTCGGCCTCGGATCCGGTCTCGCGAGTATCGTTGGAGGTACGCTTCCGCTAGAACTATTCGGCCGCTCAGGCTACGGCGCGCGCCTGGGCTGGGTGAGCGCGGCTCGACAGTTCTCTTCTGCGATGGCACCTTTTGCTTTCGCCTTCATGATGCAAGCACGGGGTATCAGCAAGGCGATCTCTCTAGGCATGGCGGCGGGTGTCTTGGCTGTCGCCCTCTTTTCGGCGATCGCCTTCCTCTCCAGAAAGCCATCGCCTTTCACCGCTGTCGTTCTAAGCAAATAGCCAAATACCCAGCTCTCGCGTGTAATGCTGCCTCCAAACCTCCACACCGAGATAGGCAGGTTTAGAATCAACGTCGGGACCTGCGGGTACGGTCAATTTGGTATTGCCCGACACGTGCATGCCACAACCCACCAGCGCGATGGTGCCAACGCTAGTAGTCGTTCAGCGCGTAGCCAGCACCCCGAATCGTACGAATGACGGTGTCGGCCTTGCCCAGTCCGATGCCTTTTCTCAGCCGGCCGATATGGACATCCACCGCGCGCTCGTCCACGGTCGCATCATCGCCCCAGACGGACGCTCTGAGTTCAGAGCGCGAATAAACCTTTCCGGGCGAACTCATCAGGAACTCGAGCAGCTTGTATTCCGTTGGGCCAAGCTTTATTTCGCGCCTCTGTCGGTGGACCCGCCGTGCGGCGCGGTCCAGCGTGAGGTCGCCGACCTTGATCATGTGGTCAAGCAAGGCGGGGTTGGTACGGCGCAACAGGTTCTTCACGCGTACCACGAACTCTGTGATAGAGAATGGTTTTACGAGGCAGTCGTCCGCGCCGGCCGAAAGGCCGGCGATGCGTTCATCCTCGTCCGCGACATCAGTCAGGAGCACTATCGGCAACTTCAGGGTCTCGACACGAGTTCGGAGCCGCCTGCAGAGGTCTATTCCAGATATACCAGGCAGAGACCACTCGAGGACAAGAGCGTCGGGAACGCTTGTGCCTATCCGGGCTTCCGCTTCGTTACCGCGGGCTAGCCCGTCAACCGTAAATCCCTCCTTGCGGAGATTATGCTCGAGCGTCAAACGCAGCGGCTCGTCATCCTCGACGACAAGAATTCGCGCTCCCATGCAGTTTTCACTCCCTTACTGAGTTTCCAGCGAATACCCCGCCCCGCGTACTGTCCGAATAACATCCGGCATAGTAGAGAAATTTAATGCTTTCCGCAGCCGCCCGACGTGAACGTCGACCGTGCGTTCGTCCACATAGATGTCGTGCCCCCACACACCATCCAAGAGCTGCGCCCGGGAAAAGACCCGTCCCGGAGACACCATGAAGAACTCAAGAAGGCGGAACTCCGTCGGCCCGAGCCGGACTTCCCGGCTGCGGCGATGGACACGATGCGTCTCGCGGTCAAGTTCAATGTCCCCTGTTTTGAGAACCGAAGATAGCACTTCGGGTTTCGCCCGCCGCAGCATCGCTTTGACGCGGGCCATCAGCTCCGGGGTCGAAAAAGGCTTTACGACATAGTCGTCGGCTCCCGTCGCCAATCCGCGCACCCGTTCGCTCTCCTCGCCTCGCGCCGTCAGCATTATAATCGGCAGGCGCTCCGTCTCCGCCTTCTGGCGCAACCTTCTGCAGAGCTCGATTCCTGACACCCCTGGAAGCATCCAGTCGAGAATCAGCAGGTCTGGTAAGCGCTCCTGCAGCCGCAGCTCCGCCTCGTCGCCGCGTAGGATGGTGTCGACTTCGAACCCTTCGGCTTCGAGGTTGTAGCGCAGGAGAACGCTGAGCGCCTCCTCGTCCTCAACAACAGCGATTCTGGGTAACATTCAGCCAAAACTCCGTCGTGATTTGATCGTATGTCGATCCGCAGGCGCTATTCTCCCGCGCCGAAAGAAGTGGTCGTGTCGTCCTTCGGGCGCTCGCCCTCAGGCTGGGACCCGGTCGTCATGTAGTAGATCGTCTCGGCGATGTTGGTCGCATGATCGCCGATGCGTTCGATGTTTTTGGCGCAGAAAAGAAGATGCGTGCAGGGCGTGATGTTGCGCGGGTCTTCCATCATGTAGGTCAGCAGTTCGCGAAACAGCGAGGTGTAGATCGCGTCGATTTCCTCGTCGCGCTCGCGGATGCTGTTGGCCTTTTCCGCGGAGCGGGAAGCGTAGACATCGAGCACTTCCTTGAGCTGTACCAAAGCAAGTTCAGCCAAGTGTTCGAGACCGCGGGCGAGTTTGCGCGGGATACCCGATCCGGCAACAGCGATGACCCGTTTAGCGTTGTTCTTGCCGAGGTCGCCGACGCGCTCCAGGTCCGCGGCAATACGGATCGATCCCATGATCTCGCGAAGATCCGAGGCCATGGGCTGACGCTTGGCGATGGTGACGATCGCCTTTTCGCCAATCTGGCGCTCTGCGTCGTCGAGAATGACGTCGTCCGAAATTACCTTCTGTGCCAGCGCGAGATCGGAGTTCACGAGGGCACGGACCGATTCCGCGACCATCTGCTCGGCAAGGCCGCCCATCTCCGAGATTCGGCGCGTGAGGTATTTCAGCTCTTCGTCGAAGGCCGTCATTATGTGTGCGTGAGACATTTTCGGTTCCTCGAGCGCTGGTCTGGCGGATGTTGGTTGGTCAGCCGAAGCGACCCATGATGTAGTCCTGCGTCCGCTGATCATCCGGATTGGTGAACATCTTGTCTGTGTCGTTCTCCTCGACGAGATTGCCGAGGTGGAACATCGCGGTACGCTGCGAAACGCGCGCCGCCTGCTGCATCGAGTGCGTCACGATAACGATGGTGAAATTGGCGCGCAGCTCGTGGATGAGCTCTTCGACCTTAGCCGTCGCGATCGGATCGAGCGCCGAGCACGGCTCGTCCATGAGGATCACCTCCGGGCTGACCGCGACGGCGCGGGCGATGCAAAGGCGCTGCTGCTGGCCGCCGGAAAGGCCGGTGCCCGGCTCATGCAGCCGATCCTTGACTTCGTTCCAGAGACCCGCTTTGTGCAAGCTATTCTCTACAATTTCATCCATGTCGCTCTTGTTCTTCGCGAGTCCGTGGATGCGCGGTCCGTAGCCAACATTCTCGTAGATCGACTTCGGGAACGGATTGGGTTTCTGGAAGACCATGCCGACACGGGCGCGCAGCTCGACAACGTCGACTGACGGGTCGTAGATGTCCGACTGATCGAGCGTGATCGTTCCCGTTACGCGACAGCCCTCGATCGTGTCGTTCATACGGTTCAGGGTGCGCAGGAACGTCGATTTGCCGCAGCCCGAGGGGCCGATCAACGCCGTAACAGTGTTTTTCCGGACATTGAGGTTCACGTCGAAGAGCGCGCGCTTCTCGCCGTAGTAGACGGACACGTCCTTCCCGATCATCTTGAAATTTGCGTCGTTCATTTTCTGATCCAGCGCCTTTTCAACTGCTGCTTCGGACATAATGTTCATCTGGGATTCTCCCTACCAGCGGCGCTCGAAGCGCTGTCTGAGAAATATCGCAATTCCGTTCATGAGCACGAGGAATGCCAAGAGAACCAGAATTGCAGCGGAGGTTCGGGACACGAAGCCCCGCTCCGGGCTGTCGGCCCAGATGTAGATCTGCGTCGGCAATGCGGTCGAGGCGGCGAAGACACCGTCGGGCGGGCTGGTGATGAAGGCGTTCATGCCTATCAGCAGCAGAGGAGCCGTCTCACCCAGCGCCCTCGCCAGCGAGATGATGCTTCCCGTCATGACGGTCGGCATCGCGAGAGGCAGGATGTGGTGGAAGATCGCCTCGTGCTTCGAAGCACCGATCCCGAGCGCCGCTTCGCGGATGGATGATGGCACGGATTTCAAGGACACACGGGTGACGATGATGAGGGTCGGCAAAGTCATCAGGGCCAAGACGAGGCCACCGACCAGCGGGGCGGAACGCGGCAGGCCGAGCCAGCCGAGGAATACCGCCAGGCCGAGCAGACCGAAAACCACGGACGGCACAGCCGCGAGATTGTTGATGTTGACCTCGATGAGGTCGGTGAACTTGTTCTTCGGAGCGAACTCCTCGAGATAGATGGCAGCCGCGATGCCGATCGGGAAGCTGATCGCGAAGCAGACGAGCAGCGACCAAAAGGACCCGGAGATTGCCCCGGCCAAGCCTGCCAGCTCAGGAAATCGACTATCGGCGTTAAAGAAAAGGCCCCAGTTGAACGGCGTCGAGATGATCCCGTTTGCGACAAGCTGGTCGTACATGCCGATCTGCTTGTCGTTGATCCGACGCTGCCCTTCGGGCACGTCCCTGCTGATTTCACCCTTCGCAAGCTGATCGACCGGGTCGGCCATTGGTATCGTGAAGCGACTTACTCCGTTCAGACGGCTCGGATCGGCGACCACGGCGTCACGGACCAGGAACTGGCCGGACGAGGTGAACAATTCAAAGAACTTGCGTTCGTCGCTGCGCGAGAGCCCTGGCATCTGCTTGCGGAGTGCCCCGCGGACAATACCGCGCCAATCGGCTTCACCGATGTTGGCTGGATCGACTTCAGCCTGTGACAGGTCGATTTCGATAGTAGCGACGGTCTGAGTGAACGCCTTGTGCCCGGTGAAGGTGAGCGAACCAACCAGGATCGCCAGGAAGCCCAATGCGAAGGTAATCGCGACGATACCGTAGATCTGCAGCCGCCTGTCGGCCGCGTAGCGCGCTTTGCGGCGTGCTTTCATCTCGTCGGAATGCCAGTCGACGCCTGTTTTCGGCATGACCTCTGTAAATGCGGCGCTGGACATCAATATTTCTCCCTGTACTTCCGCACGGTGTGCAGCGCGATGAGGTTCAAGATCAGGGTCACGATGAAGAGAATGAGACCCAGCGCGAACGCAGCCAACGTCTTCGGGTTGTCGAATTCGGAGTCGCCGATGAGAAGCGTGACGATCTGCACGGTTACCGTGGTTACCGCATCGAACGGGTTGAGGGTCATTTTCGCGATCAGGCCTGCCGCCATGACAACGATCATCGTTTCGCCCACCGCCCGGCTGAGCGCGAGCAGGACGCCACCGACAATGCCGGGCAGCGCCGCTGGAAGCAGCACCTTCCGGATGGTTTCGCCCTTGGTAGCGCCAAGAGCGAACGAACCCTCACGCATGGCCCTCGGCACGGCCGCCAGGGCGTCGTCGGAAAGCGAGGAGATAAATGGGATGATCATCACGCCCATTACCGCTCCGGCGGCGAGCGCGCTGTTCGGCGATGACTCGATTCCAAGGCTGAGGCCGAGACTTCGGACCGCGGGGGCAACCGTCAGCACCGCGAAGAACCCGTAAACCACAGTCGGAACGCCGGCGAGGATTTCAAGCAGCGGCTTGATGACGGCGCGGAAGCGCCTGTCCGAGTACTCTGTAAGATAGATTGCCGAGAGAATGCCCGTCGGGACCGCCACGATCATCGAAATCAATGCGATGACGAATGTGCCGAACAACACGGGGATGACCCCGAACGCGCCTTGTCCCGCAACTTGGTCGGCGCGCATCGCGATCTGAGGTTCCCAACGCGTTCCGAACAGAAACTCAGTCAGCGGCACCTTTGCGAAGAACTGGAGCGCTTCGAAAACGAGGGAAGCTATGATGCCCAGCGTCGTCAGGATTGCTACCAGCGACGAAAACATCATGAAATAGGTAACGGAACGCTCGACGCTGTGGCGCGCACGGAAGCGGTTCCCAATGACCCTGAATCCGAAGAACGCCCCAATCGCCATCGAGGCCGAAATTACAGCGACCATGGCGACGCTCGAGATCTGCTGCAGCGATTTTAAGTGCGCGACGGCCGCCTGGATTTCGGGCGTCGGCTCCTTGAAGACGTTTCCTGCCGCGACTTGCCGTACTTCGCTCATCACAAGTGAGCGGGCGGTCGCATCGAGGGTCTCAGAGCCGGGAAAGCTGGCGATAACGAGTTGGTTGATGACGCTGTTCTGGCCAGCCAGCCAAAGGAGAAGGAATATGAAGGCCGGAACACCGGTCCAGATCGCGGCATTCAGACCGTGATAAATCGGTCGTGAGTGCGTTTTTTCAGAAGCTCCGTTTTGTGTCGCTCGCGCACGCGCCGAGCCGACAAAAGTCATCACAAGCGCCGCGAGCGCCAAAGCTGCTAACAAATATCCGGACATCATGGCCCCCAGAACCAAAGAAGGGGCTGCCTACCATAGGCGGTAGCCAGCCCCAATGCCTGAAGTTACGAACCGAGCTTCTTCGCTTCGGACACAGCCTTCTGGACTTCCATGCGCTTGTCATCGGCGAGCGGCGTCAGGCCACGTTCGGCGAGATAGCCGTCCGGACCGAGAGCTGCGTCGGAGACGAACTCTTCCAGAAACTCTTTCATGCCGGGGATAACGTGGCGGTGTGCGTTCTTGACGTAGACGAAGAGCGGACGAGCGACCGGATAGGAGCCGTCGGCGATCGTGTCGAAGGTAACCTCAACACCGTTGATCTTAACGTCCTTGAGCTTGTCGGAGTTTTCGTAAAGGAACGAATAACCGAAGATGCCAACCGAGTTCGGGTCGGATTCGAGACGCTGAACAATCAGGTTGTCATTTTCGCCGGCTTCGACGAACGGGCCATCCTGGCGCATGCGCGAGCAGACTTCGGTCCACTTGTCCTCGTCGGCCTTCTTCAGATCAGCCATGCCCGGCAGATCCTTGCAGCCGTCGTGCATGACGAGCTCGACGAAGGCGTCACGCGTACCGGAGGTCGGCGGCGGGCCGAACGCAACGATGTTGGTGTCCGGAAGCGAAGCGTCGATGTCCGACCACTTCTTGTTCGGGTTGGCAACGAAGCCACCCTTGCCGTCCGGGAGCTCGGCGGCGAGCGCCTTGAAGATCTGCTCTTCGGTGAGATTCCAGTCTGTTTCGTTGGCGCGTGAAACGGCGATCGACAGGCCGTCATAGCCGATCATCGCTTCGGTGATGTCATTGACGCCGTTGTCGGCGCAGAGCTTCACCTCGGATTCCTTGATTGCGCGCGATGCGCCGGTGACGTCGGCGAAATCTTCACCAACACCGCCGCAGAAGGCCTTGAAGCCGCCGCCGGTACCAGTGGACTCTACGACGGGTGCGGTCTTGCCCGACTTGTTTGCGAATTCTTCAGCCACAGCCTGCGAATAGGGGAATACCGTCGAGGAGCCGACGACCTTGACCTGATCGCGGGCAACAGCGACGCCAGCAGTGCCCAGCATGATTGCGACGAGCGCGCAGCTTCCTAGATATTTCTTCATGGATCATCTCCCTGGAATTCGGATTGACGCTTCGGCGTCGGCCCCCCCTTTAGCCCTTCGAGATAACAGTTTTGTGACAGAATTGTTTCACGGAGAAGACCAGGCGGGAAACGCGGGCCCGGCAAATGGAGCGGTTGCGCGGTGCAAGGCGCATATGGGCCCTAATAAGAGATAGTGCCCGGCAGGATGCGGTCGTCGGGAGCGCGCGTTGAGCAAGTTCATCTGCTTACCACCGGGCTACGATCTTGTCCGATTTTCCTTTGTTCCGGAGAGTGCGGCGGCGAACAAATTTACCAAAGCTACACATATCTGACACGCGGCCGTCATGTGCGGCGACTATTAGGCCTTCCTCATCAGACAAGCTGGGGACGCCACATGCTCAAACTGACTTCCGTTACACGCCGCTTCGGCAAGCATTCAGCGGTGAACTCCGTCGATGTCAATATTCCTTCGGGACAGATGGTCGGCGTCATCGGGCGGTCAGGAGCCGGCAAGTCCACTCTCCTAAGGATGATCAACCGATTGGTCGACCCGTCCGACGGGGCGATCCATTTTGGGAACTTGCAGGTCTCGTCGCTACGAGGCAGCGAACTCCGCCGTTGGCAGCGTGACTGCGCCATGATCTTCCAGCAGTTCAATCTGGTACCGCGACTTGACGTGCTTACGAACGTATTGCTTGGCCGGCTGAACCACCGGGCCACTGCGTTGAGCATCCTGAACATGTTCACCCGTGAAGAACGCATCATGGCGATCGCCGCGCTCGAGCGTCTTGGCATCGAACAGACCGCGCTTCAGATGGCCGGTACCCTCTCCGGCGGCCAGCAGCAGCGGGTGGCGATAGCGCGTGCCCTGATGCAGCAGCCGAAGATGATTCTTGCCGACGAACCTATTGCCTCGCTCGATCCGTTGAACGCCAAGATCGTCATGGATGCGCTCCGCGACATCAATAAGCGCGACGGGATCACCGTCATTACGAACCTTCATACGCTCGATACCGCCCGGAACTACTGTGAGCGTATCATCGGCATGGCCGCAGGCGAGGTCGTTTTCGACGGCGCTCCGGATCAACTTACAAGTGCGGCCGTCCGCATGATTTACGGATCGGCATCCAACGGCACGGATATCGACGAGACAATGACATCGACGAGTATCGATGGGGCTCGTGCCAGTGGTCGCGACACCGCACAGGAATCCGCCAGTCAGAAGACACTGGCACTGGCCCGCGTCTGATGCCCGCCAGGATCGTACGCCCGCGTGAAGGGCAATTGCTGAAACTGAATATCGCCCGGCGTCAGCCGGACAAACGGGAGAACCTTATGCTGAAGAAAGCTCTTCTGGGCGCTGTCGCCCTTCTCGCCCTCGTCGGCAATGCCCAAGCCGAAGATCTTAAAGAGTTCCGGGTAGGCATCCTCGGTGGTGAGAACGAAGCGGACCGCCTGCGCAACTTCCAGTGCCTCAGTGAAACGCTGCCGGCTGCGATCGGCGTCGAGAAGGTGTCTTTCTTCCCGGCTGCCGACTACGATGGCGTCGTGCAGGGCCTGCTCGGCGGCACCCTCGACTACGCCGAACTCGGCGCTTCCGCATACGCGAAGGTCTATCTTGCCAAGGCCGATGCCGTCGAACCGATCCTGACGACGGTTCAGACCGACGGCTCGACCGGATACTACTCGATCATGGTCGCCCGCAAGGATTCGGGAATGACCAAGCTCGAGGACATGAAGGGTAAGAAGCTCGGCTTTGCCGATCCGGATTCGGCTTCCGGTTACCTCGTTCCGCTCGTCACGTTGCCGGAATCGATCGGCGGGCCGGTTAAGGAATATTTCAGCGAGACCGGGTTCGGCGGTGGCCATGAAAATCTTGTCCTCGAAGTTGTCAAGGGAACGTTTGCCGCCGGTACGACCTGGGGGTCGGGTGTCGGTGAGTTCAAGGACGGCTATACCTCCGGCAACCTCCGCAAGATGGTCGATAAAGGTATCCTTGACATGGATGACCTCGTGGAGCTGTGGCGCTCTCCGTTGATCCCGAACGGTCCGGTCGTCGTGCGCAACTCGCTCAGCGACGAAGTGAAGGCGAAGTTCAAGCAGTTCATGATGAACCT
Source organism: Sinorhizobium sp. P24N7 (assembly GCF_042436655.1). Lineage (NCBI taxonomy): Bacteria > Pseudomonadati > Pseudomonadota > Alphaproteobacteria > Hyphomicrobiales > Rhizobiaceae > Sinorhizobium > Sinorhizobium sp. P24N7. Next base: position 366,791 of record NZ_JBHMIW010000003.1, on the reverse strand, counting down.
GCCGAAGACCGACGCCGCTTGCTTCTCGGCCATCCAGGGCGGTGACTTCACCGGCTACACCGAAGTGAACGCGGACTTCTACAAGCCGATTATCGAAGCCCGCAAGGCGACGATCGGCGGCTGATCCAAAATTCCAAAGTTACGTCAGCCGGGAGCGGTCACCGCCCCGGCTGATGCGTGTCCTGCAACCCTTCTCCAATTCCGGAGCTCCCATGGCGTCTTCGATCGGCAATGTTTCTCTCGGCGAGAGCGGAAAGCTCGTGGAGCGCCATTGGCAAGAACTCAACTCCCGGCGCCGACTATATACGGCCATCGGGTTCGCCCTGCTTGCCTTGGCGCTGTCCAGCTCGCTCTGGTTCGCCAACGAGACGAACGCCGGCAAGTTCTTCGACCGCCTGCCCTACTTCTTCGATTTCATCGAAGACCTGGTGCCACGAGACGGGATGGAGATTGTGCGGGCGATGTTTGACCTGCCTTCCCCCTACGACGACGGCAGTTTTAAATACAACTACCCTGAAGGCCGCCTCTACCTGACTGAGAGTCTCTACCTTCCTGAGTACTTCCACAAGATGCTGGAGACGATCAACATCGCGATCTTGTCCACGATGATCGGACTGGGATTCGGTTTCGTGCTGAGCTTCCTCGCCGCCAAGAATGTGATGCCAAACCGCTGGGTCCGCTGGCCCGTGCGCCGCTTCATGGAGGTCCTCCGCGCCTTTCCCGAAGTGGTCATCGCGGGCTTCTTCCTGGCAATCCTTTCGCTCGGAGCCGTACCGGCCATCATTGCCGTTTCGGTGCACACGATCGGCGCACTGGGCAAGATGTTCTTCGAGGTCGTCGAAAACGCTGATCCGAAGCCGGAGGAAGGCCTCCGGGCGGCGGGAGCGAATTGGATCGAGCGCGTCTGGTTCGGCTTCGTGCCCCAAGTGATGCCCAATTTTATGAGCTACTTCCTGCTGCGCCTGGAAATCAACGTCCGCGCCTCGACCATCATCGGTGCCGTCGGCGGTGGAGGGATTGGCGAGCTGCTGCGTCTATCAATCGGCCAAGGCCACGAGGCAAAGACACTCGCTATCGTCCTTCTGCTCTTCATGACGATCTTTGCCGTCGACCAGTTCTCTGCTTGGCTCAGACGCCGCTTGGTCGGAGAGCAGGCATTCAACACCGTCTCCTAAGGAACACGCCCAATGACCACCATGCACCCTCTGGAGATGCAGGCCATCGCCGAGCGTCACAAGGACCTGCTCCAGAAGTCGAACGGAAAGCGCACCCGACTTCTGCTACTCTGGGCAGGCGCAACGCTCTACCTGGTCTCGTGCTGGTGGATGTTCTCTATCAGCGACGTGTTGCGCAATGCGAACTGGTCGATCGCCGGAAGCTATCTTGCCGACTGGGTTTCGTACGAGGTGCGACCGGACCTCGAGATCGCGCCGGATGGAACGATGAAGATCGACTACGGAAGGTTCTCGCCGCTGGGAGAGGACCCGGCCCCGGCGTGGGTCGAACTCGAACGGGACACGGTTCAACGGACCGCCGCCCCGACGCCGGAAGCACAAGCGAGCCAGCCGAAAACGTCGTCTTCCATCAGCTTTATGGTCGCACCGACCGGCAAGGACGCCGATTCCACCTCCACCATAGGACCAGTGCCCTCGTCGGCGCCCAGCCCACAGGAAGTGATCACCCGCGCCACCGTGTCCCTAGGCAGTGGCACGAACATTCAAATCGCAGACAAGCAAGTGCGCGTCATCCATGGCGGCGAGACGCTCCTAGCAAAGGTCGATGGGAGGGGCGCAACCCTTCCGGAGGGAGTGCTGCCCGACTGGGCCATCCAGAAGAGGCCGGGCGAGAAAATCACTCTGTCCTTCGGTGCCAGAGGTTGGGCCGAGATCGACGGCGACGAGGTCAGCATCAGACGGCGTTTTTTCGGATGGGCGAATTTCCTCTTCGACACCAACTCGCCCTTCTTTGGCAAAAGCGCGAGCGAGGTGATCGCGCTAATCACGAGCGGCGCGCGTATCGACCCGTCCCAGTCGAACCTCTCGCTTGCATGGACCAACTTCCTCTACAATGCCGAATGGCAGCATCTGGACGTCTGGACGAAGCTCCTCCAGACGATCGTCATGGCGTTTGTGGGAACACTGTTCGCTTCACTGCTGGCATTTCCGCTGTGCTTCCTCGCTGCGCGAAACATCAGCCGCAACCGGTTGCTTAATCATATAACGAAGCGGTTCTTTGACTTTCTGCGCTCGGTGGACATGCTCATCTGGGCCCTGTTCTTTACACGAGCGTTCGGCCCCGGTCCCCTCGCCGGAATCTCTGCCATCTTCTTCACCGACACGGGCACATTCGGAAAGCTTTACTCGGAAGCCCTTGAGAACATCGACGAGAAGCAGCGGGAGGGTGTGAAATCGGTCGGGGCCGCTCCCCTCGCCGTCCAGCGGTTCGGGGTGCTGCCGCAGGTCCTTCCCGTGTTCGCCAGCCAATCTCTTTACTTCTGGGAATCGAACACACGCTCCGCGACCATCATCGGCGCGGTGGGCGCGGGTGGAATTGGCTTGAAGCTGTGGGAGGCGATGCGAACGAATTCCGACTGGGAGAACGTCGCCTATATGGTGCTTCTCATCCTGCTCGTCGTGTTCATCTTCGACGGCGTATCGAATGCCCTGCGTTCGAGGTTGATGGGGGCGCGATAGGTCGCGCGCTCATGGACGATCCCCAACGTGACCGAGCGACTGAGTCGACCCGCTTCGCCTTGAGCTTGTTCGTGTCGATCGACTCCGGCTTTTCACCCCGACTCGTAAAGCGGGCTTGTACCGATATCGCCATAAGCCACACCGACTGAGCGAATTGTGAGCGCCAGAAATTGACGCAAAGCATTTGCCTTTGCCGGCGAATGGTCGAGAGAGGCAGTCATGACTTTCACGCTAAGTGAGCGAACGGCATACGCTTAGCGAAACGAGAATGTCAAAATAGCTCCACGGTTCCTTCACGACGCCTTCGTATCAGAAGAATTAGTCAGCGCCGGAGTCCGCCCGGAAGTGAAATGCATGAAAAAGCAGGCATAGTCGCTCCTGACGGAGATCCTCACCGGACACCCTATCGGGTGGGCTCCGTTTCCCGCTCATTCACTTTCGCAAGTCCCTCGTTGCTGCCCACTCGGGGGGCGCGATCGCTGAACCAGCACCACCGGCCGCACGAGCACGATGAGAAGCCGTGCGACCTGGCGTGGATGCGTGCGACTACCTTCCAAGTCATAACCCATTCGTGCCTCCCCGATCGATCCGCGATTTCCAATGGAAGGAGGACCAACCATAAGATCAGCAACGGCCATGCTTCTAGCGAAATATCGTTCGTGTGCTACAGTTCTCTAATTTAGAAGATGGTATTGCCATGTATCCGATACTCGCGTTGCTCTTTTCCCTAACCGCCGAGCCGACACAGGCCCCCGCCCCGGCGGTCCAGGTCGATGTCGAACTCTTGCTGGCGGTTGATGTTTCCGGTTCCATGGACATTGAGGAAGCGCAAATACAGCGCCTGGGCTATGTCGAAGCGCTCAAGCACCCAGATTTCATAAATGCAGTGAAGGGTGGAAGGCTCGGGCGAATCGCTATCGGCTACTTTGAGTGGGCGGGTGCCGTGAACGTCCAGTCGGTAGTGGACTGGCGGGTCATCGATGATTCCGGCGATGCACACGAATTCGCGGAGCAAGTCGACAAACCTGTCAGAGGCTCGCGACGCGGCACCTCTCTCTCGAATGCGATACTGTTCGGTACGCGTTCGTTGGAGTCGAATGCGTTTTCGGGCATCCGACGCGTGCTGGATGTATCGGGCGACGGTCCGAACAACACCGGCCCGCCGGTCTTGCCCGCTCGTCAGGCTGCGATCGAGCGGGGCATCGTTATAAATGGCCTTGCCGTGCTCATCCGTCCATCGGCGACGGTAGCTCGGCTGGACGACTACTATAAGGACTGCGTGGTCGGCGGACCCGGATCATTCGTGCTGCCCGTTTACGAGCCGGAGGATTTCGCGATCGCGATCCGTCAGAAGCTGATCTTGGAAGTGAGCGACCTCGCGCCTCCTCCAGTTCCCAAACCTGCGGCTTCGAGGGGCAGCGTTGATTGCACCACAGGGATGATGCTGCAGCCCGGCTTGATGGACCAGACGTCACCTTCATTGGAGAAAGCCACGCCTTGATGGCGCCTCGATAGAGCCAGATCTGCGGGCGTCGGTGGCGGAAGCATCATCGATCGGCCTGTAGAAGTGAGGAATCGAGGCATTGTTGAGGATGTACGGGATTCGAGAATTCTGTTTCCAGGCGATACATTATGCGATCTAATCGGCCCAAAAGGTGAACATCACAGCAACCCGCCGTGCCGGCCTCGTGGGAGCACGATTCCGTCCGCCCTAATTTAAGGCGACGTCCACGCTAAGTCTGTGAACGGCAGCATTGCGCCCGCCAATCGGGCATAGAGGCTCCGAGATGGAGCCCGCGAAAGCAGCACTCATTTTCGAATTTGTCGAAGTGCAGGATGAAGCCAAGTCGCCGCAGAAAACCTTCGGTATCCGCCGAAAAATATCGCTTAGCCCTCGAATTGACCTCCGACGTGACTAAGTAGCGACCAATTCGGCGATTTTGGCGGCGACTTCCGCCATCGACTCTTCGGCAGTATTCAGCCCTGCTCGGGAGGCTAGTAGGAGGCTGACCTGCTCAAGCTCTTCATAGGTCGTTCCATGAACAACCGGGACGAGCCGCTCTCGCCGGAGCAGCGCCGAAAGCTCTTTGTCTGCGATGCCTTCTGCCGGGAGGCGTCGCAACATAGCCGGGGTCACCAAAACTATACCGACGCGCGAATTCACTAGGCCCTTGTCGATAGCCCGCATCATCGGCACCCCGAGGCCAAGGTCTTTCTCGCTGAACCACACGCGTACACCGCGCGCTTCGAGCAGATCATGCAGTTCCTTAGCGGAGCCCTGCCTGTCATCCCACGCGTGACAGAGAAACACGTCTCGAAGGTCAGGCTGCGACGCCGCTAGGTTCTCGACGTTCTCGCGAACCGGCGTGAGCGCCTGCACTTGTTCAGGGGTGTACCATACAGCCGAACCGGTTCCCGACCAGCGCGGCTTTGAGGTGCGGCGCCCCGACCCGCCGCTTCTCCTTGAGGACGAGTATGAGGGGGACGAGTATGATCCGGAGCTGCTATAGCCGCTGCCATACCCGCCGTAACCGCTATAGCGGCCATAGCGGCCCCCGCATGCAGGACAGTCGGCTGCGGCGGCCGATGAGCGATGGCCCCTTGCTGGTGCAGTGCATCTAGCCATGTCTTTCGTTCTCCTTCACCAATCCGTAGCTCGCTGAGCCAACGCATTCAGGGTCGGTATGTGAACATCCCCGATCGCCGGGCCGCATCTTAGGGGCCATTGATTTGCCTGCACTCCTGCGCGATTCTCTGTCACCAGACCATGCTCGGAATGAGCAGCTCCCGTGTCAAGATACTTCCCCGTTCTCAGATGATTGAAAAAGTTGCAAAGCGGGTGAGCTCTGATGGTACTGCGAAAAAGTTGGGACTTCGCCTGATCTCGTTGACTACCGCCTAACGCGCCTTGCTCTCTGGCGGGATCATGTGGGGACGACGGTCACACTGGCGCGTAAGTTGTCCAACCTTATCGGGCCCCAACATAATGCCCGCTGTCCCTGAGACGTGAGCTGAAAGCCGACCTTCAGCTTCCGGCCCCTCTCGTGCCACCGGGCACCGGGGTATGGGGGCGTCTGTTCGGCAATCACACCGGCCGGCTTGGGAGCAGGATCCAACGCTCTCAACTTGATCCCTTTTGACCTAAAACTCGGCCATTACAATGCTCGTAAAGCAAAGCGAAAAAAGCTAATAAACGAGTCGTACCGCGAGTCCGTGTCGAGGACCCGCATCGCACGGATCGGGGGGTGAGGATGCATTTGAGGAAGCTGGCTATCCGCAACTTTCGACGGTTGCGTGAGGTGGTCATCGATCTCGCTTCTGACATCTCCATCTTCGTCGGCGCCAACAACAGCGGCAAGACATCGGTCGGCCACGCACTTCGGCTCTTCACCGGCCATGGGCGCTTCGACATCCACGATTTCAGTGCCGAGCTGTGGCCCGGCATCATCGCATTCGGTGCAGGCGAAGAGGGCGCGGCTCTGCCGACCATCGAAGTCGACATCTGGCTGGAGATCGGGGCCGAGGACATCCACCGCGCCATTGACCTGCTACCGAGCCTCGCCTGGGACAGCACACTCGTCGGCATGCGGGTCGCCTATGCGCCGATTGACCCCGATGATACGCGCGTCCGGTTCAACGAGTTCCGCCAACGCGCGCTTGCAGCAGTCGAAAAGGATGAGCACGGCGTGCCGGTGTTTGATCCTGCGCCACGCCACCTCCGCGATTACCTGCGCGATAATCTTAGCAACGAATATGAACTGCGCTACTTCGTGCTCGATCCGGCACAGTTCAACCCCAACATGGTCGCCGAGGCCGGCTATTCGCCCGCGTCACTTGCGGGTCGTGATCGCAGCGGCCGCGAAATCCTCAACAGCATCCTGCGCATTGATTTTCTGGATGCCCAGCGTCACCTGTCCGACAGCTCCGGAGGAGGTCGAGCGGAAGACTTGTCACGTGTCCTCAGCCGCTTCTACGGGCGCAATCTCGAGCAGAAGGGCGACGACCTCGAGGCACTTCGTGCACTGTCCGAGTCGGAGGTCGCGCTCAATCAGCATCTCGAACGGGTGTTTGAGCCGACCCTCGAGAGTCTTGCCAAGCTCGGCTACCCCGGACTCGCCAACCCCCGGATGATGATTCGCTCCGCACTCGATCCGGTGCAAATCATGAGCGGTCGTGATGCGGCGCTGGTCCACTATGCGCTCGGGCCCGACGATGGCACGCCCAATCCCCCGACACTGCCGGACCGCTACAACGGGTTAGGTTTCAAGAACCTCATCTTCATGGTGGTCGAACTTCTCGACCTTCACGCGCAGTGGCTCGCTATCGAGGACAGCCGTCCGCCGGTTCATCTGATCTTTATCGAGGAGCCAGAGGCGCACCTGCACGCCCAGCTCCAGCAGGCCTTCATCCGCAAGGTGATGGACATCCTCGCGCTCAAGGGCGCCGACCAGGCCGCCTATACAAGCCAAGTCGTCGTCACCACGCACTCGACCCCTATCCTCTACGAGAGAGGCTTCCGACCGATCCGCTATTTTAGGCGAAACCGCGCGAATGCCGCTTCAACGTCCGACGTGCTCAACCTCTCGATATTCTACGACAGCACGGACCCCGACACTCGTACCTTCCTTGAGCGCTACCTCAAGCTTGCGCATTGCGATCTGTTCTTCGCAGACGCCGCCGTGCTGGTCGAAGGCAATGTCGAGCGGCTACTTCTGCCGCAGATGATCGAAACCGCTGCGCCGCGGCTACAATCGTCTTATCTCACTATTCTCGAGATCGGCGGCGCTTTCGGCTACCGCTTCCGGGCGCTGATCGAATACCTCGGACTCACCACGCTCATCATCACGGATCTCGACAGTGTGTTCGGTCCGGTGGCTCAGGCCGATGGCAACGGGGCCGCCGAGATCGAGGCCGGTGGGGTTGTCGAAGAGGGCGGAGATGCGGCGCAGGGAGACCCGGAGCTCGTCGAGGAGGAGGAGGATGAGGACGAAGACGCGGCCCCGGCGGCAGCGGAGAAGCCGGGCAAGGCCTGCATCGCCGGACATCCGGGCGCTGCGACGTCCAATCAGACTTTGCTGCAGTGGCTGCCGAAATGCGCGACCGTCGAGGCACTTTGGGCTGCGACAGCCAGCGACAAAATCCAGGCGCGCGTTCACGACAATGACGCCCTGGTCCGGGTGGCCTTTCAATGCTGCACTGATGTGACTTGGGGCGGAGAGACGGCCGCACTTGCTGGACGAACGCTCGAGGAGGCCTTCGCGCTCGAGAACATCGAGTGGTGCCAGCACAAGGATCGCAGGCCGCTTCAGCTACGGATTGCGAAGAACGACGAGAAAACACTGGCCGAGCTGGTCGCCCGGATACACAAGCGCGTGCAGGCGAAGAGCTTTAGCAAGACAGACTTTGCTCTGGCGCTGCTCGCTGAGGATCCAACAAACTGGGTCGTGCCGGAATATATTGCGGACGGCCTGCGCTGGCTGGAGGCCGAAATCGCGCCACCCGAACCCGAGCCTGGTGACGCTAACGTCGAGCACATCGAAGCGGTCGGCGAGGGTGCGGAACAACTCGCCGCGCCCGAGCCTGGCGATGGTCTTGCAGCATGACCAGTCGCATCGGGAGCCCGGACACATCCGCTGATGTCGAGGTCCGCGAATGTCTCGACCGGGAAGTCCCGCGATCCTTCGTGATGGTCGCAGGGGCGGGCTCGGGCAAGACGACCTCGTTGATCAAGGCGCTCGAACATCTAGGGCGGACCCGTGGCCCGGCCTTGCGGCGCGCGGGGCAGCAGATCGCCTGCATCACCTACACTGAGGTCGCGGTCAGTGAAATCTCCGGGGACGTAGGACTCTCGCCGCTGTTTCACATTTCCACGATCCACAGCTTCCTGTGGTCAGTGATCCGGCCATTCCAGGGCGACATCGCAACGTGGGTCGGCATCCGCATCGGGGAGAAGATCGCGGAGCGGCGAGAGCATTATGAGAAGCCGCGCACGCAGGCTCGCACCAGGGCACGGCTCGAGATCGAAATCGCCCAGCTTGAGGCACAACTGGAGGCGATCGCAAGCGTTGAGAAGTTCACTTACGGTACCGGCAGCAGCTATGCGGAGGGCATCCTCGGCCATGACGACGTCCTGAGACTGACGCCCCACTGTGTCGAGGCCCACTCGCTCCTGCGCCGGGTGGTGGCCAGCCGCTTCCCATTCATCTTCGTCGACGAAAGCCAGGACACCAATCCGGAAGTCGTCGAAGCATTGCGCTCGATCGCGGCCGAGCAGCCGCGGATGTGCGTCGGCTTCTTCGGCGATCCGATGCAGAAGATCTACATGAGCGGAACTGGCGCCGTCCCGCTCGGTGATGACTGGGCCGAGATCAGCAAACCTGAGAATTTTCGTTGTCCGACCTCGGTCCTTGGCGTCGTCAACGCAATCCGTGCGACCGGCGACGGTCTCGTCCAGACGCGCGGACGCACGGTTAAGGTCGGCGAAGTCGAACAGCACGTGGACGGCACGGCCAACCTTTTCGTTCTTCCGGCTGACGATCAGCGCAGTGCTCGCCTCGCCGCAATCCGCACCTGGCTCGCAGCAGAAACCAACGACGAGCTCTGGCTGAGCGACGTGTTCGAAGGCGATGTCCGTCTGTTGGTGCTTGTACACCGCATGGCGGCCGTCCGGCTGGGCTTCCCGAACCTCTACTCCGCGCTCAACGACCACGCACCGACAAGCTTGGCCGAGGGCCTCGCGGATGGGTTCGCCTGGCCACTGCGATCCATTTCACAGCAGATCCTGCCAATGGTCACGGCAGCGCGGGAAGGCGACCGCTTCACAGTCATGTCGATCCTGCGGCTCGCCAGCCCCAAGCTGGAACCCGAGCGCCTGCGCGGCCAGCCCGCAGCGCCCGTGCTGACCGGTCTGCAGCAGGCGCTCGATTTCCTTGTCGCGATGCTTGCCGACGGTTCGCAGGTGACAGTGGGCGAGGTCATGCGGCATATCCGGAACACCGAATTACTTCGGCTTGACGATCGCTTCGGGCCGCACCTGGTTGACGAGCCGGTGGACGACGGCAGCACGGGCTTCGCGAATGTTCAGGCCTTCCTCGCCTGTCATGTTGGCGAGCTCTGGGCCTATCGCCGCTACTTCACCGAGGAATCGCCGTTCGCGACCCACCATGGCGTAAAGGGTGCGCAGTTCGAGCGGGTGCTAGTGGTGGTGGATGACGAAGAGGCGGCGTTCCACCAATATTCCTACGGAAAATATTTCGGCTACGTGCCGCTTTCTGACAATGACCAGGCCCGGATTGATGCCGGCGAGGAGACGGTACTCGATCGCACCCGACGTCTCTTCTACGTTTGCTGCTCACGCGCCGTGAAGGACCTCGCCGTCGTGCTGTTCGTGCCCGACGTACCCGCGGCACTCGCAGCCATCACAGAGAAGAACTTGTTTCCGCAGGCCTCGGTTAGGGGCGTCGAGGCTCTCGCTTGACCAAAGGGAAGTGAGGCCGCGCCAGCCTCGGCTGCGGCGTGGTGAGCCTAATTAAAGTGAACAGGTGCGCATGGCATGTGGGTGACGTCTCCGAACACGTAGTTCATCTCACTCGCAACGCCGGCAACGTTGGCACGGCCTGGGGCTTGGTTGGCTCGAAGCAAGATCGCGGTTCGGAAATGGCCGACGGTTTCACGGTGGTTGTCTGACAGGGTACTGAAGTCCCTCCACAGGCTGCAAGGAACTTAACTGAAATCGACGCTAACGACCTAAGCGGACGTTCGAATCTGATCTCGCGCGGTTCCATGAGAAGGGGTGTCTTTCGTCTAACTTGTGGATATCCAGACTTTAAGCACGCGACTAAGTCTTGGAAATCGCAACTCGAAATGATAGCGCTAAATCAGGTCTTGCAGGCAGACTTGTTGTCCGGGTTCGAGACATAAGCATTTAAAGCTAGGGGAGCTCTTGTGCTTCCCTGTTCCATACTGCGGTTACTGGACCTACATGATGGTTCATCGCCGTGTTCGCGTAAGAGTGCCTGCAAGACCTTTTTGCCCGAGATTTTGATTGAGTTATTTAGCGAAATTGAAAGCGACCAAAGATCGTAAAGATCTTGCGAGATTGCTAGGTTTCACGCCGAGTGCAATGACTTCAATCATTTATCAGACAACGCCAGCGGCGAAGTATACGGAATTCGAAATTCCAAAGAAGTCTGGCGGCAAACGAGTTATTAAAGCCCCGATCCCAAAACTTAAAAAAGTCCAAACTCATCTTGCGCATGTTCTCTACGCATGCCTCGCCGAGATTGAACAAAACCTCAACGCGAAATCCGTGTCGTATGGATTTCGAAAAGGGCGCGGGATTAGCGGCAACGCAAAAATCCACAAACGGAAGCGTTTCGTCCTGAACTTGGACCTCGCCGACTTTTTCCCCACCTTCAACTTCGGGCGAGTTCGTGGCTTTTTCCTGAAAGACAAGTCCTTCGCGCTGACAAACGAGGTAGCAACAACCATTGCCCAGATAGCGTGTGATGGTACCGCCCTTCCTCAGGGCAGTCCGTGCTCTCCAGTGATCTCGGAATTGATCTGCCACATATTAGACGTCCGACTTCTGCGCCTCGCAAGAAAGTATGGCCTACGATACTCGCGCTATGCTGACGACATTACTCTCTCAACGAACCGAAAAGAGTTTCCGTCTGAGATTGCATCGGTGAACAAAATTGACCCGTCCACCTGGGTTATTGGAAAGGAACTAGCAAGCAGAATAGACGATTGTGGTTTCGTCATTAATTTGACGAAGACGCGTATGCACTGTCGGGGTAGCCGTCAGATGGTGACGGGCCTAGTTGTGAATGAAAAAGTGAACGTTCGCAGCGAATACTATCGGAACGCCCGGGCGATGTGCGACAGCCTTTTTCAGAAGGGTACCTATTTTCACTCTCACCAGCCGCCCACAGTTGCTGGAGGGTCGCCAATCCCAAAGGTCACGGATAACCTTGCTCCATTGGAAGGCATCCTCAACCACATCTACTCAGTAACTCAGAAGGAAGAGCGCCGATCCGTACAAGATCAGCGTTTGGAGCCACGCGCCATCCGAGCGCTCTATCGTCGCTTCCTTTTCTACAAGCGTTTCATTGCGCTAGATGCTCCGCTGATTGTTACGGAGGGAAAGACAGATCCCGTCTACCTTCGTGAGGCTATTAAGCACCTCCCCACTTGGCATCCGCTTTTGGGGCAACCAACAGCGGATGGCTTCAAATTCTCACTGTCATTTTTCAACTACGGCGGAAAATCACATGAGATCATGGATCTCGGTGGCGGAACAGGGGACCTAAAATCCATACCCCTCGACTACCTGCGAAACCTAGACTCATCTAAGTCTGACAGAAAGCCGATGCTGCATAAGCCGATGAAATTCCCGGTCATCATGGTTCTCGATAACGATGATGGGTTGGGCGACGTAGCGGGGACCATCAAGAAGAACTTCAACGTTGGGATGTCTGTAACGAGCACCCAAGACTTCTATCACGTCTGCGACAACCTTTATGTGGTCAAAACGCCTGAGGCGAGTGGCAAAAGCTCGATGGAAAGCATGTTTCCTAAAAGCTGGACCACGATCGTGCTCAATGGCAAAAAGTTTAATCCGAGCAACAAGATTGACATTACTAAAGAATACGGGAAGGAAATTTTTGCCACCAACGTCGTAAAAGCCAACGCTGCCAAAATCGATTTCAGCGGCTTTAACCCTTTGCTCGAACGGATCGCTAAAGTCCTCGATCATTACGCGCCACCAGCGCCGTGAGCTTTTTCGTTCCCTAGAGGCTCGTACACGCCCGAAATCTCCCCCCTTCCTCCCTTCCTCTGGGCCTGTCGTCCTGGCACTCTCTCGGCGATCGCCTCGGCCGCCCGGGTGGGTCATTGCGTATCCCAGTGATGCCGGACGGTGATTCCGATCAGAAGCCGGACAGTCGCCGCTGGAGACTACGGCGTCATCTGCACTTCGGGACGATACGATCAGCGTTACGGGGCAGATCGACCATCAAAGCAGCAAGGTCACCTATCTGCCCCGGTTATCCCCGTCAAAACCTCGGTTGATCGAATTTCCGTTTCGTTAACCATATGAATTGACGCCTGAAATGCTCCTATACGGAAATTATCGCCATATTTACTTCCGTCATGCGGATGCCAGTTTCCGCGCCTTGTCACTATCGATAGGGACCAAGTATCGATAGTGAGCCATCTGATAGTGATTTTCTTGCCATCTCAGGCCAAAATCGCTATCTTCGATGGGATTTCAATCGAGGAAACGCAATGTCCGAACCGCAGCTCTCCGTCCGCAGCACCAAGGCCAGGGATCTGGCGCACGCGCTGGCGCGCCGCACAGGTCAGCCGATCAACAGGCTCGTCGAGCTGGCGCTCGAGCACTATGATCAGGAACTGCGCCAGAAGTCTGCTCGGCCGCCGATCGATGTTCTGTCGGATTTGATGGCCGAAGGCCGGCGCGCAGTGCCGGCTGGCACGACATCCGCGCATGACGATTTCTACGACGAACACGGTTTGCCGCGATGATCGCTGTCGATACGTCGGCCATTCTGGCGATGGCGCTGGCAGAGCCGGAGGCCGAACGCTTCACCGCGTTGGTCGGTCGGGAGGCGGTCGCGATCGGCTGGCCGACCTTGCTCGAGACGCGAATGGTGCTGACCGGCAAGGGATTTCCCAACTCTTCGGACATTGTCGATCAGCTTGTCCAGCTACCCGACGTCACGGCGATTGGTTTCGACGAGGCGCATTACCGGGAAGCGGAACGAGCGTTCGACCGCTTCGGTAAAGGTCGCCATCCGGCCACGCTCAATATGGGCGACTGTTTTTCCTATGCTGTTGCGAGGATCGCCAAGGCGCCGCTGTTGTTCAAGGGGAACGATTTTGGCCAGACGGACCTGAAAATTCACCCGGCATCATCCGGTTGAGGGACAATTGCCGACCAAGCCCGAAATGATCGACAAACATAGAGCGGCGGAATCGGACAGCCAAGCGGTCCACCGCCGCGCCGAAGAACTCGACGCGCTCGACGCCATACTGCCCTTCGACCGCCGCGACCAGCTCGCCGCGCGGCTGACTGACGACGACGTCGCCACACTCAAGCATCTGGCTCAGGAGGGCATGGGCGAGAATACGCTACGCGCGCTGGCCTCCGATCTCGGTTACCTCGAGGCCTGGTGCCGCCTTGCCACCGGCGCTCCCCTCCCCTGGCCGGCGCCGGAAAGCTTGCTCCTGAAATTCGTTGCCCATCACCTTTGGGATCCGGTCAAGCGCGCTGACGATCCGTCCCACGGCATGCCGCCGGACGTCGAGGCCGGATTGCGCGGCGACGGTCTGCTCAGGGCCGACGGTCCGCACGCGCCAGGCACCGTGCGCCGGCGGCTGACCTCCTGGTCGATCCTGACCCGCTGGCGGGGTCTGACGGGCTCTTTCGGCGCGCCGTCGCTGAAGAGCGCGCTCAGGCTGGCGGTGAAGGCCAGCAGCCGGCCGCGCCAGCGCAAGAGCAAGAAGCCGGTGACCGTCGATATCCTGGCAAAGCTGTTGCAGGCCTGTGCTGGCGATCGGCTGGTTGACCTCCGCGATCAGGCGCTGCTCCTCACCGCCTTTGCTTCCGGCGGCCGCCGCCGTTCGGAAGTGGCGGCGATGCACGTCGAGGACCTGACCGACGAGGAACCAGTGAGCGCTGATCCCGCCGACAAGGACTCCCCTCCCCTGCCCTGCCTGTCGATCCGTCTCGGCCGCACCAAGACGACGATCGCCGACGATGACGAACATGTGCTGTTGATTGGCCGTCCGGTGACCGCCTTAAAAAGGTGGCTGGCTGAAGCGCAAATCAAGGACGGGCCGGTGTTCCGGCGCATCGATCAGTGGGGCAACGTGGACCGGCGGGCGCTGACGCCACAATCCATCAACCTGATCTTGAAAGCCCGCTGTGAACAGGCCGGCCTTGATCCGGCGCTGTTTTCGGCGCATGGCTTGAGATCCGGCTATCTGACCGAGGCTGCCAACCGCGGCGTTCCCCTCCCTGAGGCGATGCAGCAGTCACTGCATAAGTCGGTGACCCAGGCGGCCAGCTATTACAACAACGCGGAAAGAAAGAATGGACGGGCGGCCCGGCTGATCGCCTAAGTTCGCCGGAGTCGATCTCCTCACCTGCGATCCTTGTTTCGCAAACATCGCGGCGGTATGTGTAGAATTCCAGGTGTTCTATGGTTCAGGAAGTTGTCGATCGTTGCAGTAAAGGTTCTGTCCACTGTCAACGCCCCTTACGGGACGACCCTTTCGGCTGAGCAGCTGGCGGCGAAGATTTCCGGTCCTGCCAGCGCAGTCTCTTTCGATCCTTCAGCATTTTCCTTCTTTTCCGAGGTCGACGAAAGTCTTCAGATCTCGTTCCTGGACGAAATGCACGTTGATCCCATGGCCGCCTCCGATCTGGCGCGGAAGTTCTCGGCACTTGCTGGCTATCCCCTCCCTTTGGCGCGGGCGGCGTAGTTGGTCGAACATCCGGTCAGCAGATGGAGCGACCTGTTTGAATAGGCTTGCCGCATCATCGATCAAACAAACTCCGAACTTACTAGGATCGACAGTTGGACTTTTGGGGGCGGTACCGCCCTGATGCTCGATCGATCACCGTGAGAGTTTCGACGTCGACATTTTCCTCGATGATCCGCAACTTCTACCATACCTGAATCCGAAGACACAGGGATACGCCCTCGACATCAACCCTGACGACTATGAGTCCGATGGATCGCGGACATTGAAGATTGTTTTCGAGAACGTTGGCGAAATCGACTTTATCTGTGCCCCTAGCCTGACCGGCAATCCGACGGTGAGAGCGGAGGTGCGCGGACGATACGTTCTGCTCGAGACCCCCGGCGAGATCATCGCCAAGAAGGTTTACTACCGAGGCGCCGCGATGCAGCCCCCGCGACATGTTCGACATCGCTTGCGTCATGAAAACTCACGGCGTGGAGTACCTCGATGAGGCCTTAAAGGCCTTTCAGGATAAATGCGAGGCGGCGCTGAAAGTTGCTCGCCAGATGAACCCGCAGTTCGCGGAAACCATAATGACGAGACTTCTGTACCGAGAGAGCTTCTCCGATATTCCGCGCGTGGCTCAGTCAATGACGATTGAACTCCTGGAAACCATCTGCACTGGCGCAAAGACGTAGGGAGCGCTACGAAGCCTTACGGCCCGGGGCGCCGTTCGCCCGCAGCAACGCCATCAGCAGCGAGAATTCCCCTCGCCGCGCCCTGCCCGTCAGATCGCGTAGATAGCCGCCGGCGGAGTTGATGTGCCCATGCCTTTCGAGGATGCACGCAACCACGGTTCCGGCGTTTTCCTGTCCGAGCGTCGTCGACCGACTTCCCAGGCTCGATGTCGCGGGGGATGAACTGGCCTGCCAACATGGCAAGAGTCATCGACCGCCGCCCAAGGGGCGTCGTCACACTTCCACTCTCCGTTTTCCTTCACCTTCGATAAGGCAAAAGAAAGCAGCTCACCAAAAGCGGTGCCAAGGACTCTTGACTGCGATTCGTGGAAATGCGATTCTCGATCTTGCTACAAATCTGAGGAAGGCTTCCACGGCTTGTTCGTTGGGGGCTTTTTTCTTTTGCGCCTTTAATCTCCCTTATTCACCTCTTTCGACACGAACTCGGCATAGAGCCGGTCCAGATTGTCTGAGAGGAATTGACCAAACCCGCTTGCATTCTTCGCCTTCAAGGAAAGCGTGAACGCCTTGCCGGTGTTAATATACTGCGCCGACACGGACCTGTCGGCCGGCTGCCATGAATCCTTGGTCCCAGCCACCACCTTGCGGACCGGCTTGCCGGTCCTGTTGAGGCCGTTAAAAAGCGCGTTGAACCGATCGTCGCTTGCCAGCGACGAAAACACCGCAGCCTCGACCAGCTCTTTCACCTTTGTATCGTTCGCCGCCTTACCGACGAGCAGCGAAAGCTCGAGCCATCGCTCTCGACCGATCGAGGGGGCAGGTCCAATCGCCTGGATCACGGCCTGCGGTATGCGCTCGGCGACCGACATCATCTTCGAGACAGCTGCCGCATTCGCCGCAAGCGCCGAGGCGATGTCCGAACGATCGTAACCGAGATCGGCCAAGCGCTTCGCAAACGAGGCGCGCTCGATGAAGGTCAGGTTGGCCCGCGCCGAATTCTCCTGTCCCTGGGCGATGACATGGGTGCGGTCGTCGAGCGTCTTGACGACCGCCTTCACCTTCCGTCCAAGTTCCTTCGCCGCGCGAGCGCGCCGATGACCAAAAACGATCTGATAACGATCGGCGAGGTTCGGGTGAGGGCGCACAAGGATCGGGCTGTCCTGCCCTCGTTCGGCAATCGCCTGCTTCAGTTCCTCGAACTCCTGCGAGACGTCTTCCATTCGGTCGGAAACGAAGGAGCTTTCGATCGTCGTCGGATCCAGCTCAACCACGGCTTCACCTTCGAGAAACTTCTCCGCCTGCTGGGCAAGTTCACCCAGCGAGCGGACCATGCTCTTCGAGGCGCCGCGCATCGGATAACTCGTCGCGATCTCCGCCGGCGTGTCCTGCGGGGTATCGACTAGCCCGGCCAACAGGTTCTTTCTCGCCATCAGATTACTCCGTAAGGCCCCAAAGCCTTGTAAGAAAATGCAATTTTGCCGTTTTTGTCAGCTGACAACTCACCGCCCCCACGATTGATGCACGAGACCGGCAATTTCCGCGTTGACCGCATTCAGCGACTCCATCGCGCGCTCGTAAGTCGCCCGCGTCATCTGGCTCTTGTCGACCTCATAAAGCGTCTGCTTGGTGATCCCGGCATCAGATACCGCGGTGGATTTCAGCATGTGATTCTTCAGAACGAACTGATGAAAAAGCGTCTGCATGAAGCCGACCATCTGCGCCTGCGGAACATCCATCGGTTCATAACGCGTGATCAGATAGCGGTACCATTCGAGATTGACCTCGGCGCCCGCTTCGCGAATGGGTTTCAGGATCCCCCCGAGCATCAGCAGGAACTGCCCCATGGACATGACGTCGAGCATCTGCGGATGGATGGTGACCAGGACGCTTGTCGCCGCGGTAAGCGCCGTGATCGTCAGATAACCGAGTTGCGGCGGGCAATCGATCACAACGACATCATAGCGATCGTCGACCGCGGCGATCGCTCGCGAGATACGAGTAAAGAAGGTCTTGCCGGCATTCGAGCTTTTGTCCGTCATGGCAAGCGGCGTATCGTACTCGAACTCCTGAAGCTCCAGGTTGGCCGGCACGATGTCGAGGCCAGGAAAATTCGTCGACTGGATGATGTCGGAGATAGGGCGCCTGCTCTCGTCATAGCGGATCGCTTCATAGAGAGATAGCGACATATCGAGCTCCGGTTGGAACCCGTGAAGCGAGGAGAGGGAGGCCTGAGGGTCGAGATCGATCGCAAGCACCCGGTGGCCTGTCAGCGCCATGTATTGCCCCAGATGCGCGGCCGTCGTTGTCTTGCCGGATCCGCCCTTGAAATTAACGACGGCGATCACCTGCAGCTTCTCGCCCTTGCGCCGATGCGGCACATAGTTCTTCGTTTCCGAACGACCGTGCTGATCGAGGTACTGCCTCAGTTCCACCATCTGTTCGGCCGTGTATGACCGCCGGCCAGAGGAAGACGTTTGGGGGATGGGGCCTTTCCCTTCGAGATGAAGCTTTTTCAGCGTGCTCTGGGATACGCCGAGATACTGAGCGACCTCGGACAATGAGAACGGACGCAGCGTCTTCTTGGCGTTCGGCGGGAAACGTTGCATGCTGAGCAAATGCAGCTTCTTCGAAATCAAATCGCCTTGCTCGAGGATATGGTCCTCGAAATGCATGAGCTGCGCAGCGGCAACGGATTGCGAATTAGCGTTCATGGTAAGGGAACTCTCAAATAACGGTTTTCGGGCCAGATGGCCGAAGTAACCGTTATAATGGCCGATTCTCTCCGGGTGACAAGCGAATTAGGGTTAACGAGCCGCTAAAATGGCGCCGCCAGCACGCCTGCGTTCATCTGGCGTCGCTCATAAAAGACGAACGATTCCCGGAATTTACCTGAACACTTGCGGTCGAGCGCGCACTAGCACTTTTGTGTGTGTAAAACCAACGCGTGCTATCGCTGGGGCTGAGCATGCACTCAACACGCATTTCGTCGCGACTCACGCGACCACGCGAGCGATGCGCCCTCATGATCGATTCGCCGGCAGCGCGGATCCAGTTATCCCTGTGGTCGGGCAGCCGTCCCTTGCACCCATCTGAAACCAGCGCAGCACTCGCACTTTTGCGAGTAGAATGAGCGGCGTCGATCCCGCACATCTTTCAAAAGCAAGCAGCGAAAGAGGGGATCGATGAAGGTTATTGCATTGAGATCGCCGGCATCGGCGCGTGAAGCTCGGCTCGTTGATGAGATGTACAAGCTGAGGGCCCGCGTGTTCGGCGAGCGGCTCGCATGGAACGTCGCGATCCGACACGGCCGTGAGACCGATGAATTCGACACGTTGAACCCGACCTATATCCTAGCCGTCACGCCGGCTTCACAGGTAGCCGGATGCGCCCGATTGCTTCCCGCAACCGGGCCGACGATGCTCAGCGAAACCTTCCCGCAGCTTCTGGCGGGCGGAAAACTCGCTTCCCACCCCCAGATGGTTGAGAGCTCCCGTTTCTGCGTCGACACGCTGCTCGATGGATGGGCAGGCGGTCCGATTCGTGACGCGACCCGCGCTATGTTCGCAGGTATCATCGAATGGTGTATCCGTGAGGGATTCACAGAGATCGCGACCGCCACCGACGTAGTGCTCGAGCGCATTCTCAAGCGTTCCGGCTGGCCACTTGAGCGGCTTGGTGAGCCTATGTTGATCGGCAAGACGCTAAGCGTTGCCGGTGTCCTGCCCACAAACCAGGCAGTCTTCGAACGTCTCAGGCCTCACGACTACTCTTCCGAGTTCGATTTTTCATGCAGCGCGGCGTGAGGACGTAGGATGAGAGAACAGCGTTCACGTCCTCGTCTGATCAGAAAACTACAAGACGCGTTCGGGGAGAGCCTTTGCGGGGCACTCGATGATCCCTGCGTCATCGAAATCATGGCCAACCCTGATGGTCGCGTATTCATAGAGAGCCTTGGTGTTGGAATCGTACCGGCCGGGGAAATGCTGGGCGCCGCAGCCGAGATCATCATCGGAACTGTCGCTCATGTGCTTGAGTGTGAAGTCGATGCCGATCATCCAATCATATCCGGCGAGTTGCCTATCGGCGGCCATCGTTTCGAGGGTCTTCTGCCACCCGTCGTTTCGGCGCCATCCTTCACCATCCGGCGGCGCGCCTCGCGTCTGATCCCCCTTGATGAATATGTGGAAAAGAACATCATGACGGCGGCTCAGGCGTCCTTGGTCCGCAATGCCGTGCGGTCCCACCTCAACATTGTGGTTTCCGGCGGAACCGGATCGGGCAAGACGACACTGGCCAACGCCATCATCGCCGAAATTGTCGAGCATGCGCCCGACGACCGCCTCGTCATTCTTGAAGACACCGCCGAGATCCAGTGCTCAGCAAGCAACACTGTCGCTCTGCACACAAGCGATGGCGTTGACATGGCGCGGCTCCTGAAAAGCACGATGCGGCTGCGACCCGACCGCATCATCGTCGGAGAGGTTCGCGACGGTGCTGCCCTGACCCTGTTGAAGGCATGGAACACCGGCCACCCCGGCGGGCTCTGCACCATTCATTCCAACACTGCCAAATCGGCCTTGCGGCGACTTGAGCAGCTCACAGCCGAAGTCAGCCAGCAGCCGATGCCGAGTGTCATCGGCGATGCTGTCGACGTGATCATCTCGATCGAACGTACACCGAAGGGGCGCCGAGTCTCGGAGATCCTGCACGTGAGCGGCTTCAGCGATGGCCAATACCAGACCAAACCCTTTGGAGAGGAAGAACGTAATGCGGCTTGACCGAAAGAGGACTTCCGTTGGCCTCGTCGCCCTTGCATCGAACGTCATGATGACGCCCGCGCTCGCCAGCTCCGGCGGCAACCTGCCTTGGGAAGGTCCGCTCGAGCAAATCCAGGAATCGATCACCGGCCCCGTTGCCGGCTACATCGCGCTCGCCGCGGTGGCGATCGCCGGCGGCATGCTCATCTTCGGCGGCGAGCTCAACGACTTTGCCAGAAGGCTCATGTATGTCGTCCTCGTCGCGGGCATCCTGCTTGGCGCAACACAAATCGTGGGCCTGTTCGGCGCGACCGGTGCGTCGATCGGACTCCCCAACCGGCAAGTCACAACAATCGGTGTCGACGGGCGAGGGGAGGCGGCTAATGGCTGAGTTCTCGTCCGGCCTGCGGCGCAACCGCATCCACCGTGCGTTGTCGCGTCCGAACCTCTTCCTGGGTGCTGACCGGGAGCTGGTGCTGATCACGGGGCTCGCCGCTGCTATCCTGATCTTCGTGGTGCTCACGGTCTATTCGGCGCTCTTCGGCGCCGCCGTCTGGATTGTGATCGTCGGCGCGCTGCGCATGATGGCGAAGGCCGATCCGCTGATGCGCCAGGTCTATGTGCGGCACATGTCCTACAAGCCCGGCTACAGGGCGACCACGTCGCCATGGCGCCGATACTAAAGGTGCGATCATGGTAGCGCTCAGCCGCTTCAGAACGACCGGACCGTCTTTCGCCGATCTCGTTCCTTATGCCGGTCTCGTCGACAATGGCGTCCTCCTGTTGAAGGATGGAAGCCTGATGGCCGGCTGGTACTTCGCTGGACCCGATTCTGAAAGCGCCACAGACCTCGAACGCAACGAATTGTCGCGCCAGATCAACGCGATCCTGTCGCGGCTGGGCACCGGCTGGATGATCCAGGTCGAGGCGATCCGCATCCCGACGGTAGACTACCCGTCCGAAGACCGCTGCCATTTCCCCGACGCCGTCACTCGAGCGATCGACGCTGAGCGGCGGGCGCATTTCGAGCGCGAGCAGGGTCATTTCGAGAGCAAGCATGCGCTCATTCTCACTTACCGGCCGCTGCAGACAAAACGGACGGCGCTGACCAAATACATCTATTCCGACGAAGAGAGCCGAAAGAAGTCTTATGGCGACACAGTGCTCTTCATCTTCAAGAACGCAATTCGTGAGATCGAGCAATATTTCGCAAACGTCCTCTCGATCCGCCGAATGGAAACGCGGGAAGCGGTCGAGCGGGGAGGGGAGCGAACAGCACGCTACGACGAGCTTCTCCAGTTCATCCGGTTCTGCATCACCGGAGAGAGTCACCCGATCCGCGTGCCGGATGTTCCGATGTATCTGGACTGGGTTGCGACGGCCGAGATGCAGCACGGCCTCACACCCAAGGTCGACAACCGATTTCTCGGCGTCGTCGCCATCGATGGACTTCCGGCCGAAAGCTGGCCTGGCATTCTGACCAGCCTCGACTTGATGCCGCTCACCTACCGCTGGTCGACGCGCTTCATCTTCCTGGATGCCGAGGAGGCCCGTCAGAAGCTCGAACGCACCCGGAAGAAGTGGCTGCAGAAGGTCCGACCGTTCTTCGACCAACTGTTCCAGACGCACTCCCGATCTGTGGACCAGGATGCCATGATGATGGTGGCCGAAACGGAGGATGCGATTGCCCAGGCTTCATCACAGCTCGTCGCCTATGGCTACTACACACCGGTCGTCGTTCTCTTCGAGAACGATCGTGAAGCGCTGCAGGAAAAGGCCGAGGCGATTCGACGCCTGATACAGGCAGAAGGCTTTGGCGCCAGGATCGAAACGCTCAATGCGACCGACGCCTATCTCGGTAGCCTGCCCGGCAACTGGTACTGCAATGTCAGGGAGCCGTTGATCAACACCGGCAATCTGGCTGACCTCATTCCACTGAACTCGGTGTGGTCCGGAAACGCGATCGCTCCATGCCCGTTCTATCCGCCGAACGCGCCTCCACTGATGCAGGTTGCCAGCGGCTCCACGCCATTCCGGCTGAATCTGCATGTCGATGACGTCGGTCACACCTTGATCTTCGGGCCGACCGGCTCGGGCAAATCTACGCTTCTTGCCCTCATCGCCGCGCAGTTCCGCCGGTATGAGAGGGCACAGATCTTTGCCTTCGACAAAGGCAACTCGCTCCTGCCTCTGACATTCGCCGCCGGCGGTGATCACTATGAGATCGGCGGCGAAGCGCGGGAAGAGGGGAGGGCGCTTGCCTTCTGCCCTCTGTCCGACCTTTCGAGCGACGGCGACCGGGGTTGGGCCTCGGAATGGATTGAGATGCTCCTAGGCCTGCAGGGTGTCGCGATCACGCCCGACCATCGCAATGCCATCTCGCGGCAAATCGCGCTGATGGCGAATGCTGCCGGCCGGTCGCTTTCGGATTTCGTTTCCGGTGTGCAGATGCGCGAGATCAAGGATGCCCTGCATCACTATACCGTCGACGGGCCGATGGGCCAGCTCCTCGACGCCGAAGAAGATGGCCTTTCGCTCGGTGCCTTCCAGACCTTCGAAGTCGAGCAGCTCATGAACATGGGGGAACGCAACCTTGTGCCGGTGCTCACCTATCTGTTTCGCCGTATCGAGAAACGCCTCGACGGCTCTGCAAGCCTGATCGTACTCGACGAGGCGTGGCTGATGCTCGGTCACCCGGTGTTTCGAAGCAAGATCCGGGAATGGCTGAAGGTGCTGCGCAAGGCCAACTGCGCCGTGGTTCTTGCAACGCAATCGATCTCAGACGCCGAGCGGTCGGGCATCATCGACGTGCTCAAGGAATCCTGCCCGACGAAGATTTGCCTGCCGAACGGCGCGGCGCGCGAACCGGGGACGCGCGATTTCTACGAGAGCATAGGCTTCAACGAACGGCAGATCGAGATCGTCGCAACCGCAATCCCGAAGCGCGAATACTACGTCGCCACCCCCGAGGGCCGACGGCTCTTTGATATGGCGCTTGGCCCCATTGCGCTGAGCTTCGTCGGCGCCTCCGGCAAGGAGGACCTCAAGCGTATCCGGGCGCTCAAATCCCGACACGGTCGCGATTGGCCGATCCACTGGCTTCAGACGAGAGGAATTCACGATGCCGCGTCACTGCTCGACGACAAATAAGTGCTTCGCTTTGACAGCCGTCTTGCTGATAGCAATCGACAACACACCTGCACGTGCCGGCACGGCGACGGGCGTCGCGACCGAGTGGACGCAGGTGCTCAACAACGGCGAGCTGGTAGCGCTTGTCGGAAAGTCGGGAGAGCAAATCCAGAACCAGCTCACCCAGATTAACCAGCTGGCCGAGCAGATCGAAACGCAACTCAATATCTATAAGAACCTGCTCCAGAATACCGCGACGCTTCCGGGTCACATGTGGGGTCAGGTCCAAAACGACCTCGATCAGCTTCGCAGCATCGTCGATCAAGGGCAGGGCATCGCCTTCTCGATGGGCAATGCCGATGACGTGCTGAAGGCTCGCTTCAAGAGCTACGCAGACCTCAAGACCAATCTGCCAAGCAACGAGAGCTTCTCCACGACGTATCAGTCCTGGTCGGACACCAACCGGGACACGATCGCTGGCGCCCTGAACGCTGCCAGCCTCACCGCCGAGCAGTTCGACAGTGAGGAGGACACGATGGAGTCGCTTCGCTCCATGTCGCAAACGGCCGACGGCCAGATGAAGGCGCTACAGGTTGGCCACCAGATCGCAGCCCAGCAGGTCGCGCAGATGCAAAAGCTGCGCGGTCTTGTCTCCCAGCAGATGACCATGATGGGCACATGGCTCCAGGCCGAGCAGACCGACAAGGATCTGGCGCAGGCACGACGCGAAAAATTCTTCGCGCCCGCGAGCCGCGGTGTCCCGGAAGGTCAGATGATGGAGCCGCGCTGGTGACCCGCATTGCTTTGATATTCCTCGTCATCGCTGTGACAAGTGCTGCGGCGACAACATCATATTTTCTCTACTTCGACTTGAGTTTCAGCGATCAAACCGAGGAACTCTCCAACAGCGAGCAACGCATTCGTGACTTCTTCAAGCCAGCGACGAAACGCGATCTTCATAGCGGACAGGAGATGCGCCCGAGATGGTGAAGGTCACTCTTCAGCATTCATTCTATATCGCGGGACTGCTTTTCCTCGCCTGTGCCGCGCCATCGTTCGCGCAGGAAGGGCAGGTCATCACCGAGCTGGAGAACCAGGTCTCAGCCGCTGCGAAAGGGTGGGAGACCACGATCATGGATGCGGCGAAGTCCCTCTTTTGGATCCTCGCGACCATCGAAACCGGTATTGCAACGGTTTGGCTCGCTGTGCAGGCAGCCTCCATCGACAGCTGGTTTGCCGAGCTGGTTCGAAGGATCATGTTCATCGGGCTATTTGCTTTCATACTCGATCAGGGGCCGACTTTTGCTCGGGCCGTAGTCGACAGCCTTTTCCAGATCGGTGCCGGCGCCGGTTCAGCCTCTCCAGCAGCGATTTTCGACGCAGGCATCGAAGTAGCCGGGAAAATGTCCAAGCAGGTCCAGTTTGGCCTATTTGAAGACAATTCCCTAGCTATCGCAGCGGTCTTTGCGATGGTCGTCGTCGTCATCTGCTTCTCGCTAGTGGCCGCAATTTTTGTTGCCGTGATGGTGGAGATGTACGTGGGCCTTTTGGCCGGAATGATCATGCTGGGGCTCGGAGGCTCATCGTTCACGAAGGATTTTGCTGTCCGATACCTCGTCTATGCCTTCTCGATCGGAATGAAACTCATGGCCTTAGTGATGATCGCAAAAATCGGTTCCCAAGTTCTGATTGGCCTCGCCGAAAGGCCGGTCGCCACGGAACAGCAGTTCATCACCAGCTTGTCGATTGCTGGGATCTCCGTCGTCGTTTTCATCATCTCCATGTATGTGCCTACCATCATCCAGGGAATGGTTCAGGGCGCATCGGTTTCCAGCGGAATGGAGACGATCCGTCATGGCGGGCAAGTGGCATCCTTTGCCGTGGGGGCCGGCTTTCTCGCAGCCGGTGCGGCCGGGGCGGGCCTTGCCGTCGCTCAGACCGCTCGCACCGCGGGTTCCTCCGTTGCCGGCGCGGCGCTCCGCGGCATGGGTGCTGGGATTGGATCTGCCGGGAAGGCGGCTGGGTCTGCAGCCAAGGAAAAGGCGATCGGCTCTCCCGGCGCCTATGCCGGTTCGCTTCTCGGTCTGGCGAACGCCAAACTCGACGAACAGCGCACTGGTCAAAGCGGGCGCACTCCGCCTCCCAAACGCGATGACAAACTTTAATCAGAATGGGGTGGATACCGATGGCAGCGAACCGCGCCCCCGAAAACCCGTATCTTGCTGCGCGCCAGGAATGGAGCGAGCGATACGGTTCCTATGTGCAGGCGGCCGCCGAGTGGCGCATCGTGGGCATCCTCGCTCTGACCATGGCCGTGATCGGCTTCGGGTACTCGATGTATCTCAGTACCCAGGTCAAGCTCGTGCCCTACATCATCGAAGTCGACAAGCTCGGAACTTCGATGACGGCCGGTTTCCCGGAGCAGATCGAGTATGCGGACCCCCGCGTCGTGCGCGCGACGCTTGGTAATTTCGTGACCAGCTTCCGCAGCGTGACGCCCGATGCCGTGGTGCAGAAGCAATATATCGACCGCACGTATGCGCTCCTTCGGACCTCCGATCCCTCGACCCAGAAGATCAATGACTGGTTCCGCAGCAACTCTCCGTTCGAAAAGGCGAAGTCGTCGACGATCGCCATCGAAGTCAACAATATCGTGGCACTTTCGAACCAGACCTATCAGATCGACTGGACCGAGTACGAACGGGACCGAAAGGGCAAGGAGACCGGCACGCGCCGGTTCCGCGGGATCGCGACGGTGACGCTCACCGCGCCGCAGGACGAGGCGACCATCCGCCTCAATCCAATAGGCCTCTATGTCCGGGATTTCGACTGGACAGCACAGCTTTAAGGGCAGGGGATTTCACATGCACAGAATAGGATTGATCGCAGCCACCGGCTGCATGGCCGGACTCGTCCTTGCGGTCGGCGCGCAGGCACAAAGCATGACCTCGAATGAGGCGAAGGGTACGAACATCTCAAGCAAATGGCGCGTTACACCCGGCCTGGTGACGAAAGGGCCAGACGGGAAAGTCATTTTCCTGTTCGGACAGACGCAGCCTTCCGTCGTCTGCTCGCCCTTGCAGGTCTGCGACATCGAATTGCAGAACGGCGAGATCGTTCGGGACGTTCTGGTCGGTGACACGGTAAGGTGGAAGGTCGAGCCGGCAACCTCGGGTGCTGCCGGCGGACAGGCGATCCATCTGGTCGTCAAGCCCTCGGAGCCTGGCCTTGTGACCTCGATGGTCGTGACGACGTCGCGCCGAACCTATCATATCCAGCTCAAATCCCATTCCAGCCAATACATGGCACGCATCGGTTTCGAGTATCCCGAGGACGTTTCGACGAAGCTTGCAGACATCAATGCCCGTCTCGAAATGGGCGGCACCCCGGGGACCGCGCCAGACAAGCTGAACTTCTCCTACTCGGTCAGGGGAAGCGCCTCGTGGAGACCGAAGCGTGTCTATTCCGACGGGCAGAAGACCTACATCCAGTTTCCAAAGTCGATCTTCGGCCAAGACGCGCCGGTGCTGTTCGTGGTCAGCGGCGGCCAGAACCGAATCGTCAATTACCGGATGAAGAACGACATGATGATCGTCGACCATGCCTTCGACAAGGCGATCCTTGTTTCGGGGGTTGGTTGGCGTCAGCAGAAAATCACAATCCGCCGTGGAGGTTGAATGATGCGCAAGATGCTCCCGATCATTCTCGTTACCGCCCTGATCTCCGGTTGCCAGACTGCTGACGATGCCCTCACGGCCAGTCCCACCCCAGTATCAGTTTCCGACGCGGCCGCAAGCGCCATTGCCGGCGACTTGGCGAGCCGGCTGGCCGAGCAGATCGGCCATGCGGGAACGACGACCATCAAAATGGACAAGAGCACGTCGGAATATGCTCTGGCCCTCGAGGCGGCGTTGAAGGGCTGGGGCTACACAGTCATCACCGACCGGAAAGCCGGTAAAGACGTGAAGCCGGTGGAACTCGGCTATTCGATTGACGGCCTCGACGGGCAGGTCCTTGCGCGCCTGTCGACACCATCAATCGCATTGGGCCGCGCCTATACGGCAACTCTGGCCGGCGCGACGCCCGCGAGCCCGCTCTCCATCATGCAGCGGAACTGACGGAGGGGAAGATGGTCCAATCTTTGCAGCTCGGAACCTCGGGCCAAGCCGGTGATCAGCGCGGCATGCGGCGGCTCAATCGCCTGCCGATCATCATTGCCATCGTCATCATCGTGCTGTTTATCGGTATCGTTGTGATCGGGCTGTCTTGGCGCGGACTTTCTTTCAACCGCGGGAATGAACTCGACAGCGCCCACAATGCTCCGGCGACGAATTTCGGTGACCAGCTGAAACGCGGTATTTCGGACGGCATCATCGGCGAACCGGAGCAACGTGAGGCGCGCCAGCCGGCGCCTCCTGCCCCTCCCAAGATCGAAAAAGAAGAGCCAGCCCCAGAGCGCCTGCCTGTCGAACGCGAGGAGCGGAGACCACGTCTTGAGTCCGAGGAGGAATGGATGGCCCGCCTGAGGCGGGAGCAGGACGAGCAATATCTCCGCGAACGCCATCGCCAGCAGATGGCCCGACTCCAGGCACGTGCGACTGCGCTCGACTCGCCGCTGAAGGTCGACATTTCCGCTGTGGAGCGTGGGGGCTTGAACACTGCGAGCGCGAACCATCAGAATTCCGTCCCCACCACGACTGGCGCATCCGACCTTTACGCCGGCGCCATGAAGTCGGGGATCATGGGTCAGAACGTAGATCCAAACAGCCAGATTTCGAAAGAGGCCTTTCTCAACCAGGACATCGTGGATCTCGGCTATCTGCCGAAACAGGTGATCCCACAGATGTCGCGATATGAACTGAAGCGCGGCTCGGTCATCCCTGCAACGCTGGTTACAGGCCTCAACTCCGATCTTCCCGGACGGATCACCGCCCAGGTAAGCCAAAATGTCTATGACAGCGCCACCGGATACCATCTGCTGATCCCACAGGGCGCCAAGCTTTTTGGCCGGTACGATTCCAAGGTGTCCTTCGGGCAAGAAAGAATACTCGTCGTCTGGACCGATCTTATCTTCCCGAACGGCGCCACTCTGCAGATTGGTGGCATGGCAGGCACGGACGCCGCGGGCTACGGCGGGTTCAAGGACCAAGTCGATCGGCATCTTTGGAGAACGTTCGGCTCGGCGGCCTTGGTGGCATTGATCGGAACCGGAATCGACATGTCGCTGCCCGAGAGCTCGACGCTTGCGACGCAGGACACCGCTTCCGATGCGGCACGACGAAATTTTGCTGAGACGTTCGGACGTGTAGCCGAACGAACGATTGGGAAAAATCTCGACGTACAGCCAACGCTTAACGTGCGCCCAGGCTATAACTTCAATGTGCTGGTTGACCAGGACGTCGTGTTCCCGAACGCTTACCCGGACGCGGCCGACTGATCGAACAAATTGGAACAGGCAATCATATGAGCATGGACCTGGCCGCCGTTGCGGTCGCCTGGGGCAATGTCACCGCTCCAAGCTTCCTCTTTGCCTCGCCTACGTGATATCGCACATTAGAGAACGTCATATTTTCCAGCAACGCGATATCCTGGAAGGTCTTTCCTTCGGCCGACCAGCGAATGCAACTTGCTTCGCGACCACTCAACTGGATTTCGGCGCTTGCTCCGAAACGCGTCTCGTACTCGCGGAAACGGGCATGGATCAGGGCCACCGCCGTCGCGGCAGCGATCTGCGACTCCTCTGGCAATTGATCGAGCGCAAGTTTGACGGCGTCGGAGGAGACAAGCGTGAGTATCGCCATGCCGCCGAAGCCGGTCCTGACAGGAATGGACACGCCGCAGCGCAGTCCAAAATCGGCAGCGTGGGCAAAAAACCGTCTCACGTCCGCGGCCGTTTCCTTCCGCATGCAATCGACGGACCAGGCGAACGTCCGCTTGAAATTGCGTGCGGAGAAGACGACGGGATCGACCTCAGCATAAGAGCGAGCAAAATAGACCTTCTGCCATTCGCTCGGATAGTTCGATATCGCGACGACCTGATTTGCTTTCAGCGACAGGTAGGCAAAGTGGTTGAATCCATTTGCTTTCGCCAGCCTTCCGAGCGTCACCTCCAACTGGCGATGGCTTGTGGCAGCCGAGCTCGCATCCGTCAGTTTGTCGAAGAAATCCTTTTCAAACATCACGCCGTCCCTTCAGAAAGCGTTCGCGGGCGATCGGCGCGGTCCTCGTGACCTGTTGCGTGAGAGGCGGCGCCTGCGCCAACAAACGGGGCTGTTTCGGTGTCTGGAGAATCCGAAAGCACGTTTAGATGTCAAAGAGCATCGATACAACCTCTTGTATACTTTCGCAACAAAACTTCACAATCTCCGCGGATAGGAATTCCTGTGACCCCCGCAAGTGAAAGCTACCGACTGTTGAGCAAGGTCGCCTCGGCACTCGCTTCGAGTGCAGCCTGGAGTACCCCTATTTGGAACTTTCCAGCGTTACTGCTGCCAAGAAAATATAGCCGCCGAGCCGCACCGTCTTTATGAGGGGATCGGCTGAACCTCGTTCAATCTTGCGCCGGAGCCGGCTGACATGGACATCGATGCTGCGCTCCACCGGACTGGCTCGCCCGACATGCATTGACGCCAACAGCTGCTGTCGCGCGAGCACGACACCTGGATTGCGACAGAACGCCAGCAAAAGGTCGAATTCGGCTCCTGTAACAGGCACGGCCACACCAGCCGGATCCCATAATTGACGGCTGAGGCAATCTATCCGCCAGCCGCGGAACGTCATGCTGCACGGAGATCCTCCGGTGCTTCGCGAATATGCAGCCCGCCTGACCAGTGCTCGTGCTCGGGCAAGAATCTCCCTGATCGTCGCGCTTCGTGGAAGACAATCGTCGGCTCCCGCCGCAAGACCGTCCACCACGACCGCGTCATTATACGCAGTCACGAGAAGCATGATCGGAACGAGACTGGACGAGCGAACACTACGGCAAAGGGCGGCAGAGGCATCCCCGCTGACGATCAGGAGATCGAAATCGCGGTTCTGAAGCATCTTGCGGACTGAATTGCCTTTGCTGACGACAACGGCGTGCATGCCGCTCCCCTCCACGGCGTCAGCAAGCCGGCCTGCCGCTTCGACATCGTCCCAAGCGATTAGAATTTCCAACGAGGGCGGTTCGGGATGTTCGCCAGATGGCAAAGAAATTCCTTTGTTGCATCCTGTGAAAGCCAGAAAAGCCAATGCGTATGACCGGATCGACTAATCAGCATGCGAAGGAAGTATCGGGCAGCGACTCCACCCCCAATGCAAGCCACACAAGTGCTAGTCGGCGCTCACGGGGACGCCGGCCCGTTTCGTCAGGCGAGGTTTCGTTCCTTGCCGCACACATTCCGGCAAATCGCCTCCGCCCATCCATCCCGGCAGGAGACACAAATCTCTACAAAACTTCATCCTATGAAACTTTAATTTTGCCGCCCGATCGGTGACCATCGAAGGAGCAACAAGGCTGCCTTTGATGTTGAGTGTGGCGTGAAGGACCTGATTGTCATCAGTTCACCGGATGAGGATTTCTCGCTCTCCGCGCGCCACATCCTCGACCAAGCCGGTTTCGATGCCCGTATCGCGACGAGCATGAAAAACACGCTTGCGTTGATGGACAGTGAAAGAACCGCAGCCGTCTTGATCGACGGAAGGATGTTTGGGGCTGTCACGGTGTGCGAAATGCTGAAGCAGGATCCTTCGACCTCACGCATAAAGATCATTGCCCTCGTGAGTGCAAGCAGCAATCACCGGTACACCGATTTTCTCAACGCGCGCGTGGACGAGGTCTTCATGCGACCGGTCGAACCGCGAATGTATCTCAGGTCGCTGACGCGACTTCTGTCATTCGACGGTGTCTTTCCTGATCGGAGCAATGGCCGCGATGAGACGCTTAGTTGCGGAGGGATCGACCTCGACCTGCGCCAGCAAAGGGTGTGGTACGAAGGCTCGGAGCTTCGCTTGTCCCCGGTCGAGCTCCGCCTTCTTCATCTGCTGGTACGTGATCCTGGACGGGCCTTCACACGAGGCGAGCTCATCTCGGGCGCCTGGCCGCCGCGCATATTCGTCGAGCCCAAAACGGTGAATGTTCACATTGCGCGTCTGCGGAGGTCTTTGAAGGCGGTGCACGCCCCAGAGATCATCCGTACCGTCAGGGGCACCGGCTACGCCTTCACCTTCGACGGAGATCCGAGCAGTCGCGCGCATAGGGGAAACGAGTGAAGTCAAGGCCAGCCTCCAAGGATATCCTGATCATAAACGGCCGTGTGATCACGGGAGATGGAACGACCTCGTACCAGAAGGCAACTATCCGCGTCTGCGGCAGCAGGATCGCCGACGTGAGCACCGGCGAGACGGATCTGACGGAGGAAGTCGTCGTGATCGACGCCAGTGGCTGTACGATTTTTCCCGGTGTCATCAACGCACACGCGCATGGCTGCATCCATGGTCCTTCCATGCCGAGCGGCTCGCCTCCTTTCTCTGAGCCCGACGTTGAATATTTCAGGAACAGGCATCTTGCCTCCGGGACCACGACCTTGCTCAACGTCTGCGGCCTGGCACTCGTCGACGAAATCAACAAACCGCCCGCGCGTTCGCATCCGCTTGATGTTCATGTCGCGACCGCTCACACGCCAAGCAGTATTGCCGCGGCAATGGCTGTCGACGGGAAGGGGCTTACGCAAAGGCACAAGGCAGCAACTGTCGAGAGCATGGTCGCACAGGGAGCAAAGGCGCTAGGCGAGGCAGGGGGAGGTCAGACGCTCGGCGGTGGTGCGCAGGACTACCGCTTCCTTCCCGCCGCGATCGAAGCTGCGACAGGCATCCGTGTGCACCCCAATATTGCGAGATCGTTAAAGGAGGCCGTCCTCGGCAGATGCCTCGATGGAGGAGATGCCCTTGATGACCAGGCCATCGCTGCCATGCTCGCCGAAAACGGATTGGATAAGGCCTTCGACGCGAGCAAACTTCGCCGCCTCGTGATCGAAACGGTCATGCCGCCGGTTGCCTTGTCGCTCAAAGGATTGGAGGAAATCGCTGCCCAATCCGCCGATCTTTGCCTTCCGGCCATCTTTCACAACGCCGCACCGACATCCCGTCTTCTGGTCGGGCTCGCTGAGAGCTTGCCCAAGGCGCGGATCGTGGCTGGCCACTCGAACCACCCGAGCTTCACGCCAGCCGAGGCGCTGCACACAGCTGGAGAGCTGCGCAAGCGTGGCGCGACGATCGACGTCTCGACACTCGATTGCATCGAGACACGATGGCGAAACTCGCCTCGGAACCTCGATCTTCTCATTGAAAACAATCTCGTCGACACGATCTCCACGGACTTTGCAGGAGGTGACTGGGACAGCATCCTGTCGGCAATCCATCGAATGATCCGAAAGAAGCAGATCTCAGTCGAGAAGGCGATAGCGCTGACAACGGGTAATGTTGCGAAAGCGTTTCCGGAAATGGCAGGCGACCGTGGATTTCTCGAGAAGGGCAAACGCGCCGACCTGGTGGTTTCCGACAGTCACAATCTGAGCCATGTCCGCCATATCCTGGTGAATGGCAACATCGTCATGTTCAACGGAGCCCTCTGCTGATGGCGGCTCGCGCCCGGGCGTCGCGATCACGGCCCGGCTTCTGGAAGGTCCAAGGCGTGCAAAAGGCTGCTCACGTCACCGTTGGCGATATTGAGGACGCCGTCGACAATCAGCTGCTGTCGCTCGCTCGAAATCGCCCCGCTCGTAATCACCAGGAACTTCTGCTCGAGGGCGTCCCAGTCCATCGGGTTTTGAGGGTCACCAAGCGGCGCCTGGATATTCGATGTGTATTCAAGCCGGTTCGTTCTGACTGTCACGCGCGCAAGTGTCTCGCCCGGAAACAGTGCATCAATCTCCGATGCAACATGAAGCCGGACATTCTCCGCGAAGTGGCTGAGGTCCGGCCGGTTGAGAACATCCGCCTTTATAGGGACGAGCGCGTCGGCCCCGTCGATCGCCGCAATGGCAAGACAATACGGCAGACTGTACTGGACATCGACGAGGTTCTTCGGCTCTGTCGTGTTATTGAGCTTCACGGCCCAGCCGAAGGTCTCGACGTCCAGGCTGGTGATGCTTTCGGGCTTGAGGCGATGCCGGGCAATAACGTCGAGAAATCCGTCGAGCGCTGGATGAACATAACGGCAGCAGGCGTAGGGCTTGAAATACGTCCCCAGGATCTCCAACCGTGAGCCCAGTCCCGTCACCATGCGCTCACCGTCATAATAATCGGGATGATCCAGGAAATCTTCGGGGCCGGTATGTCCGTGTGCGGCAAGGGAAAGCGCGGTAAGTCCGGTCGCCGCGCTCCACGCAATCCCTTCCTTGACATCATTCCCTGTCAATTTCGAGTATCCGGAGCTTCCATTGGCCTCCTGGTTCGGCGCAAGTACACCTGCGATCGACAGCGCCTGGGAAACGTGTTCGGGTTTGTACTTCAGAAGTCTGGCCCCTGCCGCAACTGCTGCACAAGCCGCCCAGCGCCCGGATTGTCGCGTCCTAATCCGCTCCGGATTCTGCGCTGCCGCAATGCGCACGCCTACATCGTAGCCGAGCACGATCGCGGACACGATATCGCGCGCGGTTGCCGTGTGCTGACTGGCAAGTGCCAGGACCGTCGGAATCACTGCGGCTCCGGGGTGCCCGCGCGCTGCACGGTGGCCGTCATCGATATCGAGTGCCGATGCGGCCGCGGAATTCGCAAGGAGTGCGGCGATTGGTGCGGCCCTCGTGGCAGTGCCCCAGATGGGGACCACCCCGTCCCCGAACTGGGAATGCGCAATATTACGCATGGCCGACGGTCCCGGCATGCCAGATCCCGCGAAGGCCGCCCCGAGGAGATCGAGAATGCACCGCATGGCCAGTTCGCGCAGTGCCGGATCTGTATTGGTGGAAAGCGATCCGCATACATGCTCAGCGATGGTGCGCGCCAGATAGGCCATCGGCAGATCTCCAGGAGACGACGTGGGGGCTTGTTCAGGCGCTCGCCGTTCCCATCTCGCAAGCGAGCCGGTATTTCTCGTAGGTCGCCTCTGCGACGTAGAGGTCGAGGACCGGCAGCCCGACGCAGGTTACACAAACAGGACCTGTCCCGTCCGCCTGCCACTCCTCCTTGGACGAAAGCTCGCGGATGCCGAGCAGCGGCCCGACACTCTCGAGCGACAAGCCTTTGCGGGCAAAGTGCAGGGCCAGGGTCTGCGAATTTCTTCGCGAAACCGTCGCGATATCGTCGCAAGCAACAACCCCGGTTCTCAGAGCCCGCTGGATGTAGCGCTCCGGGACCTCGTCGCCACCAAGGTGAAGGCTGACAGCGTTCGGCGCGAGCTCCTCATCTTCGAAAATAGGATGGCGCGCATTGGAAGCCGTTATCACGATCTCGCAGTCGCGTAGCTTTAGATTGTCGGTGACTGGGCAAAGCGGGATGGACGTTCGGGTTTCCATTTCGGCAACAAAGCGGCCGGCACTTTCAATCGTGCGGCTGCGGACGAAGATCTCGTTGATGAGGCTGGCGCCGCTGTGTGTGAGACACTCGACGACGCTTCGAGCGACCGGCCCCGCTCCAAAGAGGAACAGGCGAGCATTGCCACGCCCGCGAAAGCATTGGCGAAGGATATGCGATGCATAGGTGCCGGTACGCGCCGCCGAGAGCCCCGAACCATCAAGAATCGCGATCGGACGAAGTGTCGGCTTGTCGAGAAGCAGCACTGTCGATGTTGATCTCGGAAGTCCCAGTCGACGGTTATAGGCGTTCGCGCCGATTACCTTGACGGCGCCATGACGCGAATTGACGGCGTAGAGTGACGACAGTTTCCAGCCGAGTCGCTCGTCCGAAAACCCTTCCCTGAGGCTCGAAACCTCGGGAAAGCTCCAGAACTCCTGCTCGGGCAATGACAACACCGCCTTGCCGCCATATGCACGTCCGTCCCTGATGTCGCGCCAGGCAGCCTCCACTACATCGTGAAGCTCGGCTAGCGTTAGCAACGCTCGACGCGAAGCGAGTTCGTCCGCGGTTATAAACTCGATCGACTTCTGCAGCAGCATTTTCTCCTCCGAGCCCTGGAATTCACGCTGTGAAAGCTTACCGAAAGAGGCTGATCCGCCGTGCGAACCTTCGGCTAATCTTTGGTACCCAGAAGAACGCGTGGATACGGAAAGGCGACGTTTAGGTTAAGAGCGCGTTGCAGGAGCGCCAGCGGCTCGAAACGACGGCCGCGGGCTCAAGTCCTGGAAATCGCGTCGATGAGGGCCGCGACGCGCCGGCGGATCTTGGGGTCGGAAATGCGACGGAAGGCACAGTTCAATTCCAATCCTTCCTCGCTCGACAGGAACGGGACGAGATCGTCGAGCTCGCGGACAGCCACCCGCTCGAAAATCACCACTCGGCCTTCCGACTGACCACAGAAGAATCCCATCGGCACACCAAGGGCAGCAGCCAAGCTTCTGAGCCGGCCGGCACTCATCCGGATCGCGCCCCGTTCATATTTTTGCAGCAGTTGCGGCGGCATGCTGACGCGACTTGCGAGCTGGCGCTGGGTCAATCGCAGCGCGCGGCGCCGCTCGCGAATTCTGGCGCCGATCAGAAGGTCCTCGGGACCAGGTTTTCGCGGAGCTCGGTTCAAGGTCGTCCAACAGAGGGGAGGGGAGGGAACGCTCGCTCGCCCAATCTCGCAAACGAGAGACAATTCCGTGTGACGGCGCTTACATACTATAGTTGATAAACTTCGGCCAATCGCGCTGGCATCACTCGCGCATGGACATGCGCAAGTTGGTCGGCCGGAATTTTGCGCGCCTGCGTCGGGCGAAAGGACTGACGCAGGAAGAAATTGAAGTGCGGTCCGGGTTCAGCCAGCAGTATCTGAGCGGCCTCGAGCGAGGAAAGCGCAACCCCACGATCGTAACCCTTTACGAGCTGGCCCAGGCACTCGGCGTCAGTCACATTGAGCTTGTTAAAGTCGACGAAGCCGAAACGTGAGCCGGCGCGACCTCGGCAGTCCCGCTTTTTCCGACCGCCTGTGCAACCTTCACCCTCATGCCCTGAAGATCCGCCCTGTGCGCCACCATCGGGATCCAGCTGCGCACCTCATCAAGCCGTGCTCTCTCGATAACGGTTGATAAGACGCCGGGATCATCGCCTACTTCGGCGACTACCATCCCCCAAGGATCGCAAACCATCGAGTGCCCGAAGGTCCGGCGCAGTTCGCGACCGGGCGCCTCATATGATCCGCACTGACCACAGGCGACCATGTAGGCCTGGAACTCGATTGCGCGCGCCCGACACAGAACCGCCCAATGGTCCTTTCCCGTTTGCTCGGTAAAGGCGGCTGGAAGAATGAAAACGTCCACGCCGTAGGCGGCGAGACGGTCGAACAGTCGCGAGAAGCGCAGGTCATAGCAAATGCAACAAGCAATGCGAAAACCGTTCAGCTCGTAGACCAGGAGCTGGTCGCCCGGCGCCACAGTCGCCGATTCCAGATATTCCTTTCCATCCGGAGCAACGATATCGAACAAATGGATCTTGCGGTAAAGACCGACCTCCTCGCCGCGGTCATCGAACACGATGGTCGTATTGTGGATGCGTTCGCTGCCAGCGATCCGCTCGAGAAGGCTGCCTGCATGGACCCATACTCGATGTTTGGCCGCGAAACGCTGGATCATCCCGTACGCCTCGCCGCCTGGCACCCAGTCTGCCGCGCCCCGTTTGTCCTCAGGCGTGCCGCCGGTCCAGTCGAAATGCTCCGGCAGCACGATCAGATCGGGACTGTCCAACATGGCCTCAACCATCAAGCGCTCCGCCTGTGCGAGGTTATGACTGCGGCTGGGCTGCGAATTCATCTGAATGAGAGAGATTTTCACGGATTGGCCTCTGGATTGAAATCGAAAATGGATCGGCCGGCAGCGAGATGCGCTCGTATTTTGGCGGAACGCTCCTGCCGGAAACAGGCGGCCTCGCAGAGCTGCTTCATTTCTTGGGGTTCGGCAACGAAGACGCCTTCGTTGTCGGCAAGGACCGCATAGCCGGGCAGTACGGCCGCGGCTCCGCAAGCAATCGGTACATTGATCGAGCCGCCTATCTGGAACTTCCGGTTGGTCGTTCTCGACGATTTGCCGCGACACCATACGGGCAATCCCGTTTCGATGATTTCCTCGTGATCGGTGCAGGGGCCATCAATAATGATCGCTTTTGCGCCTTTGGCCTTCGCAGCGAGCGCGACACCGCCTCCAACGCAGGCAACATCGTCGCGGTCTACTCGCGAGATGACAAGAATGTCTCCCGGCCTGATCAGATCGATTGCCTTGTAGATGATGGTTCCGTCGCGACCAGGAGCCGCGACAGTCAGCGCGGGACCGACCGCCCATGAGGGGAATACCGGGTAAATGTCGTCACCAACAAAACCCAGGTGCTCAATATGCCCGATGGTCGCCGTATCAACCATGGTCATCAGTTCGAGCAACTCGGGTGGAAGGGAAGGGTGGCTCGGATTCACCCGGTACAATTCACTCATGTGGCTCTGCCCCTTGCTCGCGATCAGACCGGACGTTCGCCGGAGGTCGTAGTCCGGTGCATGATGCGGATTGACGCAGGGTCGAAGGAGTCACGACGATGCATGGTGCAGCGGTTGTCCCACATCATGATGTCGCCTTCATCCCACTTTTGAACGAAGACATGCTTCGTGTTCGTCGTGTGATCCCAGAGTTCGGCGAGGAGCGCATTGCTCTCGTCGAGCGGCATCCCGACGATCCAGGCGCCGTCGATTGTTCCGCCGAGGTAGAGCGCCAGGCGACCCGTCTCGCCGTGTGTGCGTACGAGTGGATGGACGATCCCGCTCCATTCGCGAAAATCCCGGCTTGAAGGCGCGGATTTTCCAAGCCGCAGCTTGCCCGTCTTGTCGTAGACGTTCTGGAAGAAGATCTGCCGTCCCTCGATAGCCTTCCTTATCGCCTCAGGCAGAGTTTCGTA
Organism: Sinorhizobium sp. P24N7; assembly: GCF_042436655.1. Classification (NCBI taxonomy): domain Bacteria; kingdom Pseudomonadati; phylum Pseudomonadota; class Alphaproteobacteria; order Hyphomicrobiales; family Rhizobiaceae; genus Sinorhizobium; species Sinorhizobium sp. P24N7. Next base: position 328,013 of record NZ_JBHMIW010000003.1, on the reverse strand, counting down.
GGCAATGTAGCTCGAGAGGAAGTAGGTGTCGCCGCCCGAAGGAGGCACTGCAACCGCACGCAGGATTGCCGCGGCCGGCGGACGCTCGTAGAACCAGGTGTCGGTATGCCAGGTCGCCTCGCTATTGCCCATGGCACCGCTTGGCTTGCCGTCCTTCATCGCATTGCTGATGACGAGAATTTCGGGATGGGCGGGATGGCCGCCCTCCTGCAGCTGCTTCGGATGAATGACGAATTCACCGAAGTGGCGTGAGAACTTGACCTGCTGCTCATCGGTGATCCGGGTCCGCTTGAACCGGATAACTCCGTATTGGAGCCAGAACCGCCGCACCTCGGTGATGTCATTGTCATCGTAGTTGTTGAAATCGAATCCTTCGATGTCGGCGCAGACGTTGCTGTCGTGTTGGACGGCGCGAAGTCTTTCTTTCACCAGCATTCCTTTGTCTCCTGTTGACGACCTCGGCTTAAGGTCATCGTGATGCTAGGGCGCCGGGGCGGTTGATCTCCAATATTGATGGCGCCGCATTGATACGCGACGCCTATGAATCAGGACGTCTCAATCGCTGAGTACGTGAACGTCCTCGGGATCGATCCCGAGGGCTACTTCGTCGCCGACGGCCGGCAGCATCGTCGATCGTGACGAGCGCACCAGCACGGACAGGCAAAGGCCACCGTCGAGATCGACCAACAGCTCGACATTTCCGCCAAGATTGACGACCCTGAGAACGATAGCTTGGAGGCGGTTCACCTCTTCGGGATGTGGAACCGATGGATCGATGAGCACGATGCTTTCCGGTCGAACCGAGCAATAGCGGATCGGCGCTGCGCGAGGGCCGGGGCCCGACCTCCGCAAGACGGGACCTCCGTCAATTGCGAGCTCAAGGAAGTTCGACGTCTGGACTGTTGCGGCAACAGGCAGGATGTTGGACCTGCCGATGAAATCCGCCACGAAACGCGAGCTTGGATCGCGATAGATGGCGCTCGGCTCTCCTTGTTGGGCGATTTCGCCCTGCCACATGACGACGATGCGATCGGACATCGCCATGGCTTCCTCCTGGTCGTGCGTGACGTATACGAAGGTCATGCCGAGCTGTTCCTGGATTTCCTTGAGCTCGATGCGCATCGCCTCGCGAAGCTTGAGGTCCAGGTTCGACAAGGGCTCATCGAGAAGCAGGACGGATGGTCGCGGCGCAATCGCGCGTGCAAGCGCCACGCGCTGCTGCTGCCCGCCGGATAGTTCCTTTGGATAACGTCCCTCGAATCCCTCGAGATGAACGCTGCGCAGCGCAGCACGAACGGACCTCTCGATCTCCTCGCGCGGGAGCCTTTTCATCCTGAGGCCAAAACCGACGTTCTCGGCGACGGTCATGTGCGGAAACAAGGCATAATTCTGGAACACCAGACCGATATTGCGCCTCTCGGGAGGTACCCGGATCTGGCTCTTGCCGCGGATGCGGATGTCGCCGGCCGATGGCGCGCTGAAGCCGGCAATCATGTTGAGTGTCGTCGTCTTGCCGCAGCCGGAGGGGCCGAGGATGCTGACGAACTCTCCCTTTGGGATTTCGAGATTGATGTCCTTTACGGCCGCGACGCTCGCATAGGACTTGCTGACAGAGACGAGTTCGATGTCGAAGTTGCTCATTTGCTTCCACCGTGGAGTTGTGCCGAGAACCCGCCGATCTTTTCAAAGAGGAAGATGATCGCGAGGATGAAGATCATCGAGGCAACGTTGACTGCCGCCATGACGGGCTCGAGGCTGTATTCGAGATAGTTGATGACCGTGATCGGCAATGTCGTGTCGCCCGGTCTGACGAGAAAGACCGAGAGCGGAATGTTGTTGAACGAGATGATGAATGCGAAGGTCACGCCGGAAAGGACCCCCGGCTTGATCATGGGCAGCAGCACATGCTGAATCCTCTGGCGCTTGCTCGCGCCAAGGATCTGCGCTGCTCGATCGAGGCTCGCGTCGAAGTTTGCCAACGACGTCGCCACCATCCGAATGACGAAAGGCAGTGCGAGCACGACATGAGCGGCGATCAAAGCCGGCGTCCCGAGCAGTCCCTGCAATCCGACAATCGAGAGGAAGAGAACGATCGCCACGCCTTTCACGATCTGCGGCACCGAGAGCGGCGACAGCAGGTAGGACATGATGGCATCGCTCCCCGGGATGCGCTCGTAGGCGATCACGTAGGCGGCCAACAGACCGAGGATGCCGCTGATGGCAGCAACGACCGCAGCGATCCGGACACTTAGGAAGAATGGGTCGAGCCAGCGCTCATCGAAGAGTTCGACGTACCATTGGCCCGTCCATTCCCAAGGCCTGAAGGTCACCGCGCTCGAGGGGCTGAGCGACGCCGCAACGACCACGACGAGCGGAAGGGTGATGAAGGCAAGCACGCCAAGGAGCACTGCCCAGTAGAGGACCGAGAGCACCCTGTTCATGAGGTCGCTCCTTTGACGGCATCTCGCTGCCCTCTGCGGCGGGACTCGTATTTCACGCCAAGGAACGAAATCCCGAGCATCATTAGCAGAAGCGCAATGGCCATGACTGAGGCAAAGGGCCAGTTGATGTAGAAGAGCACCTGCTCATAGATCATTGTCGCGAGCACCTTGAAACCTGCACCACCAAGCAGCGCCGGTGTGGCGTACGCACTTGCCGCCATCGTGAAGGAGATCAGGAGCGAACTGACGATACCCGGAACGGAGAGGGGGAGAAGAATGTGTCGGATCACCGAGGTTCGTGAGGCCCCCAGCATCTGAGCAGCCTTCTCGAGATTGGCGTCTATCCCCTGAATGCTCGTCGTGAGCGACAAGATGCCGAAGGGCAGCACCACGTGCGTCAATCCCACAACCACGGCGAAGAGGTTCTTCGACAGGGGGAGGGGAGAGGCGATGATGCCAAGGTAAAGAAGGGCGTCGTTGATGAAGCCTCGGTCCTCCAGAATGATCAGCCACCCGTAGGTGCGCAAGACGACGCCGGCGAGCTCAGGGGCGAGCGCCAATGCAAAGACCACCGCCCGCCAACGCGTCTTGGAGCGCGCGAGGAAATGGGCCACCGGATATCCGAGTACAGTCACGCAAATGGCGACAAGCAGCGACATGATCGCCGTTCGGCAGAAGCCGGCAAGTGACAGGCCGTCGGTAAAGAAGCGCTCGTAATTCGCGAGGGTAGGAGCCAGCGTCTCTGCGTCGACAAAGCTCATGCCGATCATCATCCCCATCGGCATGGCGAAGAACACCAGGAGGACGAGGAAAGATGGAGAAAGAGCCAGATAGCTCTGCGATCTGCCAGGCCCGGACAGGCGCTTCCTTGCGGGCAAATTCAGGACAATGGTGCTCATGGTACCTCTCAATTCGCCTGAGGAACGATCTCGCGTTCCCAACGCTCGGCCCAGAAAGGCAACTTTTCGGCAATCTTGGAGAGATCCGGGAGATGGAGGCTCGCAAGGTCCGCCTGGCTTGTGATCTGCCGTTGGCGAATGGCTTCAGGGACCTCGATGTCCACCCGCGCACTGCCGACCTTGTATCCGCCGACCCAGGCCTCCTGGCTTGCCTTTTCCAGGAAGAAGTCGATGAACTTCAGCGCCGCCTGCTTGTTCTCCGCGCCTGCCGGCACGTTCAGCGTCGCAATCAGCGGGATGGTGCCCTCTTTCGGCCGGACGTAGTCCACGGGAGCGCCCTCGTCCACGAGGAGTTGGGCGCGGCCGTTCCAGAAGGGCATCGCCCACACCCTCCCCTCCTTGATGTAGCTTTCCAGGATGGCTGAAGACTGCTCGAATCCGATGGACTGGCTGGAGACACGCGCCATGGCGGCAAAGCCGGGATCGAGGTTGTCGATGAGATCGCCGCCGTTGGTCACCGACATCATTTCCAGGAGATAGACGGCCATAATGTTCTGGAACGTGGGAAGTACAATCCTCTGGTTCAGTTCCGGAGCCATAAGGTCGCTCCACGACGCCGGCGCAGACTTCAACTTGTCGGTCCTGTAGAGAAGCGACAGATACTGGATCTCATGGACCGCCCCGCACGGGCCCGCCGCCTGGGCGAGGCTCGGAGCGAGCTTGGCAAGGTTCGGAATGGCCTCGACGGTCAGCTTTTCGAGAAGCCCATCCTTGCAGCCCTGCAGTGACTGCGACGCGGTCATGACGGCGACATCGAAGCCGGGCCGCCCTCTCGTGGCTTTGATCTTGGCGTAGTCCTGCGAAGCCGATCCGACGGCGTCGTAGACGACATCGATACCGAAGCGCTCCTCGAAAGGCTCGATGATCTTCTCGTGGATGATCGCCTCATAGGGCCCTCCGTAGCTGTTCACGACAAGGGTTTCGGCCTGCGCAAGCCCTAGGGAAGCCCCTAGCGCGAGCGCAACGAAGGCGAAGTACCTCTTTGTTCCCACAGTATTTTCTCCCATTCGGTGATGTTCAGGCCGAATGGTGCTGGCTCGGAGTCCGCAGGTCTAATAGGGATTGCCGGTGATTATTGTCTGGGAGATATCAATCCCGCGTTGGCGAGGCAGGTGACATTACCACCACTCCCATTTCGGCGACTTCTTAGGGGCAAGCGTTATACTGTATCTGCGGAAATGTTATAACTCGACGAGTAACGGGATTCGGGAAGGGTGAAGGCCTCACGTGATGGCGTCCGATCAACTCAACTGTCCTTGTCCGTCAAACTCGGTTTCGTTGCGGTCGGCGATGAGCTCGTAGTCAGAATCGACCTCGATCCTTTGGATCCGATTTACCGGCTTGCGAGGGGGTGCGCCTCGATGTCCCACGCTAGATCCACGGCTCTGTCATAGCGGCACAACGTCTAGGCATCGATACCGTTTAAGGCGGACGACTCCGGAAGGTAGAGGTCGCAACAGCCGGAGATCAATCGTCTCAGATGGGTGGGAAGCGGAGATTCGTTGGTCATGCCGCGAATGGCGCATTTGCGGACGGAGCGGTCATTCTCGGCAATTCGTCTTCGGCCGCCGGATCACCACGAGGCCAGCCAAGGCGATAAGGCCGATGCCGAGCATTGAGGCCGCGTCGAGCTTTTCCGAAAACAGGATCACCCCAAGCAACACGGCAAAGGCGAGATAGGAGAAGTCCCAAGTCGAGATGACCGAGGACGGCCCCAACTGGTAGGCGAGGGCCGTTCCGACGCTGCCCGTCAGCATTGTCAGGCTGAGGACGACGATCAGGCCCCATTGGAACCACCCCATCCCGATCCAACTGCCGAGGAACTGGCTCGGGGCTGTGGTCGCAACTTCGCCCCCGCCGCCAAGCCAGGCCGCAGCGCCAAGACCGATGGCGATCAGGTTGAACATCAGGGCAAGGACGAAGGGATTTTCGGCCCGGCTTTTCGTGCGGGTAACGACCATCGCCAGCGCATAGAGCATCGCGGATGCCAGCGGCAACAGGGCATAAGCGTTCAGATCCCCGGCTTGCGGCTTCAGCATCAGCAGCACGCCAACGAATCCGATCCCGACTCCGACCCAGCCTTGAAGTCCGATCGGCTCCTTGATCCAGATCGCTGCGAACAGCGTGATGAACAGTGGGATCGTGTAGTAGATCGCCGCCGCCATCGAGAAGTCCAGCCTCGGCAAGGAGGCGTAATAGAGTAAAAGGCTGACCAGAAGCAGACTGCTGCGGAGGAAGGCCCAGCCCGGCGAGATTGGCCGCAAGGACACCCCCGGAAAGCGCAGCCGCAGGATCAGGACGATGAGCGGAAGCGTGACGCAGGACCGCAGGAAGATGAACTGCGACAGCGGCATGTCCGAGATCGTGATCTTGATGATCGCGTCCGCGATAGCAAGGGTAAGATCGGTGAACACCATTACGAGGATGGCGATCCCCACCCGGTCGGCCTTGGGGACAGCTTGACTGATCGACATTGCTTTCTCCGCAGCTTCAACCAGCGACAGGGTTTATCGGACTGGCTTCGTTCGTGCAATTTCCCGCAACCGGATACATTGTCCGTCGGTGCGGACAAATGATAGCCTCCAGCGATGACCGTGGAGGACTGACATGGGCAGCGCAGACGATATGATCCTTCTGGCGGAAATAGCCGAGGTGGGCAGTTTCACGGCGGCCGGGGTCCGCCTCGGGATGCCGAAATCCACAATCAGCCAGCGCATCGCTCAACTGGAAGAACGGCTCGGGCTGCGCCTGCTTAACCGTTCAACCCGGCATGTCAGCCTGACTGGCAGCGGACAGGTCTATCTCGAACACTGCCGCCGCGTCCGGGCGGAAGTCGCCGCAGCGAACATGGCGATGAGCAACCTCCGGGAGCAGCCCATCGGCACGTTGAAGATTACCTGCCCCGAGGTCACGGCAACCTATTTCATGCCCGGCTTTCTGCGCGGCTTCACCGAGCGCTTTCCCCGGATCGCCATCGAGTTAATTGCCACCAATCGGCATCTGGACATCATCCGTGAAGGCATCGACTTCGCGTTCCGTGTCGGATCGGCTTCCGGCGGAGATCTGATCATCCGCAGGATTTCGGCGATTAAGCGCGTTCTGGTCGCCTCGCCTACCTATCTTGAAGCCGCCGAACCGATTGCCGCGCCGAAGGATCTTGTTCGGCACCGCTGCCTTCTACACGACGCTCAGCCTGAATGGGTGTTCTCGAACGGCGACACCCAAGTCGCGTTGCGGCCAACCGCTGTTGCGGCCACCGACTCGATGGGGTTCCTACTGCAATCCGCTTTGTCAGATGGCGGGATCGCCCTGCTGCCCGCCTATGTCTGCCAACCGTCCATTGCGGTCGGCAGGCTGATCGCGCTCCTGCCGACATGGATGGCACCGTCCTACGAAATGTCCCTTATCTTCCCCAACCGAAAAAACCAGTCCAGTGCGCAGGTGGCGTTCCGATCCTATGTCAACACTTGCAGCTTCGCAGGTTTTTCCGGTAGCTCTGGTCCGGAGCCAACCGGATATTGACGGGCGTGGCCGCCGCTCGAAGAGGCTTCATGAAAGTTCCTTCTAGATGGTGGCGCGCTGTACCAAGGTCCGCAATGGGTTTGGTCAAGACATTCGTCGCGGCGCTTGCCGATGCCCGCAATGGGTCGAGAGCAGCCCTGCATAGGCAGCCTCGTGCGCACTTCGCAGGAACACAGAGGGTTGTCCCCGTTTCGTGCTTCAAGACCGCGTAAGGTATCGATTGGAACTCGAAAGACTGACGCCGGAATGCGAGACTAAGCGGCTGCGTCATTTCGCGCACAGGCAAGAGCTTCGATCATGATTGCCACTCTTTGAAGATCATCGCTCCGCAGGGCTTGTACGGCTGCAACGATCCGCTCCTGGAACAACTCTTCTGAAGTGCGAACCTGCTCGTCTAGGTTCATGCCTATCAGTTCGTCCACACTCGTACCGAGGACGTTGGCAATCCGCACAAGCGTCGAAAGATCGGGTTCTCGGCGCCCGCTGACGTAATTTCCATATCGGCGATCGCTAAGGCCAGCGCGGCGCGCGACCTCTGCATTTGAAATCCCTAATCGTTCGGCTCGGCGACGCAGATTCGTGGCGAATGGCTCCATACACACATTTTGTTCATGACAAACCACACGGGTCCATGTACGTTATGTTGCGTAATAAACCAACAAACTGTGGGTTGCCATGGAACTGCGCCAGCTGGGTTATTTCGTTGCGGTGGCTGAGGAGCTGCACTTCGGCCGGGCGGCAGCACGGGTGCGCATCGCGCAGCCGGCACTGAGCAACCAGGTGCAGGCGCTGGAAAAAGAGCTCGGCGTCCAACTGTTCACGCGCACGACCAGGCGGGTGGCGCTGACCAGGGCAGGGGAGGTGTTCTACGATCGCTGCATCCGGATTTTGAGCGAGGTCGATTTGTCGGCCGAGGTGGCGCGCTCGGTGGCCGGCAAAAGGGTGAAGACGATCAAGATCGGCACCGTCTATCCGGCCACCATCGGCGTGCTGCCGGCGTTCATGGCCCGCATTGCCAGAAAGTACCCGGAGATCCAGCTGCATATTGCGAGCGGCACCACCAACGACATCATCCGCAATATCGAGAACGGCCAGATCAATCTCGGTTTCATCCGGCCGGTCGAGAACATCGGCTCGCTTCGCTTCTTCTCGATCGCCTATGAGCGCTATCTACTGGCGGTGGAAAAAGGCAGTCCGCTTGCCGTCCGAAGCGAGATCGGCATCGAGGATCTGCGAGACCAGAAGATCATCTCCTTCTCCCGGTCGAACCTCTCGTACACCGAGCGCTATTTTTCGGAGAAGTTCGAGGAGCACGATCTGACGAAGAACATTGCTTATACCTGCGACGACACCTTCTCGCTTGTCTCCCTGGTCTCCGCCGGGCTCGGCATCGGCTTTGCGCCGGAATGGACGGAGGGCATGCCAAACCGCAATTTCGAGCTGAGAAAGGTGAGGGGCGTCGACTTCCGCATCGGGCTCGGGGTTGCCTGGAACAAGGAGGACCCGACCGCCGGCCGAGACGACATCATCGACATTGCCCGCTCGCTGGCGCGGCCGGGAAGGTAAGGGGAGGCGTAAGGGGTCGGTTACTCGATTTGGAGCGGAGGAGACGTCGGCGGAATGCCGGAACACCCAGTATAGGCATTTCCTGTCGCTAGGCTCTATTGGCCGCCAATTCGGGAGAGATCGATCCGCATTTCTGCTTTGCCGACTTCGGCAGCGTTTGTCTGCAACTCGATCACCTCAGCGTCCTCATCTTTCATGTCAGGGGTGACAACAAGCCTTGCCTCCGCACCAGGGTCTGGCGCCTGAAACACACTCACGCCCTCGAATTCGCCAGTCTTCCATGCGTAGACCGCATCCTCGAAAATCTGAGGGAAAACCTCTTGGCTCGTCGGGTTGCCGTACCACTTGGCGACGATTCGCAAGACTTTGGCGAACATCGCCGTGCCCATGCGGAGGTTCCCGCAGGCATCGACCAGATCGAGCTTCAGATCTGCCGCCTCCACGCTGGCGCCGGCCGGAAACTGCGTCAGGCCGACACGAACCACTGCCTGGCCGACATATTGCCGGACGATCGCCATCGCCTCGTCGGCCGAAGTCGCCTTCGGAACGAGAACCAATCGGCTACCTGATTTGACGGTGACGGCGAAGGGATCATTCGATCCTGCGGCGGAGACGAACTGCTCGACGATCGCGGGCTTCAGTGAGGGGTCGGCGCATTGTTGAATCAGGGCAGCATCGAGCATAAGGGCTCCTCGGCACTTAAGTGTTGAAGGAAAAAATGACGGGTTTGGCGAATAGGCGCCCCCAGGCTTGCGTGCTCGCGCGTTGAATGGCGACGATGGATGTCCCTTTGGTCCACCAGCCGTTGCCGACCGCGACAATAACGTCCGGATCATGGAACATGGATTGGAGGACGGGCCAGGCGATCAGTTGCTCATAGCAGATCAGTGCCGCTGCCCGCCCGTTGCCGACGGCCACGGTCGGGTTGGCGAAGAGATGCGCCCTTGCGCCGCCGCTCTGACCGAGCAAGGGGCGCCAAGGTTGCCACATCGAGCCTGGAACCGGCATGCGCTCCCGATAGAGGAGTTGCGCGCCGTCACCGGAGATGGCGATCAGAACATTATCGTATCCGCCTGCATCGACAACTGCGGCGCCGGCGATAACGGATATGTCCGTTCCCTGTAGAGCCCGCACCCAAAACCGCTCGACGGTCGGCGTCCAGAAGCCCAGGGAGCTTTCGGGCAGCACGATATGGCGGATGTCACCAGATGCCCGCTCCGTCACCGTGGCAATCAGATCACGGTGATGCTGCATGCTGGTGTCCCGGCCGAGCGAAGCGCCCAATTCGAGATCGACGCCCTGCCAAGCTTCCGGCACCGTCGGCTCGGTCCAGAATGCGGCGGACCACGACCAAAAGCCCAGTAGGGCGATTGCGACAGCCGGCCACATGCGGGTTACGAGACCCATGAGGCCGGCTGTCGTGGCGGCAAGTCCCCACCATCCCCATCCTGGAAACAGCACGCCCGCGGCCGTGATCGGATGAGCCCAGCCGGTAATGCCGAATGGCGGAATGGCCATAAGGACGGCTGCCAAAAGGTAGCGAGGCGAACGAGGGCCGACTTTCGTCCAGAGAGCCGTATGCACCGCGACAAAGCTGAGAGATGCACATAGCCAAAGCAATAATCCCGGCCATAGATCGGAGGAATAGAAGGTCGCTACGCCCTGCGGTAATCCCCGAGACGTCGCCAGGAAGTAGCCAGCAGAGACAAACGCGGCCGTCAGTCTCGTTCGTGCAAGCGCCCAGAGGACCGGAAATGTGAATGCGACCGGAAGAAGCAGGACGTGGCCACTCCATCCCACCGTTCCGGCGACGATTGACGCGACAACCAACAGCGTCGCCCGAACCTGATCAGGGCGCATAGGTGAGCACCTGTTGCGCGACGCCAAGGATGCCTGAAGTGGGCAGGGGACCGAAATAGCGGGAGTCATAGGAGCCCTTGAACGGTGAATGGAGAAAGATACTTTCTCCCGGCACGATGCCGCCGAGAAACGGTGTCATCGGTCGACCCTTGCCGTCCCGCTCGGCCAGATCGGAAAATGGGACCGGTCGCCCGTCGATCGCCACGTCAGCGCCGATTTTGACATGCTGGCCAGCAACGGCGATGACCATCTTGATGAGCGGTGCGATGCCGCCTGGGCACATTCCGGAGCGGAAATAACCACGCTCTCTCGCCTCCCTCATCGCCGCGGTTTGCGGAGGGCAAATGAATACGATGTCTCCAGGAGCCGCCGGGCGATCGAGGGGCACGATCCGCCAGAAACCGACAGGTTCACTCGGCGTCAGGTTGATGCGGTATCCGCCGACGATAGCGGCAGCAACACCGCCGCCAATGATGGATGCCGCCAAGAACAAGAGCACGACTGCATTCGTCCTCTGAGCGCTTCGCATGCAACACGAAAACACCGGTGCCGTCATTTGAGTGAGAGCCCCTGACTCTTTGTCTGGCGCACGGTCTCCGCCCGTTTCAGGGCCTCGGTCGTGCCCTCATGCACGGAGAGCTGCTGCACCGTCCGCATCGAATTCCACGCCGCTTGTACATCGGCCTTCTGTCCGGCCGTCATTCCTGCAGTGACGGCATTGAACGTCTGTCCATTGGGCTCCTCCGCAGCAAGAGACAGGAAGGTCCGCTCGCCGAACCGCTCCGATACCGCCTTGGCAAAACCCTCCAGTTCCGCCTTCACTTGTCTGTCGGCGAGTGCATATTCGAGGCCGGCGGGCAGGTCGTTCCTGTCGATCGCATCGCGAACGCGTTCCAACGTTTGTTTTGCGGTTGGCGACAGTGCGGGAATATCGATCGAGACCTTCAGACGGACGGCACGCTCCTCGACCTCATACTTGCGTTCGGCGTCCGCCCGCTGGCGCAGATAGCGCTCAAGGCTACGGGCCAGCGCCGGCGCGCTGGTGAGGGCCTTTTCTCGCTCCCGTTTGTCGGCGCGGCTGGCGAAAATCCCGGTCTTGCCCTTCAGTGGGCCGAAGTGTTCGGGCTCCGATCCGAGCTTGGCGATCGTGGATTTCGCAACGGTCTCGTCTTTCAGCATGGCGTCGACATTGACAGCCATGAACGCGCTTTCCGGCTTGGCGTAGACGAGGTGGAATCGGGTCGAGACTTCCTCCCATTGCTTCTTCAAACCCGGATCGGCGGCGACCTTGTCCTCGATCACCTGGTCGACCGATTTGGCGAAGGTTGTGATGCCCGAGACCATCGGCTTTGCCTCCTTGGTGCTGCTTCGGGTTGGGGATTGCACGGCGCCACGGACGAGCCCGAGCTTTCCGGCAACGCCAGCAAGACGGGCACTGAGATTGGCAAGCTTTTGCTTCTGACTGACGACCCATTCCAGCCGGTCGCGAACCAGGGTTCGGGCGACATTGACAAGATGCAGACCGCGGGTTTCGGCAAAACGAAGCGCCTGACGGTAGAAGGCACTTTTCTCGTAATCGAGCGTCGTTTCCTTCGCATTCCTTCGCGACAGGATCGGGATCAACCCACCGTTCTTCGCAAAGGATCTGCGGCCGTAATAAACAGCCAGATCCTCCCGATGACGCGTCATGGCGACATAGGTGAGATGGCGGTCCAGCGAAAGGGAGGCGAGCACCTTGACTTGGTCGACGGTGGCGCCCTGGCTCTTGTGGATGGTCGTGGCATAGCCATGATCGAGGTTGTTGTAGAAGCGCTGTTCGACCAGCGCTTGGCGGGCGTTCTGCCCATCGCCGATCAGCGCGGTGATGCGTCCCGGTCCCACCTCGACGACCTTCGCTAACATGCCGTTCTTGACGCCCAGTGATCCCTCGTTTTTCAGGAATACGATCTGGTCGCCAACCGCGAAATTGCGATCGCCGTCGGCGGTCTTGAACATGGCCCCCTTCCCGAGAGCCCCTCGTTCGGTGAGTTTGATGCGCGCCATCTGGTTCAGCATGCGAACGTCACGGCGGAGATGCGCAAGGATCAGCGACGTCTTCGTCGGATCGTAATCGCGGTTCCAGGCGGCGATGAGGTTGTCGACTGCGTCGACCTTCAGGTCCGACCCGATTACCCTGCCATTGGCGCGGTAAGCATCGATCGCCTTGCCGACCTTGCCGCGCGCGAGATCAAGTGAGGCATCGCGCATCCATTGCTGGCGCTGGCGGTAGATCGATTCGAGTTCGGCATAGCCGATCCGGTCGGCAATGGCGCGGAAGGCGGCCCCTGCCTCGATCGGTTGAAGCTGTTCGGGATCGCCGACGAGGACGAGCTTGGCACCGGCCTTCGTCACGGCTTCGACGAACAGCGCCATCTGGCGCGACGACACCATCCCGGCCTCGTCAAGGACGAACACCGTCTTGCCATCGAGATGATCGCGTCCTTGGTTCCAGCGGAGCTCCCATGACGCAAGCGTCCGAGAGATGATGCCCGCTTCTTTCTCCAGGCCCTCGGCGGCCTTCCCGGCAAGTGCTGCGCCGACAACACGATAGCCTGCCGCTTCCCAGGCCTCGCGCGCCGCCTTCATCATCGTGGTCTTGCCGGCGCCGGCGCGGCCGATCACGGCGGCGATCCGCTCGACGCCCGCCACATGCTCGATCGCGGTTTTCTGCTCGTCCGACAGACGCTCGTGGCGCTTGAATGTCGCGGCAAGCACTGTGTCACGAACGCCATGCGACGATCGCTGCGACAGCCAGATGGCGCGATTGGCCATATCGGCTTCCAACCGGATCATTTCACGGGTCGTGTACTTGGCGGGCAAGCGGGTACCGCTGGCAAGGTCGACCCGCTCGCGCTCGATGCGGAACGTTTCGGGGCAGAGCAAGATTCGAACCATGAGGCTTTGGAACAGCACCGCGTCGTCGACGTAGCGGTGCAGGATCTTTGCCACGTCCCGTTCATCAAAGACACTCTTCTCGCGCATGATCAGGTCGAGGACGAGTTGCGGATTCCTGTCGATCCGCCTGACGTTTTCGCTCCGCCTGGCTTCCTGCAGATCGAGTCGTTCGAGCTCCACAGGCTTTGACGCGCTATCGAATTTCCGCTCAATCGCCTTCGTGCCGACGCCGAGATGGATGGTCGGCTCGAGATCGATCCCTTGCTTCTCAAAGGAGCGGCCATCGACGCGAATGTCGAGACCGGCAAGCGCCAGATGCCGGTTCTGACAGGCAAACCAGCCATCTCGAAACGCGTTGAAATCGTCGATGCCGCCGGCCCAAAGCTCATAGACGATCTTGCCGGCGTCATTGCGGATCGGATTGCCGTCCGGGCCGAGAACCGGGACCTTCTTGGTGCCGAAACCGTCCTCCGTCAGCGGTCGCAAGGTGGTCATGAGGTGGACATGAGGATTGCCCGGCGCGTCATGGTAGACCCAGTCAGCGACCATGCCCTTCGCCGTGATATGCTGCTCGACGAAATCTCGCACCAGCGCGATGTTCCGCTCGGCGGTCAGCTCGATCGGCAAGGCGATCGTCACATCTTTGGCGAGCTGAGCGTCGGAGCGCTTCTCGAAATCTTCGACCCTATTCCAGAAAGCCTCGGAGGCGCCGGAAACAGAGCGGCCGGCAATCATCTCGCGCAACCAATACGGCGCGTCGGCGGGAATTACGAACTCTTCGTGGAGCAATCCCTGCTTGGCGCGATAGTCGATAGTCCGCGCCTCGCGCTCGAACTCCATCTTGGCGCAGTGCCGGTAGGCCGCCGACAGGACGGCGCTTCGGCCGGAGCCGCGGGTGACGACGCTGACGGAGAAATGGGGGACGGCCACAGCGGATTTCCTTCCCGATTGCGAACAAGATCAACGGCTTCGTCGGCAGCGGAGGCCCTGCCAGGGCCTCAGCAAGGGCGTCGCAGCAGCGACGTATAATTGCGCCCTTGGAAGCCGCTCCTTCGGAACGGCTGGGATCGTGATCAAAGGCGTTGGCTACGCCAACTCGCACTTCTGTTAGTGGATCGGCATACCGATCCAGGCGAGTTTCATGCCGTTCGCATGTCAAACGGCATGAAAGGATTAACCGAAAAATGAAGAAGCCATCCTCCAAGATCCGCGACGAAATCGCCAAGCTCCAGGAGCAACTCAAGATCGCCGAGACCAGAGAGGCTGAGCGCATCGGCCGGATCGCCCTCAAGGCTGGACTTGGCGAGATCGAGATCGAGGAGTCCGATCTTCAGGCGGCCTTTGAGGATCTGGCGAAGCGGTTTCGCGCAGATGAGGTCCGTTCGACCGGAGGGAGAAGGGGTGGGGGCCCTGCTGAAAGCAGCGCACCCTCCACGCAGATCGCGGCTGGCGCGGCTACGGGCGGGACTACTGAGGCTTGAGCGGATGGCGCGCAAAATAACATCCGACGCTCGCAAGAAAGACACACGGGAAAAGATCGAGCTTGGCGGCCTAATCGTCAAAGCGGGTCTTCGATACGAGAAGCGGGCGCTTCTGCTGGGAGCCCTCATCGATTTGAGCGAGCGGCTCAAAGTGGACGAAACGGAACGGTCGCGGCTGCTGGCAATCGGTGCGGAGGCCTTTGGCAAGACCGATGAATAGGATCATGCTCTTCATCGCCCCAGCCGCATTGATGATCGTGGTCGCCGTTGGTTCGACCGGAAGCGAACAGTGGCTGTCCGGCTTCGGACAGACGGCGGCGGCGCGGCAGACGCTCGGCCAAGCCGGCATCGCTCTGCCTTATGTCGCCGCGGCGCTGATCGGTGTCGTCTTTCTTTTTGCGAGCGCGGGCTCGATCAGGATCAAGATCGCCGGATGGGGCGTGATCGCCGGCGCTTTAGCGACGATTCTGATCGCCGCAATTCGCGAAACGATCAGGCTGTCGGCATTTGTGGAACAGCCGGCAGGCAAGCCGATCCTTTCCTATGTCGACCCCCCGACGATGGTCGGGGTTGCCGGCGTCGTGCTCTCGGGCTGCTTCGCATGCCGCGTTGCGCTGGTCGGCAACACGCGTTTTCGACGCGCGCGCCAAAACGCATCCGCGGCAAGCGGGCGCTGCATGGCGAAGCTGACTGGATGAAGCTTGCCGAGGCCGAAAAGCTGTTTCCTGAGTCTGGTGGCATTGTCATCGGTGAACGATATCGCGTCGACAAGGACAGCGTGGGATCACTTGCGTTCCGCGCCGACAATCCCGAGACATGGGGTGCCGGCGGCAAGTCGTCGCTGCTCTGCTTCGACGGATCGTTCGGTTCGTCGCACGGCATCGTCTTCGCCGGCTCCGGCGGCTTCAAAACGACATCGGTGACGATCTCGACAGCCTTGAAATGGGGCGGCTCGCTCATCGTTCTCGATCCGTCGAACGAAGTGGCGGCGATGGTATCGGATCATCGCACCAGCGCGAACCGCGACATAATCGTCCTCGATCCCAAGAGGCCGGAAACGGGCTTCAATGCCCTGGATTGGATCGGCCGTTTCGGAGGAACGAAAGAGGAGGATATCGCTTCCGTCGCCTCATGGATCATGAGCGACAGCGGTGGCGCCCGCGGCGTGCGCGACGACTTTTTCCGCGCCTCGGCCTTGCAACTGCTCACCGCGCTAATCGCCGATGTTTGCTTGTCGGGTCATACCGCGGAGAGCGAGCAAACGCTCCGGCAGGTGCGCAAGAATCTCTCCGAGCCCGAGCCGAAACTGCGTGAGCGCCTGCAGTCGATCTATGACAGTTCGGGCTCGGATTTCGTGAAAGAGAATGTCGCGGCCTTCGTTAACATGACGCCGGAAACGTTTTCCGGCGTCTATGCCAACGCGGTGAAGGAGACGCACTGGCTCTCCTACCCGAACTATGCCGCGCTCGTTTCGGGGACGACGTTTTCGACGGACGATATTGCTGCCGGAAATGCGGACGTCTTCATCAACATCAATCTGAAGACATTGGAGTCTCATTCCGGACTTGCCCGCGTCATCATCGGGGCGTTCCTCAACGCAATCTACAATCGTGACGGCTCGATGAAGGGCAGGGCACTGTTTCTTCTCGATGAGGTGGTACGCCTTGGCTACATGCGGATCCTGGAGACGGCGCGCGACGCCGGCCGGAAGTACGGGATCACGCTAACGATGATCTACCAGTCGATCGGCCAGATGCGGGAAACGTATGGCGGCCGGGACGCGGCGAGCAAGTGGTTCGAGAGTGCGAGTTGGATCTCGTTCAGCGCGATCAACGATCTGGAAACGGCGGACTACATTTCACGACGCTGTGGCATGACGACGGTCGAGATCGATCAGGTCAGCCGCAGTTTCCAGGCGAAGGGATCCTCGCGCACACGCTCGAAGCAATTGGCGGCGCGACCGTTGATCCAGCCGCATGAAGTGCTGCGCATGCGGGCTGACGAGCAGATCGTTTTCACGGCGGGCAACGCGCCGCTGAGATGCGGTCGCGCGATCTGGTTCCGGCGGGACGACATGAAGGCTTGTGTCGGGACGAACAGGTTTCACAAGGTCAGAGACATGCCTGAAACCTAGCTGATCGAGCCGGCGCGCAGCGCAGCCAGCAAGGCTGATCCAGGAAAATGAAGAGTATCGGAGAAATCAGCATAGCGGCCACCCAAGGGGAGGGATTTCGGGAATTCTCGTCGTGCGAGGAGCGGGAAGAGCGCTGCCGCAGGAGCCTCAACTGAGTTACCCGAAGGGGAGGCGGGACCGACTGCGCCCGCTTCTCCACACTGCTTTACCGGCCCAGCTGTCGTCCGAGACCGAGCGTCTCCGTAAACGTGGGTGAAACCGAGATCGACATAGATTGGGGCGAAAGCGAGGGAATCGGAAAGTGACAAAATCGAACGTGACGACGTTCAGGCGGAGGCGGAAGCCTGGCAGCAGTCTTAATCAATGAAGTGCCTACGGAAAGTCACCGCGATCTGGAAAAGGCCGCACGGGTATTCTCCTCTGGGCCGGGATCATTGGTGTCGGTGGTGGGCTTGCCTATGGCGGCTCAGGCAATCTCTCCGGTCTTTTTGTTATCGCCAAAACACCTACGGCGGATTCACTGTCGGCCGCGTTTTCATTGTGCGGCGCCGACCGAAATGTGGACTGCGTCGTCGACGGCGATAGGTTCTGGTTCCAGGGCGAGAAAATCCGCATCGCGGATATCGACACCCCGGAGCTCAGCCCGCCGCGCTGCGAGGCGGAAAGGATCAAAGGCGACGCTGCGAAAGTCCGTTCGTTGGCGCTGCTGAATGCCGGCAATTTCTCCCTTTCCTTCCGGCTTGCGTGACGAAGACAAGTATGGCCGCAAGCTGCGCACCGTCACGCGAGCGGGGCATTCGTTGGGCGATACGCTGATCGATGAGGGGCTCGCCAGGCATTGGTGCGAGCCACGGATGGTGCGGCAGAGGATTTGCGAGAGAATCGTCACCCAAATGTGCTTAGACCGTTTGCGGGCTCCGTGAGCGCAGCGGATAGAGTCGTGCGCTGAAGGCGTCCCGCCAACGTTCGTGACAACTTTTCGCTTATCATCACAGATTTGAATCGATCCCAGTCGAACGATTCATAAGTCTCGTTGGACGCGATTCCCGGGATCGGTTCAGCATTTACAGGACTGCTGTAAATGCTGTGTTTGAACCACGGCCCCGCCCAAAGGGGCGGGGCCGTGACCGAGCCTCAATCCCGGTTGGGGCGCGACCAGATCAGCTGGTAGCCGTCCTCGCCTTCGACCTCGGAGAGCGTTGCGTAGATCGGGGCGGGGAAGCTCGGATCGTCCAGTTTGACCGAGAGATAGTCGCGATCCTGCTCGGAGCGCTTCTGCCAGGCCGCACCGAGCTCGACGTTACCGGCGTAGATTCGGAAGTGCGGGCCCTTGTCGGAGGGGTTCTCGATGCGGGCGATGCGAGCCTTGACGTTGAGGGCGAGGGTGCGGATCGAGCCGTTGAAGCCGTTTTCGGTGGAGGTGAATGTACCGATGGTTGCCATTTTCATGTTCCTTTCGTTGGTTTCGGGCCGCGCCCTTCGCGGCCTCGATGGCTGTCTCAAGGATCGGAGACGATCGAACCGCACCCATAGGGCCGGAACAGCGTGGAGGGCGGCAAGTCGCAAATTTGTTAGTCGGCGAGGAATGACGGCGCAGTCGGCAGGGGTAAGAAAATTGCGGCTGGTCGTTGCGGGAGGGCGATCGAGGCGAAGCCGCTCTCCGATCAGACATGCCTCATCGAGCCCGCGGAGACGTGTCCCATGCCGGCGGATCACGAGGAACGCGCAATGGCGAGCATCGTCACCGCCTTGCCGTGCCGGACCATTGCAGCCGCAAACCGTTACGTTCCTCTACGTCATACCATCGACTTCGGACGCGACAATCCCGCCCGCTGGGGAGTTGCCTCCGATCATCGACGCGATATCGTGAGCTCGCGATTCGTCGCTTGGAGGATTCATGCGTCAGCAGACAAAGCCGTTTACCGTCGAAATCAAGCGATCCCGAAAACTTAAAACCAACGACCGGAAAACCTCGTTCTGGGGCAAGCTGGACCTCACACCTGATCAGGACGCACTTTACGGAGGAAGACCAGAGAGAGCCGTCGGCCGTTTCCGGCGACAACGACCGACACTGATTTCCGCTAGGCTGCCGCATTCTCCCCGACTTCACCAAGCTGAAGATCGTGCAGGGAGTCTGACGGCGCGTTGGGCATGGGCCGCGGCCTGAAAAATCGCCCGCTTGTCGTCGGTGAGCACTTAAGCCATGAGGCGAGGTAGAAAGCGTGGTCGGGCCGTGGCTCCAGCTCCGGTGCGATGCCGAGTCGGCGCAAATAAGCAACGACCAAGCTCGGCGACTTATCCTGACAGTCAAGGCTGCCGTGGTCGGCGTTTGCCTGAGAGTTCACACGGTCCGCTCGCTGCCGTCTCGTGAGCCAGGCTCGTAGAGGCTGAGGGGTCTTGCCGGGGTTCACCCGCCGCAACACGACAGCTTGGCGGCGTCCGTGCCGAACGCCAGCGCCGCGAGCTTTAGCCCCTCGACGGCGGTGAGATACGGAAAGATCGTCTCCGCGAGATCGTCGGCCGTGAGACCCTGCCGGATCGCGAGCGCCGCCCGTCTGGATGCTGTCGGCGCCCTCCGGCGCCACGCGTGGGCGCCGAGCAGCTTGCCGCTGCGGGCATCGGCGACAAGCTTGATGAGCCCGTGGGTTGTCGCGGGCCGCAAGCGTACGCGCCATCTGATTGAGACCGATCGTTGAGACGCGAACCGCGTGGCCGGCGGGGCGCGCCGCTGCTTCGGTCGGGCCGACGCTCGCCACTTGCGGATCGGTGAACACGGTCGCCGGCATGGCGCTGTTGTCGTAGCGCAGGCTGTCGCCATTGAGGGCGTTCTTGGTCGCGAGTTTGGCGCCATAGGCGGCCATGTAGACGAACTGGTCGCGGCCGGTGACGTCGCCGGCGGCATAGATGCCGGACCTGGACACGCGCATGCGGTCATCGACGACGATGCCGCCCGTTGGCGAGATGGCGATCCCATGCTCGGCGACCCGAGGCCTTCGATGTTGGGCGTGCAGCCGGTGGCGATCAGTACTTCGTCGGCGTCGATCGTCGTCTCTTGACCATCGCGTGCGACCGTGAGGGAAATGCCGGTCTCGGTCATGCCGATCGCCCGGTAAGGTGAGGGGCCTGCAGCGAGCCGAGCTCGCGCGCCGGCCGGCCACCGCAGCTGCGACACGACGCACGAGCGGCGTCTTCGCTTTGTGCTGCGGGCGCGTGAACTCGGATTTCCATCGATGAGATCCGGGAGCTCCTGCGTCTCGTCGACGAGCGCGACCGGCCTTGTGCCGAAGCACGGGACGTCGCCGCCGTCCACCTTGCCGACGTCCGCGCGAAGATCGCTGACCTGAAGCGCATGGAACGGGTGCTGAAGGATGTGGTCGCCCAATGCGGCGTCGGCACGCGCCCGAATGCCCGCAGATTGACATGCTGTTCGCGAAATCGGCGGTCTATTGATCCTTTGGGGGGCGCTTATGCGGCGCCCCTGACGTCGTGCTGAGGCCCGCCGGCCTGTTGCGCGTGCATCCAGTCGGCGATCTGCTGCGCCTTGCTCGCGGCGGTGAAGATGGCGCGCTTGTCGGAGCGCAGCACCTCGAGCCAGGAGGCGATGTAGCGGGCATTATCAGGTCGCGGTTCAACGCTAAGGCTGAGATCGGCGCAGATCATCGCGCTCAAGAGCTCGACCGTGCATTCCTCCATCGCGTAGGCGGCAGAGCCGAAGCGTCCGGAAAGATCGCGGTCGAGGCGATGCCTGGCGCCGGAGGCGTGGCCGCATTCATGGAGCAGCACGGCATAGTAGGCGACCGCGTCGCGGAAGCACGCGAACTCCGGCATCTGCACGTGATCGGTAGCCGGGCGGTAGTATGCCTGTGATCCGCCGTGCCGGATGTCGATGCCCAGCGCCGCGCAGAAGCTTTCGGCGCGCTCGATCCGCTCGGACTCGGGCAACATTGGCATAGATGGCGGCGTGTAGCCGTCAACCTGGGCGCAATTGAAGACCGTGTAGCCGCGGACGAACAGACGCCGGGCGGGCTCGTCACGATCCTCGTTGCCGTGTTGGGCGTCCGCCGCATCATGATCGGTGGTCTTCCAGAACACGACCAGATGGCCGCGCTCGCCCTTACGAACCTGCGCGCCGAGCGCCTGCCATTGGCGGTAAGTGCCCCAGATGCCGGCGGGATAGCCGGCCGCGTGCGCCGCAGCCCAGAGCGAGAGGATGTTGACGCCGCGATAAGCCTTGCACGAGGCGACGTTGACGGGCGTGGTGATGGCCGATCCGTCGTGGTGCCAGGGCATGCGGTAGTCACCGGCACCGGCCTCGATGGCGGCGATGATATGGCTGGTGACGCGCTCGTAGATATCAGTCGGGGTCTGGCTGTTGCGATCTGTGGTCATGGGTGCCTCCTTCAGCTCACCCTCTCCGTCGAGGGCGAGGCGGCAGGGGCAGACGCGGGAGGCCGGCCCGTCACACCCTGTTCTCGGTGCTGGTGCGGAACAGGGTTGATGGGCTGGCAGCGTCTGCCACACCCGAGCCCTACCTCGACGGGCGAGCTGAAGGAGGTGCCGACCATGATCGGCGCGCCCGGAACGGCCCGGACGATGCGTCGCTCTCAGCCGCCGTCGTCTCGCGGCGACCGCTTCAGGGGGACAACCCTGGCGTTACCAGATCGGGCCAGTTCCTGCCGAAGACCTTCGATGACGGCATCCCGCTCGGCGATCTGCAACGTCAGCACTTGGATGTGCTGGACGAGCGTGCGGACAAGGCCGCGCAGTTCGGCAATCTCGGAGCCGCGCACGGCGCGCCGCTCGGCTTCGAGTGCGCGGACACGCTCCTTTGGCGTCAGATTACCGGAACGTCAATCACGTGCGCTTCACCGCGCCGCTCGAACTCCCAGCGATACAGTCTGCCGTTCGCCATGCGCATCTGGATCAGCGATGCTGCACCAGATCGAGCGGGACGATTGGTTTGGAACGCCTCGTGAAATATTCAGGCGATCCCACGACCAGGGAACGGACGGTTCGGGTGATCGGAATGGCCACCATATCGGGCGACATCGCTTCGGCAAGTCGTACCCTGGCATCGAAGCCTTTACCAATAACATCCATGAGCGCATTCTCCGTCACGACTTCAAGCTCGACCTCCGGATAGCGGCGGCCGTATTCGAGTAGGAGCGGCTCCAGCGGCATGCGTGCCGCTGCCGGCGCCATATTGAGCCGAAGTCTTCCCGAGGGCCTACTCGAATGCTCGCCGATATGCTTGATCCAGGAAGAGGGTGTATCCCTCCTGATCGGAGGCGAAGGGCGCCCCGAAGGCCTCGAACGAGGCTGGTTCGTTCGTACAACTATCTTCTCCCGCGTCCGCAACGACATGCGCATTGTCCGCGAGGAGATCTTCGGCCCGGTGCTCTGCGTCCTTTCCTATCGCGACGAGGAAGAGGCGATCGCGATCGCCAACGACACCGGCTATGGGCTGCAGGCCAATGTCTCTCTTCCGACCTCGAGCGGGCAAAGCGCGATGCTAATCGCATCGAGGCAGGTCGCGTGATCATCAATGGCGCACCTCACGAGCGTTTGCACCTTCTGGCGGCTTCAAGCAGTCCGGCTTCGGCCGCAAATTCGGCGTCTTCGGCCTGGAATCCTTCCGCCAGCCCCGTGCGGTAATCTCCTGAGGAGGAACCGACAAGGATATTCTTGACAGATCGTTCCATTATTCTTAAACAGGCCTTATGGCACGGATCAAGGAATTTGACAGGGACGAGGCATTGGACGCGGCGATCGCCGTGTTTCGCGAGCATGGTTTCGAGGGCACCTCGACGGAGATGCTGGTACGGGCGATGAAAATCGGCCGCCAGAGCCTCTACGACACCTTCGGTGACAAGTGGAAGCTCTACTGCCTCGCGGTAGAACGCTATTCGGCGAGTGAGACGAGTGCTCATATCGCCTTGTTGCGCGGCAAACCGCGTGCACTGGACGGTATCCGGTTGGTGATGGAACGCGTTGTGGAAAATGCAAACCAAGCTTGTCTCGGCGTGAACTCGATCTGCGAGTTCGGTCAACGGCGGCCCGACCTGGCGGCACTGCATCACGCCGCCGATCTTCGGCTCAAGAAAGCCGCGATTGAACGCATCAGAGAAGCCCAGGCTGCAGGTGACTTAGCCGGTTCATTGCCCGCTGAGGCAGTGGCCGATTTCCTCGTTGCCAATATCGCCGGTATCAGGATAGCCGCACGTGGGGGAGCCGGCCGGGAACATCTGCAGTCCCTCAGCCGGTTGGCGCTTCGTGCAGTCACCTAGCAGGCGGAAAACCTTGCTCTTTTTTGGAATGATCAGTCAATAAGAGGATATATGCATGAAAGCCGTTGTGATGAAAGAGGTCGGTGATACCGACGTGATGGAATTCGTCGATTGGCCTGAGCCCGTCGCAACGCCGGAACATGTCGTGGTGGAGGTCGCCGCGGCCGGCGTGAACTTCATGGACATCGGCGTGCGCCAAGGTATGGCCTGGACCGACATCCCTAACCCGAAAGTACTGGGTGTCGAGGGCGCTGGTCGCGTGCTCGCCGTCGGCGATGGAGCGGGCGAGTTTGAAGGCGGCGATCGCGTCGCCTGGGTCTATGCTCCCGGAAGTTATGCTCAGCGCCAGTCGGTACCGACAGCCTCCCTCGTGAAAATTCCCGATACCGTGGACGATCGAACGGCTGCTTCCGCGATGATGCAGGGGCTCACGGCCAGTCACTTCGCGACGGATTTCTATCCCGTGCAGCCGGGCGACATCGCCCTTGTTCATGCGGCGGCCGGCGGGGTCGGCCTGCTGCTGACACAGATTATCAGGCTAAGGGGTGGCCGGGTAATCGGGCGCGTCTCGTCCGAAGACAAGGTCGCGATCGCCAGAAAGGCCGGCGCCGAGCACGTCATCGTCGATACAGAGGGACAGTTTGCCGACGACGTCCTGCGCCTGACTGGCGGTGAGGGTGTGAACGTCGTTTACGATGGCTCCGGCCCCAAAACCTTCAAGGGGTCGATCGAAGCGCTACGCCGGTCCGGCACCTTCTGCTGGTATGGACCGGTGCTCGGCGGGCCCGGACCGCTCGATATCATGAGCCTGCCGAAGAGCATCAAGATCGGCTACGCGACATTCATGGATCACATCCACACGCGCAAACTCCTTCTCGATCGCACCAAACAGCTTTTCGACTGGATCGGGGACGGAACGATCAAGGTCTCGATCGGCGAAACCTATCGCCTTGCCGACGCCGCCCGCGCCCATGCCGCGATGGCAAGCCGTGCAACCACCGGCAAACTGCTTTTGATCCCGTAAGGAGCAAGTCACGAACGACATGCCGGCGCGACGACCGACGCCGGCATGGCCGCAATACCTCTGAAGAGCGTCGGTACGCGCCGGGGATCGGCGTCAGGCGCTGCAGGTCGAAAGCTCCAGACGCGTGTCTATCCCGACGTTGGCAAGGAATGTCTCGTCATGGCTGACGACGACGAGTGCGCCGTCATAGGCGAACAGCCCAGCTTCAACCGCCTCGATGGAGTCGATATCCAGATGGTTGGTCGGCTCGTCGAGAATGAGCAGCGATGGTGGATCGGAACCGCCCAGTGCGCAGGCAAGGCCGGCGCGCAGCACCTGCCCGCCGCTCAACGTCTCCACCCTTTGCAATGCCGCATCCGCGCGGAAGCGAAAGCTGGCCAGCGCCGCCCGGCAGGCGTTGTCGCCGGCACCGGGATTGAGCCGCTTGAAGTTATCGAAGATCGTCTCGCCGCGCGCCAGGATGCTGACGCTCTGGTCCAGCAGAGAGAAGGGAACGTTTACGGAAACGGTTCCTTCAAAGGGCGGCAATTCTCCGGTGACCACCTTCAGAAGGCTCGTCTTGCCCGACCCGTTGGGGCCGGTGATCGAAAGGCGCAGCGGGCCGACCAGAGAGAAGGATAGATCCCGAATGACCGGACGGGCGGGATCGTAGCCCACCGTGACGCCGTCAAATGCGAGGACTTGCCGGCCGGCGGGAAGCCCGGTTCGCGGAAGACGGATGGAAAAGGGCTGCAGCACCTCGATCCGCGCTTTGGCGGCTGTGATGGCCTCGAGCGCGCCTGCGCGCTGTCGCTCGGCGAGTTCCACACCCCTGCCCCGGCTTTCTTCCGCATTGTTCTTGCGCCGGCCCAGGAGAATCCGCGGCATGTCGCCCTTTGCCGCTTTTCGGGTACCAGACGCGTCACGCTTGTCCTGCCGCTCCGCCAGGGCACGTGCCTTGCGATCGATTTCGTCGGCGGTCTTCTGTGCATGTGCAAGGCTTTGTTGCGCCGCTTCCAGTTCGACCGCCCTCGCCGTCTGATAGGCGCTCCACCCCCCGCCGTAGCGCTTTGTCCCGAGCGAGGTCAGTTCGATAATCGCGTCCATTTCTTCGAGCAGTTCACGATCGTGGCTGACGACAATCGCTCCGCTGCGCCAGCCGGAAAGAAGGTCGATAACCGCCCGTCTGCCGTCACGATCCAGATTATTTGTCGGCTCGTCGAGAAGGAGAAAGTCCGGCTCGGAGAAAATTGCCGCCGCGAGCACTGCCCGCGTGCGCTGGCCGCCGGAGAGCTCAGTCAGGAGCGTATCCGCACGCGCCTCCAGTCCAAGCCGGACAAGGGCGGACATTATACGCTCTTCCACCGTCCAGTCCGCATTCTCCAGTTCTTCGAGCGTCGCCTTGCCTTTTTCGGCGCGCCGTAACACCGCAAGCGCCTGGGTCGCACCGAACACATCGGCGATGGTTTCACCGGCACCGGGCCGAAGCATCTGCCGCGCCAGCGCGACACGTCCCTGGATGGCGATTGTGCCGGAGGAAGGCCTCAATGCACCGGCAAGGAGATTGAGCAGGATCGTTTTTCCGACGCCATTTTTTCCGACGAGCCCCGTCCGCTCCGGACCAAGCGCCAGATCG
Source organism: Sinorhizobium sp. P24N7 (assembly GCF_042436655.1). Lineage (NCBI taxonomy): Bacteria > Pseudomonadati > Pseudomonadota > Alphaproteobacteria > Hyphomicrobiales > Rhizobiaceae > Sinorhizobium > Sinorhizobium sp. P24N7. The sequence continues at coordinate 302,190 of NZ_JBHMIW010000003.1, read as the reverse complement.
AGATCGGTCAAGACATGCTCCCCGTCGGGTTTCGACCAGGAAAGTGCGGAGAGAGTGATGGAGGGCATGGCGAACCTGTTGCGTTGGTATTAACAGCACAGTACCGTGCCTTTATCAGCAACGGGCGGTGCGAACAATGGCGTTGTCCATCCCGCCCATCGACGGGGTCGGACATAGATGAATATAGTTCGCAGACGTGGCGGCGGACGTCCCACCCGGGAAGAGGCCGAGGCTCTGACCCGCCGTCTTCTGGATAGCGCCCGCTCGACTTTTGCCCGCAAGGGGGTTGCGAACACGTCCATGGAAGAGATTGCCGCCAAGCTCGGAATCTCGAAACACACGCTTTATCGGAGATATCCGAACAGGCAGGCGCTTCTGGAAGCCGTGGTCGAACGTGACCTCGTCCGCTTTCGCAAGACGCTTGCCGACGCAGCGGGACAGGGTGATGCACCTCTCGCAGTATTGCGCGATATGGCTTTCAGCTATTTCCGCTTCGGCACGGGCCGGGATTATTCCGCTTTCTATGTGTCGGTTACCGCCGAGGCCGTGTTTTCCTTGCCATTGCGGGAGAGGTTGGCGGCGTGGTCGAGTGCTGCACTGGAGCCCGTCGTGGCGGCGATCACATCGGCTCAGGCCGCGGGCCTGATCGTGCCGGGGTCTGCCATTGAGATTTGCCACGTCCTTGTCGATTTGCTTGAAGGCGCGAATAATCGCGTCCGACTCTGCGGGTCCGAGTGTCCGGACGCCGAAAATCTTCGCCTGTTCGAAAGCCGCTGGGCGATTTTCCAGACTGCCATGAGACACGAACCCGATCGACCGGAGGAACGCTGAACGTATGAAGGATCGGCTGGCCTCGCAGCCGATCCCTCCGCGAATGGTGGCATTCCCCCGTTAGAGCGGCATCACAGACGCGGCGAGGAGTCCGGCCAGCGCCGATGGCTCCGCCGAAAATATATCGTAGACGCAAGGCGTTGCCACAACGGCGAATGTCAGTATGCCGACTATGAGGTGCTTCATCTAAACCTCCTTGAATCACGAGTTCGGTCAGGCGAGCGTCAGATCGACCTCGATGTTCCCCCGCGTTGCCTTTGAATAGGGGCAGGTCTGATGCGCTTCGGCGATGAGCGATCGCGCAAGGTCCGCGTCGATGCCGGGCAGACTGACGGCAAGCCGGGCTCGAAGGAAAAAGCCGCCATCCGATTTGGCGAGATCGACTTCGGCATCGACTGCCGTTTCGGTCGGGAGCGACAACTTGTGCTTCGCCGCGGCAAGACCCAGTGCACCGATAAAGCAGGCCGACCAGCCGGCGGCAAAGAGCTGCTCAGGATTGGTTCCGGCTTTGCCGCTGCCGGGAGGCGAAAGCCTGACGTCCAGCTGGGCATCGTCGCTGCGGGCGAACCCTTCACGGCCGCCCGTCGTATGAGTCTTGCCGGTGTAGAGAACCTTTTCCTGCGTTGTCATCAGACACTCCGTTCGCTGCGTCGCACGATTGCGACATTTGACGATGTGCGTTGTGCCTGGGCGACGTATCCGGCATGTTTGCGAAACCGCCGAAATTGTACCCGGATGTAGGCACCTCATTGGAAGGCACCCAAGGAGGCCGGCGCTGATTTCCAAGTAAGGCCACCGACGAAATGGAGTACGCTCCGGCGCTCGCGGGTTGCCGCTGACGACTTCGCATGAGTGAAGTCGCTCGGGACCCCCGCGGGTCGGCAACATGCTCGTGCCGCTTGCGTTCCCCGCGGCGTTGCTCCCCTAGACGGCCGGAATCACAACACTCCCCGCCTGTCGAAGCCATTCGCCCTCAGCAACGCCATCAGCATCGGGCCGAGCGAGAACTTCCCTTGCCGCGCCTTGGCGGTCAGATCGCGCAGATACCCGCCAGCAGAGTTGATATGCCCTGCCCTCTCCAGGATGCAGGCAAGGGCGACCCCGGCGTTTTCCGGTCCCATGACCTCGCAGGCGTCCTGATAGGCCGAGGGGTAAACGCCAAGCATGGATCGTACCGTAACCGCAGCAATCATTAGGTCCCGCCAACTTTTCACCGTGCCGTCAGGACCGTAGTTTATGATTTCCGGGCAGGCCTTCAGTACCATTCCCAGCGGCAAGGCCCTTTTTGCCTCGTGAGCCCGTTCAATGGCTTGGCCGTCTGACCGCTCATTCGCAGAGCAGCGTTCAAGTTCAATAATAGATTCGGGTTTTGATTCCTGTTTGTGCCGCTCAGTTTGATCGGGATTGCCGCTCATCTCTTGTGGTTTTATGCGATTTCGCAACTGGTTAGCCACATGTTCGCGCAGCGTTTCGAACGCCTCTACCAGAGGGGTGAGATCAGCGATGTCGGGCGCCCTCGGTATCGCCTGGACGAGGCTTCGAAAATCTTCCTGCATGGTCGTCCCGTCGTCGGGCAGTTCTTCGAGCACCACGTCTATGAGCTTGGCGATGTCTCTGCGGCAGAGCGTCAGCCGCTCGCGCAGCCGCTGCAGTTCGAGCCGGTCGGCTTCGGCCTCGGCAGCGAGCCGCTCAATTTCGCCGGAGCGAGCCAGGAGCGGTGCGAGCGAAAATCCGAACGCCGTGCCGATCGCTCCATCACGAGACTTGCGTGCATATCGCTTGCCGTTCGGACTGTCCCTGCGAGCGACAAGCCCTGCCTCGACGAGCGCTGCCAGGTGCCTTCTGAGCGTCGCCTCCGCCATGCCGTGGGCTCTCAGCGACAGCTGAACGTTCGACGGAAAGACGACCAGACCGGTCTCTCCGTTCAGCGTGTTCTCCGGATAGAAGCTCAACAGCGCGTTCAGAACGGCGAGCGCCCGGTCGCTGATGCCGAGGCGGCGCTTGGCCGCACAAAGCGAGCGAAACAGCTTCCACTTGTCGACCGACTTCCCAGGCTCGATGTCGCGGGAGATGAACTGGCCTGCCAACATGGCAAGAGTCATCGACCGCCGCCCAAAGGGCGTCGTCACACTTCCACTCTCCATTTTCCTTCACCTTCGATAAGGCAAAAGAAAGCAGCTCACCAAAAACGGTGCCAAGGACTCTTGACTGTGATTCGTGGAAATGCGATTCTCGATCTTGCTACAAATCTGAGGAAGGCTTCCACGGCTTGTTCGTTGGGGGCCTTTTTCTTTTGCGGGTTAGTCTCCTTGTTTCGAATGCTGCTTTTGCATGAACTGGTCGTGCAGGTTTTCGATCTGACCTGCAATGAAATCGACAAAGCCTGACGGCACAGACTTGTTGAACGTCAGCTTCGAAGCCGACTTGCCGCGTTGGATCTGGCCCAGCACGAGGCCATGAGAGATCAAATCGGTCGTGGCGGACGAGGCTGCAGCCTTGGCATCCACCTTGGCAAGCGCCTCAAAAACTGCAGCGAAACGAACGTCACTGGATGAGGCCTGCATCTGCTCTCTCTCCAGAACCGACTGCGCTACCTTCGAGGGCTCCCCGTGGGCCGCCCAGCGCAGCTCGAATTCCACCCATCTGCGCCGTCCGATTTCAGGGGCCGGGCCAATCTGCATCAGGATGTCGCGCGGCAGTGCTGCCGCTATCCGGATCATTTCGGAGATATGCGACCTGCCGGTGCTCAGTGACTTACAGATCACGTCGCGGCGATAACCCGCAGCCTCCTGCGATTGCGCAAAAAGGCATCGCTCGATGAAGGACAGGTCCTTGCGGTTGCTGTTCTCCTCCCCTTGGAGAACGATCGCCTCTTCGTCGCTAAGCTCCCGGGCGATCGTCTTGAACTTGATGCCGAGCAGTTTGGCAGCGGCAAGCCGCCGTCGGCCGAACACGATCTGGAACGGCCTTGCGGCTCCCCGAACTGGGCGGACCAAGCCAGGAGTACTCTGTCCGTGCTCGCGCATCGACTCGAGCAGATCCGCGATGCTCGCTTCGCTGTAGCCGGAATCGAAACGATCCCGGATGGCGGATTCCATGATCTCGTCCGGATCGATCTCGACGATCTGGCCGCCATCCTTGAGGAGTCGTTCGGCAAGCTCGCTGCGTTCCTGCATCTGGCGGACGCCGGCGGCGACCTTGAGAAGGTGGGGTGACGTGGACCGCTGCATTCCGCCCGTCTCCGCAGAATTCTCCAGCTGCCCGAGGACATTGGCAAAAAGGCCTTTGGAATCCTTGCGGCTCATTCTCTCCCCCATGCCTTCCAGAACAGGCCTTCGAGTTCAGCATTGGCGGCGTTTATCGACTCGATGGCGCGGTCGTAGGTTTTCGGCGCCGAGAAGCGGGACCTCTGAACCTCGTACAGGCTCTGCTTCCAAGTCAGTGCGTCGGCCACGGCCGTCGACTTGATGACCGAGTTGAGGAGCAGATCCTCGCCGAACACCTGTCTCATCAGCGCGGACATGTTGGCTTGCGGATGATCGTTCGGCTCGAATTTGGTGATCAGGAACTTGGCGAAATCCCATTGAGCCGCCGTGCCCACCTCATTCAGGATTTGCATGTAGGACCCGGCAAGCTCCAGAAACTTCGCCGTCGAGTCCACATCCAGCATATGCGCAGGAACCGGGATGATGACGCCGGTGGCAGCGGTCAGTGACGAAAGCGTCAGGAAGTTCAGGGACGGAGCCGAGTCCATGAGGATGAAGTCGTAATCTTCGGCGACCTGCTCAAGAGCTTGGGAAACGCGAAGCAGGAAGCCCGTTCCTGCGGACCGCCGCATCTCGAGCGCGACGGCCGTCTCGAACTCGGTCAGTTCGAGGCCGGCGCAGATGACGTCGAAACCGACGATGTGGGTCTTATGAATGATGGACTTCGTCGGGACGGGATCGTCGAAGCGAATGGCTGAGAAAAGTGTGTCGCCTCCACGGTAGTCGAATTCCGGCAGGCTGCCATGAAGGGCGGTGAGCGATGCCTGCGGGTCGAGATCGACTGCCAGCACGCGATAGCCCCTGAGTGCCAGATAGTGGCCGAGATGGATTGTCGTGGAGGTCTTGCTTGAGCCGCCTTTGAAGTTGGTGACGGCAACGATCTGGCATTGCTCGTCGCCTGTCCGGCGGGGATTCATCCACTTCTTCCGGCCGTTTGCCGCAAGAGCCAGGCGTAGTTCAAGGACCTGGTCGAGCGTGTAGAAACGCCGTCCGTTGGCGATTTCGGGTTCGGGGCCCTGTTCCTTGGCCGCAACCTGGCGGATATAGGCCTCCGTTACACCCAGCAGGGCGGCAACTTCGGTGGAGGTGAACTTGCGCATTGTGCGGCGCGCATTCGGGGGAAATTGCGCCATGCTCAAGTTGTTCAGCGCCATTTCGAGCTTGCTGGAAAAGTTTTCCATGAAAGCGAGGCTGCTTAGGTGTCGCGTCATCGAAAGAATCCCTGGTGATCGTTTCCGTCACTTAAGCAGTGAAGTGGTTAACCGTTTGCTAACCGCCACGTAACTACTCGAAAACACGCAAATTCGAAAAATCTCCGCAACTAAGACGTACTCCGATTCGGCTATGGCCATCAATGCGCGCTGTGGATGACGCTTGGTGCCGGTGGGAAGCGCCGGTGCATGCGGTTCTCGAGCGTCCACGCGGGCATTTTGAACGCCGCGACAGTGGTTCATAGCGAGCGGGGTCGGCTCGGAGCCTCCACCGTTGCTTCGAGTGGTGAGCTGCCGAAGTCCTGGCAGAGTTCCCCGCGGGGAACGCGCTGGACGGCGAGAGCTGCGGCGCGGTGCCGGCCGATCGCAAAGGTGATGTGCATGCAGGGGAAAAGCTCAGCCTTTCGATGCTCGCCCGTACCCCCTGCCCCAGCTTCGTGGGACCCCACCGGGCGACGACCGCACCGAACGGTTCCCCGCGGGGAACCCCGCGACGGCAGCGCAAACGGGCTATTGGTGACACGCAATGCATAGGCCACGACACGAGACAAGGATCCGTGTCGAGACAAGGATCGTGGAGACGGTTGCGCGCCGCATGCTGCCGGTTGCGTATATATGGTGCGCCGCTAGGGCAGGAGCGTTGCGGCTATCGTCAGCAACTGTTCGGCAACGATTTCCGTCTGGACGCTTGCCTTGGACATTGCGGTCGCGACGCCAGGCGTTCCCCGCGGGGAACTTGATGGCCTGCCAACCGGTGCTCCCTTGACGCGGCCGTCTGCGGCGGGTGTGAGATGCCGCTAGCCACGATCTGCTCGACGGCGACGAAGGAACTCGACTTACCGGCATGTTCCCGCGGCCTGGGTAAGGGTTCGTTCGCCGCCGCACAAATTTTGTGCGCCCGGCGTTCCCCGCGGGGAACGCGGCTTATGGCGAGGCGGAGATCCAATGGACGTTCGACTGGTGCTGCGGGTCTGCGTGCCGCGCTTCGGATGCCGCTCTTCATTCGGTTCCCCGCGGGGAACCTTTCGGAGCCATTTTGGCTACGCCTGTGGGTGACGGCGGCACTCGGCGCCGGTTGGCCCACAACCGGGCTTATGCTTTTGACCCTCCGTGACGGATCTACGCTGACCGACCTCAGCGAAGCTTCATGCCTTTGCGAAGGGACGCTGACCGGCTCGTGCCCTGCCTGGGGGAGGGGAGGGCGTCACGGATGGCCAGGGTGCATGCTGGATGCGCATCCTTAGCGCAGAAACGGAAGGCATAGAATCTTATCTCCCGGCGGCTCGTCGAGCGAGCGAGAGGCAAATATGCCAGTAGCATTCCGGGTGTCGTCGGGCGGGTGGAGAGCGGGATCGGGGCAATGTTGAGTTCGACAAAGCAGACTTGTGCTGTAGAGAGCTCTCGTGACGGATCTCCTCCGGAGGATTCCCGCTCTGCTTCATGACAAAGGTCGCTAAACGGTATGAAAGGCATTGGCGGCCGGAAAATTACAGTTTGCGTGAGCCGGCGGACTTAGGGTACGCTCTATAGTGCTCGCTGACCGGTCCGTCCGGGTTTTTTTAATGGTCTTGGTAAGTCATTGAAATATAACGGATAAAAGGCCTTACGGAAGCTATATGGCCCATGACTTCCGCCACTGATGACGCCGGGAGGCCTCGCTTAGCCGGACCAGATTAGGCCGCAGGGCTTTTCAAATGTTCCCCGCGGGGAACAATCGCCGCCGACCGGGAAAGCTGACACGTACGGGCCATCTCAAGTCCGTATCCGAGGGCTGCGAAACGTTGAAAACGGTAATCGGTGGCAATCACGCAGGTGCTCTACCTGCCATACGGCGGCATCATCTGGGCTGGGCAAAAGGCCGGGCAGCCGGATGCGTGGCAAGAAGCTGCTGTAGAACGGAGGGCGCGAGTTTGCAGCCGCAACCGCCACCGTGAACGAGGTCCGTGAGACGGGGGAGAGTGTTTATCAATCCTCCAGCAGCGTGGTTGGACTCACCTGATCGACGCGAGAGTGGGCCGCCAGCGGCGACCATCGCGACCGCGTATAATCCCACGAGTTAGCTGTGGCGCAGCACGTCCATGGCGCTTCGACGCCGCAAGGGGTGAGGCATCGATGATGGGCCTGATCGATCAGGCCGCCGACCGGCCGCCTGGTCGGTGTTGTGTTTACTGCTGCGGACCTGCCGGCTTCGGTAACGGCGAAGAGTGCCGAGGCCGAGGCTGCGGCACGGCGCGAAAGCGCTGAGGATGAACCACCCAGTCAGACGGCAACGGCAGCGGGACGACGCAATCGGTCAGCAGTGTCTGATCTCCGTTGGTGACCTCGAAGACGATCCCGGGCCGCTCCATGCTCTTGCAGTCTGGCCAGCGCTCAAAATCGATCCATTCGCTCATGGCTTTTCCAACCCCCTCACAGCAGGAAATCGCTTCCGGAAAGAGCCGAAAGATTCATCACCTTGATTTGGAAATCTGCAAGGCCGTCGCCATTGACGTCACCCGAGACTATCCCGCTCCTGAAGTTGAGTTCACCTGCTTTGCCGTGGAACGCACTGCTGCCGATAAATAGAAATGCCTGGTCTCCGACCGCATTGCTGTTCGCGTCGATGGAACGCAAATCCATCCGATCAATGCCGGACGCGAAATCATCGATCATGTCCCTGGCAGCCGGCGCCGATTGTGCGGTCGTCTGAAAGACGAAGGTGTCCGCACCGCGGCCGCCAATCAACCGATCGGCGCCATTACCGCCGATCAGGGTGTCGTTGCCGTCACGCCCATTCAGCACGTCGTTACCTGCAAGGCCGTTCAGGAGGTTTGCGTAATTGTCTCCGCGCAAGGTATCGTTGAAGGCTGAACCGTAGAGCCGCTCGATCGACACATATGTATCGCCCGCCGCTTCCCCCGTGTTGGAAGCGGGCGAGGAAAGATCTGCGAGGATGCCGGCTGTGGCATTCGAGTAATTCGCCAGATCGGTGCCATTGCCGCCGTCGAGCCGGTCGGCACCCGCGCCGCCGACAAGATTGTCGTTGCCATCGCCGCCGATCAGCCTGTCATTGCCGCCGTTACCCCAAAGAGCATTTGCAGCGGCATTACCGGTGATCGTGTCGCTGCCTGTGCCACCCTTCGCGTTCTCGATGAGGGAGCGCGCGTCGCCCTGATACTGTAGCGCATTGGCGATATTGCCGATCGCCACCTTCGAACCGTTATAGTGCAGCTTCGCCAACTGCGCGGCCGAGGTGGTCGTCCATTCGCCCGGGCGCAGATCTACCTTCAGAGCAGTCGTATAATTGGAGAAATCGTAGGTGTCCGTTCCGCCGCCGTCCCATACCGTAAGCAGGATCTTGTTGCCGCCAGGGGCACCCTCACCGATACCATTGATGAACATCTCGCCCGAGGTCGGGCTCCAGCGATATGTGGTGTTTCCGCTTTCGGTGGTGAAATCCGCGCCGTACATATGCTGCAAGGCGGCGATATCGTACATCATCAGGGATTGCGCGTATCCCCAGGTCTCGTTGGTGTAGCCGGTCGTGGTCGAGGCACCGACATAGGAACGGTAACTCATGACCGTGTATTCCATCGAGTCGCGGTTCACGGGCATGACGTTGCCGTCATGGGCGTGTTCCAGTCCAAGCGCGTGGCCGATCTCGTGAAGGAATGACACATAGGCGTAGTTTCCCTTGATCGGTCGGCTGTAGTGGCCGGACGATTTGTTGAACCACGCGTCGCCGCCTTCCGCCGCGGTCGAGGGGAAATAGGCCCAGGCGGTGCTCGGAGCGTCGGACGAGGCGAGGCGGAGATTGGCATGCTTGGTCGCACTCTCCGTGACCTCGGTGAATGTCACGTTGACGACGGAGGAAAACTGATCAAACGCTGCTCGCGTGGCGGCCTGCTGTGCGGCGTTCAAGACGGCAAAGCCCTTGAGCGGCTCGCCATTGCCGTAACCGGAGCCGTAGAATGAGGCGCTGGTCGGGAAACTGAACGTGAAATCCTTGATCGACCATTTCCAGTCGCCGAGGAGGCCGTTGATATAGGCGTTACCAGTCGTTGCATAAGTCGTGGTTGCAGGCATCGTTTTCCCAGGCCATCGGGGTTGAAGTCAGGTCAGTACCCGCGTGCGATGCGCCGAGGTATGATCCGCAGATGCGCTTATAGCTCGTCTCGGTTAACACCTTAATTCGGCCTGATGGTCGGGTTGGGTCAGACCAGGTGGTCTAGACCTGTGGGTTGCTTACGCCAGCGAGGCGAGGGGAGGAGCGTGTACCATGCGTCCGCTGGTCGGTAGCCGCCGTGCGGGGCATAGCCTCGCCGAGAAGAAGATCCGTCCGGCCGGCGTGACAGCTACGCCAACCCGTGGCATAGGGGTGCCCGCAACCAGATAGGCCGTCCTCCGCATGATCCGCATCGAAAATATCAGCAAGTCCAACAGCCACCGCATACTCTACATCGAAGCTTCGGCAGCGTTGAACCGCGGCGAAAAGATCGGGCTCGTCGGGCCGAACGGAGCGGGAAAGACGACCCTTTTCCGGATGATCACCGGTCAGGAACTGCCCGACGAGGGGCAGGTCTCGGTCGAGAAGGGCATGACCATCGGCTATTTCGATCAGGATGTCGGCGAGATGGCCGGCCGGTCGGCCGTCGCCGAGGTGATGGAAGGGGCAGGCCCGGTCAGCGCCGTTGCGGCGGAACTGCGTGAGCTCGAGACGGCCATGTCTGATCCGGATCGCATGGATGAAATGGATGCGATCGTCGAGCGCTACGGCGAGGTGCAGGCGCGATACGAAGAGCTCGACGGCTATGCGCTCGAAGGACGTGCCCGCGAGGTTCTCGCCGGCCTCAGTTTCAGCCAGGAGATGATGGACGGCGACGTCGCCAAACTCTCGGGCGGCTGGAAGATGCGCGTGGCGCTCGCCCGCATCCTTCTGATGCGGCCGGACGTCATGCTGCTCGACGAACCGAGCAACCATCTCGATCTCGAAAGTCTGATCTGGCTGGAGGACTTCCTGAAAGGCTATGACGGCGCTCTCTTGATGACGTCGCACGACCGCGAGTTCATGAACCGGATCGTCACCAAGATCATCGAGATCGACGGCGGCACGCTGACGACTTATTCCGGCGATTATGGCTTCTATGAAGAGCAGCGTGCGTTGAACGCGAGACAGCAGCAAGCTCAGTTCGAGCGCCAGCAGGCAATGCTCGCCAAGGAGATCAAGTTCATCGAACGTTTCAAGGCCCGTGCCTCGCACGCCTCGCAGGTTCAGAGCCGGGTGAAGAAGCTTGAAAAGATCGACCGCGTCGAGCCGCCGCGTCGTCGCCAGACCGTCGCCTTCGAGTTCTTGCCGGCTCCGCGCTCCGGCGAAGACGTCGTCAACCTCAAGAGCGTCCACAAGACCTATGGCAGCCGGACGATATATGACGGCCTTGATTTCATGGTGCGCCGGCGTGAACGCTGGTGCATCATGGGCATCAACGGCGCCGGCAAATCGACATTGCTCAAGCTGGTCACCGGCACGACCAACCCGGACAAGGGCAGCGTCTCACTCGGCGCCAGCGTGAAGGTCGGCTATTTCGCCCAGCATTCCATGGATCTGCTCGAGGGCGAGAGCACCATTCTGCAATGGCTGGAGGACCGCTTCCCCAAAGCCGGGCAGGCGCCGCTCAGAGCGCTGGCCGGCTGTTTCGGCTTTTCCGGCGATGACGTCGAGAAGCGATGCCGGGTGCTCTCCGGCGGTGAGAAGGCGCGGCTTGTAATGGCCGCAATGCTGTTCGACCCGCCGAACTTCCTCGTTCTCGACGAGCCGACCAACCATCTCGACCTCGATACGAAGGAAATGCTGATCAAGGCGCTCTCGGCCTATCAGGGCACGATGCTGTTCGTTTCGCACGATCGCCGTTTCCTGTCGGCACTTTCCAATCGCGTGTTGGAACTCACGCCGGACGGGATCAATCAATACGGCGGTGGTTACAGCGAATATGTGGAGCGCACCGGGCAAGAGGCGCCGGGCCTGCGCGGGTGACGCGCCGCGCCTCCGCGGCCTGCGTCTCCGGTTGACGCCTGGCGCTACTCCGCCACGCGAAAGCGGCCCGTCTGCCTGGGCGGGATTGCAGACATTGAGAGCACACTTTCCTTTATCGAAAGCGCCCGCATGAAGAAGGTTGCTGCTGCCTGATCGTCCCTCGCCAAAGGGGTGTGGCGAGTAACTCTCATTTCAAGTTCATGAAACTCGGCAGTTGCGCCGCCAAGGCATCGACGGCAACGCGAACTTTGAGCGGCAGGTGCGGCGTCTGCAGCCATACTGCATGGCAATCATATTGAAACGGCGGCTGCTCCGGCAGAAGCCGGACGAGCGTGCCCGACTCGATCCGCCTCCGCACCAGCCAGAAGGGAAGCCATGCAAGCCCCAGCCCTCGTGCGGCGGCGTCAGCGATCGCATCGAGGTCGTCGAGACGGAACCGGTGGAGCGGGGTCACCTCCGATGAGGATTGTCCCGGCCCCGGGAAAAGCCAGGGCGGGACCGGCCCGGACCTGCGATATACGACTGCCGAGTGCTGCGCCAGATCCTCCGGCTTCTCCGGATAGCCATGCAACTCCAGATAAGAGGGCGAGGCGCACACGATCATCGGCTGGCGTGCCACACGACGGGCAATCAATCCCGCCCTGTCCTGCAAGACGCCCGTGCGGATAGAGAGATCATAGCCGTCTTCGGCAAGGTCGATGATGCGGTCGTTGAACGAAAGGTCAAGTTCCAGCGCCGGGTATTTTCGGGCGAGTTCCAGCAATACGGGAGTGACGCAGTGCCGGCCGAAATGGACCGGCATCGTCACACGCAGTTTGCCGCGGGGTTCGGAAAGCTGATCGGCCGCAAGCGCATCCGCTGCTTGCGCTTCGGCGAGCACCACCCGGCAGCGTTCGTAATAGACAAGACCGAACTCCGTCAGGCTCTGTCGCCGCGTGGTGCGGCTGATAAGCTGCGCGCCAAGCCGATCCTCCAACGATCGAACATGCTTTCCGACCATCGGCCCGGATAGTCCAAGAGCATCCGCTGCGGCGGCGAACGAGCCGAGATCGACCGCTTTGACGAATACAGCCATGCTGGTCAGGCGATCCATATTGAAAACTCCCCGTTTCTACTGTTCTGCCTTTCTCTCCATTTATCGGGTGAACCACTGCTGTCATAGCTCATTCAATACATTTGTTTTGGAGTCTTGCTATGGCGCGCGTCGTTCGTTTTCACGAGTTGGGTGGTCCGGAGGTGCTGAGGATCGAAGAGGTGCATGTGCCGGAGCCCGGGCCCCATGAGGTTCGCATTCGCGTCAGGGCGTTGGGCCTCAACCGGGCCGAGGCCTTGCTCCGCGCGGGCGCCTATATCGAAACGGCAGTATTTCCGTCCGGCCTCGGCCTTGAGGCAGCAGGCTTTGTGGAAACGGTCGGCCCGGGCGTTCAAGGGTTCGCTCCCGGCGATCCGGTCAGCCTGTTGCCGCCGAAATCGATGACCCGGTGGCCCGCCTATGGGGAACTTGCGGTATTTCCTGCCGCACTCCTCGTCAGGCATCCGCCATCGCTGAGCTTTGAAGAGGCGGCCGCTGTGTGGATGCAGTATCTCACCGCTTACGGCGGCCTCGTCGATATCGGAGGGCTTCGCAGGGGAGATTTCGTCGCCATTACCGCGGCATCGAGCAGTGTCGGGCTTGCCGCAATCCAGATCGCCAACAGGGTCGGCGCCATACCGGTAGCCGTCACCCGGACCTCCGCGAAGCGGCAACGCCTGTTGGAGGCCGGCGCGGCGCATGTCGTCGCCTCCCAGGAGGAGGACTTGCAAGCGCAGCTGAAAAGTGTTTCCGGACAGCGGGGAATACGTGTCGTGTTCGATCCCGTCGGCGGCCCGATCTTCGAACCGTTGACGGCCGCGATGGCACCGGGCGGCATACTTGTCGAGTATGGCGGGCTAAACCCGGAGAAGACCCCGTTCCCGCTGTTTGACGTGCTGAGCAAATCACTGACGCTGCGTGGTTACCTGGTCCATGAACTGCTCGCCGATCCGGAACGCCTGGAGTTCGCCAAGGAATTCGTTCTGGAAGGTCTGGAGGCGGGTGCCCTGAGACCCGTCATTGCCAGGACGTTCCCGTTCGATCAGATCGTCGAGGCACATCGTTTTCTGGAGTCCAACGAACAGTTCGGCAAAATCGTCGTGACCGTCTGACGAGGGACGCGACATCCGTGCCGGGCAAGCGAGCGGTCGATCATAGGCTCAAGCGAACCGCATCGCCGATCTCTCGCGCGCCTTTGCCGCTACTTCCTCACGATTGCGCGGAGGCTGCGAGGTCTCCAGCGCGTCCAGAAGTTCGCGGGCGCATGCCGCGATCGAATCGACCGCGCGCTCGAAGGCGGCTTCATTGCGTTTCGACGGTTTGGTCGTTCCACTCAGCTTGCGCACGAACTGCAGCGCCGCGTCACGGATTTCCTCATCCGTCGCCGGCGGGTCGAAATTGAACAGGGGTTTTATGTTTCGGCACATGATTTGCTCCCGGTCATCTCTCTCCCTGTCACCAAGGGAGGCTGCCCAGTTGAAGGTAGTCACGTGAGCGCGATTTGCAACCGGGTCGAGCCGGCCGCGCCGCCGTCAGGTCTCGGGTATATTTTCCCGGAAGATCACTTGCAGACGCGGCGGATGATAGTCGATCGGCTTGCCCCGCACGGCGCAGTCCAGCATCGAAAGCGCCTCGCGGGCTTCCACCCGCGGATTCTGGTCTATCACTGCGTCCATGACGCCACTAAGCAACAGCCTCTTGCTGTGCTCGGTCAGCTCGTGACCGACGAATATGATGCTTTCGGCCTTTCCGGCCTCGGCCAAGGCCTGGCCGATCCCTGAGTTACCGGCACCTATATTGTAGATGCCCGCCAGGTCCGGGTGACGCTTCAACAGTGCAGCGGCTTCCTCGAAGGCGCGCTCGCGGTCATCGCGGATCTCGCGCAACTCGACGATTTCGAGGGCGGGGAACTCGTCAGCGATGATGTGACGAAAGCCCATTTCCCGTTCCTCGTGGCCTCGGTAGGAGAGAGAGCCGGCGAACAGTGCGATCTTACCCTTCGTCTCTCGGCCGAGAAAACGTCCGAGCAGGTATCCTGCGAGTCTCCCGGCCGCGCGATTGTCGATGCCGATATAGCCGGTGCGCGGTACGTGCAGGATGTCGGATACGAGCGTTACGATCGGCACTCCCGAAGAGGCGAGTGAACGCATTGCCTCTCTGACCGTCGGATGGTCCAAGGCGATTACGCCCACCCCCATGGTCTCGCCCCTCAATTCCTGAAGGGTGCCGGCGAGCGTGTCCGGATTGAACCCTTCGATGGAGTGGACGCGCACGTCGAGATCAGGTCTCGCCGTGCCCTGGCTTTGCAATTGCCGGAGAAGGTTGGCGATGAAGGTATTGGTGCCTGCCGGCAGCACGAAGTCGAGGCGCACGCGCCCTTCCGCGGAGGCGTTGTGCGCGGCGAGGCCGAGGTAGCCCAGACGCCGGGCGGCATCCATGACGATTTCGCGCGTCCTGTGCTTGACGCCGCTGCGATTGTTAAGGACGCGATCGACGGTCGCGCTCGAAACGCCAGCCTCCCGGGCGATATCAGTCAGTGTGGATCGCAAAGCCGCCTCTTCGCTAAAAATGATGTGTTTTGATGTAATCCTTCCTGGCGAAGAAACAAGAGGGAGTGGGGTCGTCGCGACAATGAGGCAGGAGAAATGCCCGGTTTTCCACTGAAATATCGATCATGCCGCGGGCCCGCACAATGGAGCATCGAGGAGGTACATCATAAAGCCTAAAAAAATGATGTAAAAAGATTGATAATGATGTTGACTTTGATGCGTGTCGGAATGAGTATCCGCTCGAATTGGTGCCGGGGAAGAGTGGAACCGGACAAGTCGCCGGCCGCCATTTTGCCGCTACGGAAGTGCGGCGCCGCCGGCGAGGTGAATGGGAGGAGTTTCGTGAGCGCTGCCAATGGCTTCGTGCCTGACCCGCCGGTGCGGGTGAAAGAATACAAGATCGGCTGCATCGGAGCCGGCATGATCATGGCCGAATGTCATCTGGCCGCTTATCGGCAGGCGGGCTTTCCCGTCGCTGCGATCGCCTCACGCACGCAGCAACGGGCAGAGGCCGTCGCCGCCCGTTGGGAAATTCCGGCCGTTCATGCGACGCCTTCCGCTTTGATAGCCGACGCGAACGTCGAGATTCTCGACATTGCCTTTCCGCCGGACCAGCAGCCGGCGCTGATCCGCGAAGCACTTGCGCAGCCGCATATCAAGGCAATCCTCGCGCAGAAGCCATTGGCGCTCACGCTGGACGAAGCGAAGGCCTTGCGGGACGAGGCGGCAAGCGCCGGCAAGATACTCTCGGTCAACCAGAATATGCGCTATGACCAGTCTATGCGGGTTCTGAAGCAGATCCTCGACAGAGGCGAGCTGGGCACGGTCGTCATAGCGACCATCGAAATGCGGGCGATTCCGCACTGGCAAGGTTTCCTCGAGGAATACGACCGGCTGACCCTCGCCAATATGAGCGTGCATCACCTCGACGTGCTGCGTTTCCTGTTCGGCGAACCGGACGCGATCACGACGGTCACCCGGCCGGATCCACGCACCGAATTTGCCCATACCGACGGGATCACGGTCTCTACGCTCACCTTCCCCAACGGCGTTCTCGCCGTCTCCATGGAAGACGTCTGGTCCGGCCCGCGCGAGGAGGGGTTCGACAGCGACATCTACATCAAGTGGCGGGTCGAGGGCACGGAAGGCGTCGCGCAGGGCACGATCGGGTGGCCGGACGGCTCGCCCTCGACGCTTTCATACGCGTCGAAGAAGACGACGGACGGAAAGTGGGTCAGCCCGGAATGGGAGACCATGTGGTTCCCCCATGCCTTCATCGGGGTGATGGAACAGCTGCAATATGCGCTGAAATCCGGCGAAGCCCCGGCACTCTCCGTGGCCGACAACGTCAAAACCGTCGCTTTGGTGGAGGCGGGCTACCGCTCCATCGCCGAGGCACGCACGGTCAAGCTTTCCGAGATCTCGGTCGACTGATTGCAAGGGAGGAATTCAATCATGATGCAAACCGGCATTTTTACGGGCTATTTCCCCTACAGCCTGGAAGAGACGGCGAGAAAAATAAGAGCGCTCGACTTCAACACCGTTCAGCTCGACATGCATTTCAAGGATGTCGACCTGTCGGCAGGCCAGATCACGCGGGAGAAGTGCGTCCGGATCCGCGAGACCTTCCGCGATCACCATCTGCCGATCTCCTGCATCTCCGGCTACACCAACATCATCCATCCGGACAGGGCAGAGCGCGAGCGTCGCGTCGGTTACCTCAAGGAGATCATCCGCCACGCCCAGTATCTCGGCACGCCCTATGTCATCTCGGAAACCGGCACCTACAACACGGAGTCGGACTGGGTGCATCACCCGAGGAACAAGACCGAAGAAGGCTTCGAGGAGTGCCGCAAGGTCATCGCCGATCTTGCCCAGCACGCCTATGATCATGGTGCCGTCTTCCTCCTCGAAACCTACGTGAACAACGTCGTCGGCTCGGTCGAGGAGACCGTGAAGATGTTCGCCCAGGTGGATCACCCCGGTCTCGGTCTGCTGATGGATCCGACGAACTACTTCGAAGCGCACAACATCGGCCGCATGGACGAGATCCTGAACCAGGTCTTCGACACCCTGCAGGACCGGATCAAGATCGCCCATGCCAAGGACGTCAAGCGCTCGGGCGACGACAAGACGGAGAAGCATGCAGATATCGGTGATGAGGATGCGCTCGAAAGCCATACCTTCCGCGGCGTGGGCGAGATCGAGCTTCCGGCACCGGGCCTCGGCTCGCTGAACTACGATCTCTATCTCCAGCGGCTTTCGAAGAAGCATCCGAACATACCCGTCATTATCGAGCATCTCGACGAAAGCGATGTGCCGCGCGCCAAGAGGTTCCTCGACGGGAAGCTTCGGGCGCTCGGCCTCTAATCACCGGACCGGCCGGGCACCGGCTCGGCCGCGTCTACCAAAGGCATGAAAGGACTGCCCGAGCCGGGCATACGACAGGAACATCCACATGGTCGAACTCTACGGGAAGGCGATGTCGCGCCGCGACATCGCCGCCAGGGCCGGGTCTTTTTCGCAATTTGCCGGCGTGCGCCTGATGACGCTCGAAGACGGCGTCGAGCGCGGCATCCGCATGCTGGAATTCCGCAGCGGAACGGGATTGCGCTTCACCGTGCTCGTCGACCGCGCCCTCGATATCGCCGACTGCGAATTTCGCGGCATGGCGATCGGATGGAACTCCCCGGCCGGCTTCAAGCATCCCGGCCTGCATGAATATGAAGGCGAGGGCGGTCTTTCCTGGCTGCGCTCCTTCTCGGGACTCATGGTGACCTGCGGTCTCGATCATATCCTGTTCATGGCGGACGAGCCGGGCGACACCTATGTCTACGGCCCGCGCAGGACCATCAGCCATTCGCTGCATGGCCGGATCGGAACGATTCCTGCAAGGCTCACGGGCTATGGCGAGGAATGGAGGGGCGACGACTGCATCCTCTGGTGCGAGGGCGTCGTCACCCAGGGTACGGTGTTCGGAGAGCATCTCGACCTCGTGCGCCGCATCGAAATCAAGGCGGGCACCAACGAGATCAGGCTCACCGACCGGGTGGTCAATCGCGGCTTCTACCGCACCCCCCACATGTATTGTTACCACATCAATGTCGGTCATCCGGTCCTGGCGGAAAGTTCCCGCTACCTCGCGCCCATCAAGGAGGTCGTCTGGGCCGCTCATGCCGGCGCCGACTACGAGAAGCAGGGTGTCGGCTACCATACGCTGCCGGCTCCGCAGCTCAATTTCCACGAGCAGGTCTGGCAACACGAAATGGCCGCGGACGGCGAAGGCCGGGTTCCGGTTGCCCTCGTCAACGATGCGCTCGGCATCGGCTTCGAAGTCGTCACCCGCAAGGACCAGTTTCCCTGCATGTACGAATGGCAGAACCTGCAAGCCGGGCAGTATGCGCTCGGCATAGAGCCGTCAACCAATCACGTCCTCGGCCATGGTGCTGCGCGCGAGCGCGGCGAACTGATCTGGCTCGAGCATGGTGACGAACGGAGATATGACACCACCTTCCGGATCCTTCCCGATGCGGATGCGATAGCAGCCAGCGAAAGGCGGATCCGCAGCCTCGCCGAACAACCGGTCGACGCGTTTCCCCGGCCGACCGGCAATCACTTGCCCATCGGAGGACGGCGATGATTGCCCGACCTTTGCCCGCAGGGGAGGTCGTCCCCGGAATGTCGATCGCCGGCAAGGTCATCCTCTATACGGGTGCCGCCGGCGGCCTGGGAGCGGAGACGACACTGAGTTTTCTCCGTGCCGGCGCACGCGTCGTGGCCATCGACAACGACGAGGCAAAGACGCGCGCGCTCGTGGATGCTTCGGAAAGGGAAGGGCTCGGCGGTCTCACGGTGCGGGCGATCGACCTCGCCGACCTGAGCGGCCTGCGCGCCGCGCTCGACCAGGCTGCTGCCAAGGCGGGCGGCTTCGATGTGGTGATCAACAATGCCGCGATCTATCCGTCGAGGCCGTTCGAAGAGTATTCGATCGAGGATTTCCAGCGCGTGCAGCGGATCAATGTCGATGCCGGCATCGTCTGCGTCCAGGCGGCCTTGCCGCACATGCGCGAGCGGGGCTGGGGCCGGATCGTCAATATCGCCAGCGTCACCCTGTCCGGCGGGTGGGCCAATCTTGCCCCTTATGTGCAGTCCAAGGGCGCCCTCGTGGGGCTGACGCGCGCCTGGGCGCGCGAATTCGGTGGCTACGGCATCACCGTCAATGCCATCTCGCCGGGCGCGTTCCCGACGGATGCCGAAAAGATCCATCCGGATCCGGAAGGCTATACGCGTTTCGTGCTCGACCACCAGGCGGTCAAACGCCGTGGTCGCCCAGCCGACATCGCTGCCGCTCTCACCTTCCTGATCTCCGACTCTGCGGGCTTCATCACCGGCCAGACCCTGAACGTCGACGGCGGCTGGGTGATGCATTGACCGCTTGAATACATAAGGAACTGAACGAATGGGAATTCTCAGCGGATTTCGCGTCCTCGATTGCTCGATCGCCATGGCGGGTCCGTTTGCGGCACAGCGTCTCGGCGACCTCGGCGCCGACGTGATCAAGGTCGAGCCCGTGACGGGCGAGTGGCAGCGCCACGTCGCCGCGGGGGGAGCCGGAGGCAACAGGGTCAACGTCTCCTTCCTGTCGCTCAATCGCAACAAGCGCTCGCTCGCCGTCGACCTGAAGTCGCCGGAGGGCAAGAAGGTTCTTCTCGACCTTGTGAAGACGGCCGACATCTTCCTGCAGAACTACCGTCCGGGCGTCGCGAAACGTCTCGGCGTCGATTACGACACGCTCTCCCGCATCAATCCGCGCCTCGTCTATGTGTCGATGTCGGGATATGGCGAAGATGGACCCTATATCGATCGGCCCGGACAGGATCTCGTTCTCCAGGGCATGTCCGGCGCAATGCTTTCGGCGGGACGCGAAGGCGAGGCGCCGACGGCGGCGGGGCAATATCTGGTCGACGCCATCACCGCCTACAACGCATTCGAAGGCGCCCTTGCAGCTCTCTTTCACCGGGAGCGGACCGGCGAGGGACAACTCGTGCAGGTCAATATGCTGGATGCGATCACCACGATCCAGATGCAGGAGCTCTCTGTCTTCACGATCGGCCAGAAACCGCAGAAGCGCTCGGCCGAGCCGCACGCCCATGTCTACATCCGCGCACCCTACGGCGCATTCGCCACCAGCGATGGTTTCATCATCGTCGCGTTTCCCAAGCTCAAGACCTTGGGAGAGGTGATCGGCGAGGAAAGCTTCCTGACCATGGACGACGAAGTCGACACCTGGACCAGGCGGGACGAGATCTTCGCCAAGACACGCGAGAAGCTGAAGACGAAAAGCTCCGAGGAGTGGCTGGCACGGCTTCGTGCGGCAGACATCTGGTGCGGCCCGGTCTATGGCTATGCGGATCTCGTCGAGGACGCGCAGATCAGGCACAACGGTACCTTCGTCGAATATGACCATCCGACCGAAGGCCGCGTTAAGACGCCCGGGTTTCCGATCAGGTTCTCCAAGACCCCCTCGACGGTCGACCGCGGGGCGCCGGTCGTCGGTCAGCATACACGCGAGATATTACGGGACGCGGGCTATGACGAGGCTCGCATCGCCGCACTCGAAGCCGCCGGTGCCATTGCCGCCGAGGACGTCTGACGATGCAACGGCTGAAGGCTCTGACATGGGATCATCCACGCGGCTATAACGCGCTTGCGGCTGCCGCCGCGCGCCCTGAACTTGCAGAATGGGGGCTCGCCATAGATTGGGAGAAGCAGCCGCTCGAAGGCTTCGAATCCCATCCGATCGCCGATCTTTGCGCGCGCTACGATCTTGTGGTTCTCGATCATCCGCATGTCGGGGAAGCTCTGGCCGGAAATTGCCTGCGGTCTCTCGAGGACGTATTCGGCGATTCGACCGTCCAGGCGCTCGAGGCGGAGAGCATCGGTCCCTCCTTGCGGAGCTATCGCTTCGGCGGCGCTCATTGGGCGCTGCCGCTCGATGCGGCCACGCAGGTGATGGCGGCGCGGGCCGATCTTCTCGAGGCACCGGTGCCCGAGCTTTGGGACGAGGTCGTGGCGCTCTCCCGGACCACCGGCAAGGTGGCGCTGTCGCTCGCGGGTCCGCACGCGGCGCTCTCGTTCCTGTCGATAGCCGCGGCCTTCGGCGACCCTCCGGCAGAGACGGATCCGGAGGTCCTCGTCTCCCGGCACGTCGGGCGCCCGGTTTACGAACTGATGCGCGATCTCGCAAACCGCAGTCCGCGGTCTGTGCGCGACCGGAACCCGATCGGGATACTCGATCACATGGCGTCGAACGACGACGTCGTGCTCTGCCCGCTGGTCTACGGTTACGTGAACTACGCCGCGCCGCAGACGGGGCATCAGGTCGCCTTCCACGACGCGCCGCGCCGCATCCCCGGCGGGCGGCCGGGTTCGACGCTCGGCGGTACGGGAATCGGCATCTCGCGGCGCTGCGAAATCACGCCGGCTTTCAAGCGACACCTGCTGTGGCTGATGAGCCGCGAGGCCCAGGTCGATTTCATCCCCGTCCATGACGGCCAGCCGTCTCGGTGCGAGGCCTGGCATGATCCACGCGTCAACGCCCGCTGGGGCGGATTCTATGAAAACACGGCCGATACGCTCGAGCAGGCCTATGTGCGCCCGCGTCACGACGGCTACATCGCCTTCCAGGGCAAGGCCTCGGCGCTTCTGCGGCAGGCCTTCGAGGACAAGGCGCCGGCCGACGGCGTGCTCGAAAGCTTGCAGGCCCTCTATGCAAGCCATCGCAAAGCCGGTGGCGAAAGGTAGGTAAATGACCGACGACGTTCTTTATGCCGTGGACGGTGCAATCGCCACGATCACCCTCAACCGGCCCCAGAAGCTCAATGCCGTGACGCCGGAAATGGCCGATGCGATCGTCGAGGCCGTGAAGGAAAGCAACGACAGCGACCGCATTCGCTGCGTCATCCTTACCGGCGCCGGTGATCGCGCCTTCTGCGCCGGCTCCGATATCCGCGAGCTCGACACCTACCGGACGCCCTGGCAGTTCCGCAATCGGCCGGACTATTGCGATGCGTTCCGCGCCCTGCTCAAGCCGACGATTTGCGCGGTGAACGGCTATGCCTTCGGTGGCGGCCTGGAAACGGCCATGTCCTGCGACATCAGGATCGCTTCGGAAAACGCGCAGTTCGCGGCACCGGAGATCAAGCTCGGATGGATCGGCGGCGGCGGCATGGCGGCACATCTGATGCATTCCATCGGCGCCTCGAATGCCGCGCTCATGCTGATGACGGGCGACCCGATACCGGCGGGCAAGGCGCTGGCCTGGGGGCTGGTCAGCGAGGTCGTTCCCCAGACCGACCTGTTGGAACGTGCCCGCGCGATCGCCGAAATCATCGCCTCGCGGGCACCGATCGCGGCGGAAACGGCGAAGGCCAACCTCAAGGCGGCGGTTTCGATGCCGCTCGACAAGGCTATCGAATACGAACGCGATCTGCAGACGATCTGTTTTGCGACCGCGGACGCGGCCGAGGGCCGGGCGGCCTTCAAGGAGAAGCGCGCCCCCAATTTCGAAAGGCGGTGATGACGATGCAGTCAGCATTGACCTTCGCACGAGGACTGGGCCGGCATCGCGAAGCATCGGTGCTTGCCATGCTCGCCGTCGTGGCGCTCTATCTGACATTCGCCAGCGATTATTTCCTGGAGCCGCGCAACCTGCTGAACGTCGGCCGCCAGGCCTCGGTCGTGGCGATCGTCGCCTTGGGGCAGGCCCTGGTCATCATCGCCCGCGGCATCGATCTTTCCGTGGGTTCGGTCATCGGTCTGTCCGCTGTCGTCGCAGCCGTGCTGATGCGCGACACCGGCAGCGAGACCGTCGGCCTCGTCGGCGGCCTTCTGACCGGACTCGCCTGCGGTCTTGCCAACGGACTTCTCTACACGCGGCTGAAAATCAATCCTTTCATCGCCACGCTCGGCACGCTCTCGATCGCGCGCGGGATCGCGCTCCTCATGACCGGCGGCATCCCTGTATCGTTTGGCGGCTTTGCCGAGTTCGTCGGTGCGGGGCGCATCTTCGACATACCCGTGTCCTTCCTGCTGATGATCGTGCTCGCCGCGATCGTCCATGTATTCGCGAGCCGGACCGTCACAGGCCGGGAGATCTATGCGATCGGCGACAATCCCAAGGCCTCCCGTCTTGCCGGCGTGAACCTGCGCTCGACCCGGCTGTTCGTCTTCGCGCTGTGCGGCCTGCTGGCAGGGCTCGGCGGGCTCATCCTCGCGGGCAACCTGGCAAGCGCTGACCCGAATCTCGGCATGGGATACGAGCTGGACGTCATCGCCGCCGTGATCCTCGGCGGCACCGCATTGAGCGGCGGCCGCGGTTCGATCCTCGGTGTCGTGATCGGCGCCTTGCTCATGGCGCTGCTCAACAACGCTTTTGTGCTCCTCGGCATCTCTGCCTACTGGCAGGTCGTCACCAAGGGGCTCGTCATCATCTTCGCCGTCGGGCTGGACGGGCTGCAGCGCGGCGGCGACGACGACTGATCATTTATCGGAGGAGACAAGCATGTTGCTCAAGAGACTTAAAACCATGGCCTTTGCCGCTGCGGCCGTTGCGGCGGTCACATTGCCTTCGCTGGCGGGCGAAGCACCGCAGGGCGGCACCGTCGCCGCGGTGGAAAACACCAAGGGGCCGGTGAGGATCGCGTTCCTGTCGTTTCAGAACAATCCGTTCTGGACCCCGGTCACGGAAGGGGCGAGGGCGGCGAACGACTATCTGTCGAAATACGACGCCAAGGTCGATTTCGTCGATCTCGGGGACGACCTCTCCGCCGAGGCGGTCGTCGCCGGCATCGAGGGCGCACTCGCCAAGAAATATGACGGCATCGTCGTGGTGCCGATCTTCGACGGCACGGCGCGCATTATCAACGAAGCCACGGAAGAGGGCGTGCCGGTCTTCAACATCATTGCGGAAGGTGCGACGGAATCGCAGCGCCTTGCCTTCATCGGCCAGGATGCGACCTCGGCCGGCAAGCAGATCGGCGAATTCATCGCCAAGAAGATGAACGGAAAGGGCAAGCTCGGCGTCATCACCGGCTATTTCGGCGCCACCCAGCACACGCAGCGCATGAACGGCGCGCTGGAATATCTGAAGGCGAACTCCCCGGACATTCAGATCGTCGGTCCTTTCGAGAACAAGGACAAGGCGGAGTCGGCCTATTCGCTCGTCCAGGACATGATGACCGCCAATCCGGATCTCTCGATGGTCTACGTGACCGCCGGCGGGCCGTTCGGTGCGGCAAAGGCCGTCAAGGATCTCAACCTGACCGGCAAGGTCGGCGTCGTCGGCTTCGACCATACGCCCGACAATATCCAGTACCTGAAAACCGGTGAGATGGTCGGCCTGCTCGACCAGGCGCCCTACCAGCAGGCGCTCGATTCGAGCGTTATGCTCTACAACTATATCGTCGCCGGCCAGGAGCCGCCCGCAAAGGTCATCCCGGTGACCGGAAAGCTGCTGACGCCCGATGACGCCAAGTAACAGCCCACGCGCGGCGGCTGCGCCCGGCGCAGAAGCCGCGCGCGCCGTCTCCGTGCCGCTCCTTCGCGCGCGCCGGATTGCCAAGAGTTTCTCGGGCAATTCCGTACTTCACTCGGTCGACCTCGACCTGAAGGCGGGTGAGATCGTGGGCCTGCTCGGTGAAAACGGCGCCGGCAAATCGACGCTGATGCATATTCTGTCCGGCGGCCTTCAGGCCGACGGTGGCACGATCGAAATGGACGGCCTGTCGGTCCGTTTCGGCTCAGTGTCGGAAGGCATCGAAGCGGGCGTCAGCTTCGTTCATCAGGAACTGTCTGTCGTCGGCGCGCTGAGCGTCGCCGAGAACCTGCATCTCGGTCGGATGCCGCGGACCGGTATGGGCCTCGTCGATATCGACTTGATGCAGCACGCGTCCCGTGCCCTGCTTCAAAGGGTCGGCGCCGGTCACATCCAGCCGGACCGGGAAGCAGGGACCCTGCGGGCGGGTGAACAGCAGCTGGTCGAGATCGCCAAGGCGGCGGCAAGAAAGCCACGGTTGCTGATCCTCGACGAGCCGACGTCATCCCTGACGCCGCACGAGGTCACCGGGTTCTTCTCCTATGTCCGCGAGGCGCGAGAGGCAGGAGCGGCCATCATCTTCATCACGCATCGCCTCGAGGAGGCGATGGCCCTTTGCGACCGGGTCGTCGTGCTGCGGAACGGGGCGATCGTCAGCGAGCGACGCCCCGGCGAAACGAGCCGCGAACAGCTGATCAAGGACATGACGGGGAAGCCCGCCATCTACCAGTACAGGCAGCGTTCCCTTGCAAGCGGGACGCCTGCGCTGTCGGTCGCGGGATTGTCGGACGATCGTCTGCTGGACGACATCAGCCTCGACATTCGCAAAGGCGAAATCTTCGGCCTGTTCGGTCTCGTCGGTGCCGGCCGCACCGAGCTGCTGGAGCTTATACACGGGGTGCACCGGCCAAAGGCCGGCGACATCTCGCTGTTCGGAGAAAAGGTGGCCTTCGCCGACCCGAGCGAGGCGGTGAAGGCGGGGATTGCGCTCGTGCCGGAAGGCCGCAAGACGGCAGGCATCCTGCCGCAGCATTCGGTGCGCGACAATGCCGCGATCAGCAGCCTGCGCCGTTTTTCGAAGGGCCTGTTCTCCGATCGGGCAGGAGAGGCCGGGCGTATGGCGTTCTATCGCGAAACGCTCGGCATTCGCATGGTTCGCGACACGCAACCGATCTCGACGCTTTCGGGCGGCAATCAGCAGAAGGCGATCTTCGCCCGCGCCCTCATGGCCGAACCGCGATTGTTGCTCCTGGACGAGCCCACGCACGGAGTGGATGTCGGCGCGAAGTCCGAGCTCTACGACATCGTCGCCCGGGAAACGGAAAAGGGGCTGACCGTCCTCATCGCTTCGTCGGAGGTCCCGGAGATCCTGGCGCTGTGTGATCGCGTCGCCGTTCTCTCCAAGGGACGGCTCGCCGGCGTCGTCGACCGAGCCGACATGACGGAAGACCGAATTTTGACCATGGCATTCATGGAGCACTGAACAGTGGGTATCGGCTTTTGCGCTGCCCCAGGTCCGAGTTTTAAAGCCTGAGCCTTCGGCCAATATCCGGCTGCTCTCGCAGATATGCCACCTTTCAGAGTTGGAACAGTTTCCAGCTCCAAGCGGTCGGCCGTCAGGTGAGACACATCGCAATTCTCTTCCGTTTGCCCCGGTTACTAGAATGACGACGATCAGGTCTCGGCAGGATGGGTTCCATTTCGGTGAGGTTGCGAATAGGTCCCGGGTGCAGCCTCAGTAATCGACGGCGCGATCGTCGTTGGGATCCGCCCATCGGGTGTTCGGGACGACGGAAAACCAGCCGGGGCGGGAGGGATCCCGGTCGTAGGGATAGCCGCCGAGCGTCTTATGGAGGTCGGCGTACTGCCCGAGCTTGTCGCGATCGAGCTCGACTCCGAGACCGGGCGCCGTCGGTACCTTGATGGCACCGTTCTCGTAGCGCATCGGACCGCCGACGATGATATCGTCGGTCAGCTGGTGATAATGCGCATCCGCGTGGAAGACGAGGTTCGGGAGAACCGCGCCGAGATGCAGCATCGTCGCGAGCTGAATGCCGAGTTCGCCCGATGAATGAACCGCGATGCCAAGCTGGAAGGTCTCGCAGACACCCGCCGCCTTCACGCAGGGGCGAATGCCGCCCCAGAACGTGGTGTCGAGCAGGATCACGTCCACGGCGGGATTGAGGATGTTGGCGGCGAGCTGCTCGAAATTCACCACGACGGTATTGGTGGCGAGCGGCATGGTCGTGTTCTCACGGACGCGCCGCATGCCGTTCAATCCCCAGGTGGGGTCCTCGTAGTAATCGTTGTTGAGATCCTCGATGCCCTTGGCGAAGCGGATCGCCTCCTCGACGCTGAACGCCGCGTTCGGGTCGTAGCGGACGCTGTCGGGACCGAGGGCCTTCGCCCATGCGCGAAAGACCTCCAGCTCGTAATCCGGCGCGAAGACGCCGCTCTTCAGCTTGTGCGAGGTGAATCCGCATTTCTTTTTCAGCGCCAGCGTCTGCTCGATGAGCTGATCGGCCGTGCGCGTCTCGCCCTCGCCGGTGTCCTTGTTGGGAAGGCGGAAAAACATGTAGCTGGCAAAAGGAACCGCATCGCGCATCTTGCCGCCGAGGAGATCGCAGACCGGCACGCCGAGAAATTTGCCCATGATGTCGAGACATGCGAACTCGATGGCGGCATGCATCTGGGTGCGGTTGTTGTAGAGGCTGGCGGTCGGATTGCAGATCATGAAGCGGAGATTTTCCAGCTCGAAGGGATCGTGGCCGACGAGATAGGGCTTCAACGCCCGGAACGCTGCCTCGGCGCTCTCCCCGCCTCCGCCCATTTCGCCGAGACCGACGATGCCAACATCGGTTTCCACCTCGACGATCGTACGGACGAACCGCCCCCAATGTGCACCATTGGAATGACGCAGCGGCGCCTCCAGCGGAACGGTGACGGTGGTCGCGCGGATATCGGTGATCCTGGGTCGCTTCATGGGAGGCTCCAATGCAGGCTGTCGGGTGCGAAGGTTAGGGTGCGGGGCGCCGGCCGTGTCCGTCGGCGCTGGCCGAAAAAGGTCGCCCTGCTATTGCGCCTCCCCCAGCACGCGCAGGATTTCATAGCAGGCACCGAATGGATGGTAGTCGGTCTTGCCTGGAGGGCTCTTGATGTCGCTCTGCTTCACGCCGTCGGGCGAGAGAATGCGGAACCAGCAGCCATTTTCGTGATCGATCAGGTGCCGCCAGCTGTAGCGCCAGAGCCTGTCGTAATCCTGCCAGTAGCGCTCCCGTCCGGTGCGTGCGGCGAGCGCGGCCGCGGCGGCAATCGTTTCGCAATGGACCCAATGATATTTGTCGAGGTCGTAGAGCTTGCCGTCGGGGCCGTAGCTGTAATGCATGCCGCCGAATTCGAGATCGGCGCTCTTTGCCAAGGCCGTCTCGTAGAGAAGGATGGCTTTCGGCAGGATCCAGTCCTGCGGGCGATAGCGCTCGAGGATCAGGAGCAGCTTGGTCCATTCCGTCATGTGGCCCGGCTGGTAGCCGTAGGGCCGGAAGAGGTGCTTCGGATCGTCCTCGTTGTAATTCCAGTCGATCGACCAGTCCTCGCGATAGTGCTCCCAGACCACGTCCTGAGCGTTGGCGGCAAGCTCGACGCAGATGCGCCGGGCGAGGGTTTCGGCGCGGTCCAGGTAACGGATCTCGCCGGTCGCCTCATAGGCGGCCAGCATCGCCTCGGTCATGTGCATGTTGGCGTTCTGTCCCCGATAGGGCGAAGTCGCCCCCCAGTCGCGGCTGATTTCGTCCTTGTAGAGTTCGCGGTCCGGCTCCCAGAAGCGGCTTTCAAGAAGTTCCCAGGTCTGCGAAACCCGGGCGTCCATACCGGGAATTCCGGCCTTCATGGCTGTCGCATAAGCGAGCAAGACGAAGGCGTGGCCGTAGCAATGCTTCGTCGCATCCACCGCATCGCGGCCGCGCATCAGCCAGAAATAGCCGCCATGCTTCGGATCGCGGTGAACCTCGTCGAGATATCTTACGCCATGGGCGGCCGCTTCCGCGAAGTCCGGGCGCTCGAAGAGCACCGCGGCGGTGGCATAGTTGAAGATGAAGCGCGTGGTGGAGACGAGATGCTGGGTCTTCCGGTCGGTGATGAAACCGTCGTCGCGGTATTCGTTGTAATAGCCTCCGTCTTCCTCGTTGAGGCAGATCGGATGGTAGAAATCCATGATCTCGCGCATATGGGCGCGCAGGAAGTCTTTCGAGCGGAAATCGGGAAGCGGTTTCATGACGGACCTCCGGTCAATCTGGAATGACGATGCCGAGCTTGGAAAGAACGCCGCCGTCGATCTTGATGTCGGCGCCCGTGATGAAGCGGGCCTTATCGCCGGCAAGAAAGGCAACCAGTTCGGCAATTTCGGAAGGCTTGCCGACGCGGCCCAGCGGATGTCCTCTTCCCCAAGCTTCCAGGGTCGCCTCGGCGGTGCCTTCGCCTTTCCACAGATCGGCGGCCCAGCGCAACATCGGGGTATCGACAGAGGCGGGGCAGACGGCATTGACAGTAATATTGTCCCCGGCGTGATCCAGCGCCATGGCGCGCACGAGTGCGTTGATCGCGCCTTTGCTCGCCGTATAGGCGGCGACGCCCGCCTGCGAAGCATAGGCCTGCACGGAAGAGATGGCGACGATCGCGCCGCCGCCGCGCTTGCGCATTTCGGGAATGGCGAATTTGGAGGCGAGGAAGATGCCCTTCAGATTGATGTCGAGAACGTCGTCCCAGACTTCATCCGGTGTGTCGACCACGGTGCCGTAGCGCTGGATGCCGGCGCAGCAGGCAAGAATATCGACGCCCCCATGGCGCGATACCGCGGTCTGAACCGCCGCTTCCATGTCGTCCTTGGAGCGGACGTCGCCGACGAACCCGGCGGCATTGTCCCCGATGGAAGCAACGGCCTCGTCGACCGAAGCCTTGTCGTTTGCCACGATCGTCACCTTGCCGCCGCCGGCAGCAAAGCGATGGGCACAGGCGAGACCCATGCCGAGGCTGCCGCCGGTGACGACGATGCTCTTGCCGTTGAAATCGCTCATCACGCTGTCTCCGTAACAGAGGGGAACTTGTCGGACGCCGGCCCGAATTTTGGCTCTTCGACGCCGTGCCCCACGCCCTCGACCGCGAAGAGCCCGCCCTCCAGCGGATGCGTATCGAGATGATCGTTCGTCATGGTGAAACGCGCCGAGGTCACATAGAGGGTGGAAAGATCCGTGCCGCCGAATGTGCAGCTCGTCGGCCAGCTTGCCGGCAGCTCGATCAGTTGGACGAGACGGCCGGTTCCGTCGAAGCCCGCGACGGCTGCGCCTCCCGCCACCCGGCAGTTCCAGAGCCGGTCGTCCGCATCGAGGCAGGAGCCGTCCGGCAGGCCGCGGGCGAAGCCGGCCACGACGGTGCGCCGGTTGTCGATTCTCCCGGCGGCAAGATCGCAATCGAACACGTAGATCTCGTTGGCGAGCGTGTCGGCGAAGAAGAAGCGGTTGTCCCGCGTCCAGCCCATGGTGTTGGTGATGCCGTATTCGTTGGGCGTGAGCTGCGACACGTGACCGGCGGGATCGATGCGGTAGACCGCGCCCGATTGCCGGTCCAGGGCCTTCGGTGAGCCGCTTGCGTCAAGATTGCTCTGCATCGTCGCGACCCAGAAGGAGCCGTCCGGTGCGACCCGACCCTCGTTGAGGCGATTTTCCGGCAGATCCGGCTCCGGCACGGCAAACGCCTCGA
Source organism: Sinorhizobium sp. P24N7 (assembly GCF_042436655.1). Lineage (NCBI taxonomy): Bacteria > Pseudomonadati > Pseudomonadota > Alphaproteobacteria > Hyphomicrobiales > Rhizobiaceae > Sinorhizobium > Sinorhizobium sp. P24N7. Next base: position 271,905 of record NZ_JBHMIW010000003.1, on the reverse strand, counting down.
AAGGCCCGCCAGGCGTCCATAGGCAGACGTTGCGGCTGAGGCCGACGATGAACCCGCCATCCGCCCGCATGCCGATCGACGTCACGAAGTCCGGCGTCGGCCATGTGTCATGACGGCCGTTTTCGGGTTCGAGCCGATGGATGCGTTTGCCGACGATATCGACCCAGTAAAGCGCCTTCTCGTCCCCGGACCAGAGAATGCTCTCGCCGACGATGTCCTTCGCATCGAGGAGCAGGGAAACCGTGGCACTCATGGCCGCGCCATGAATCCGGTATGCAACGCTGCGGGACGTCGCCGCTTGCGGTTGGTCATTGGTGTCCTCCCAAACCCGTTTGCATTCTTGTATGCAAGATTTCAGAAAGCGTCAAGGAGCTTCAATGGCGAGTAGCAAACGAAACGTTGTGCGGGTAATCTGCTCGCGATGAACAATTGCATGCAAAAATACATAGGACTTTCAATTTATGACGCGTGACATAAAAATCTCGGCCGCGGAGCATTGCTACCGCACACTTTCGCGCAAGATCATCGGGCTCGAACTGAAGCCGAACGAACCGATCGGCGAGCATGCGCTGGCCGGGCTGCTGGGGGTCAGCCGCACGCCCGTGCGCGAGGCCCTTTCGCGGCTGAGTGCGGAAGGACTTGTCGACCTCCGGTCCCGGGCAGGCGTCGTGGTGGCGCCGATCCGCATGGACGCGGTCAGGACCGCCCAGTTCGTTCGCGAACAGCTGGAGCTGGCGATCGTTGCCGAAGCGGCGCAGCAATCGAACCGCCGCGTCCTGCTCGGCATACGGCAGGCCATCGAGGAGCAGGAGCTTGCTGTCCTCGAGGACAACCCCGACCTGTTTTTCGAGTGCGACGAACGCATGCACGCGCTTTACTGCAGCCTCGCGGGCCGCGACGGAGTCTGGGCCTTCATCTCGGATGCCAAGAAGCATATGGACCGGGTCCGCCGTCTGTCGATACAGGCGGGGCAACTCGACCAGCTGGTCGAGGATCACCGGCGCGTTCTCGAGGCTGTGAGCGAAGGGGACGCGACCAGCGCGCAGGAGATCATGCGGCTGCATCTGCGGCGCGCGATGGTCGATCTGGGCGAGCTTGCTCAGCGGTTTTCGGCGTATTTCGCGTCGGATACGGGAGGCGATGCCCGTTAGGCCGCTTCTGTCGAGCGGTTACTTCCGTGCCTTCCAAACAGATTTTGCAATTCGGCGTTGACAACAGCCGAAGGCAAATCTATTCACAGGTCATCGCAAACCTATCTGATAGGTAGGAGGTTAACTTGATAGAGCTCAAGGCGGAGGAAGAGTCCTCATCCGGACGGTCCGGCGCGGATGGACTGCTCGGCGGCGTCATGACTGCCGTGAAGGTTCACATTCGCGAGAACGGTCTTCAGGTCGGCGATTCGTTGCCGAGCGAGGGAGCCTTTGCAGAAAAGCTGGGCGTATCCCGCAGCGTCGTGCGCGAGGCCTATCGTTCGCTCGCCGCGCTGACGCTGATCGACATCGGTAATGGCCGGCGTCCGCGGGTGGCCGCGCCCAAGGCGGACGTGCTCGCCCTGGTGACCGACCATGCCGTGCATACCGACCAGGTGACGATCCAGCAGATTTTCGATGTCCGCCGGACTGTCGAGCGCCGCACCGTCGTGCTGGCAGCCATGCGCCGCACCGACAAGGAGGCCGCCGAAATCGTCGCGCTTGCCGAAGCGATGCAGCGGGATTTCGACCAGCCGGTCAGGGTCATGGAACATGATATCGCCTTTCACGAAGCGATCGGCACGGCGTCCCGCAACCCGATGTTCGCGCTGATCGTCGGCTCCTTCCATGTCGTGACGCGCCATACCTGGCCCATCGGCTGGGCGAGCCGCGCCAGCAATGAGACGCGGCAGGAAAGTATCGACGGCCACATGACCATCGCGCAGGCCATCGCCAACGGCGACCCGGCGAAAGGCGAGGAGGCGATGGTCGAGCATTTCGATCTGACGGTAAAGGCGCTTTTGGCGGCAGGAGTTTATTGAGCATGAAGATCACGGAATTAGAAACGGTCCGCGTCCGCGACTTTCCCAATATTCTGTGGGTCCGCATCCACACGGACGAGGGGCTTGTCGGACTTGGCGAGACCTTCTTCATGGCGCAGACCGTGGAAACCTACATTCACGAGGTGGTGGCCCCGAAACTCGTCGGGCGCGACCCGCTGGAGATCGACCGCATCTCGAAGGATCTGACAGGCTATCTCGGCTTCCGCTCGACCGGGGCGGAGATGCGCGGCAATTCGGCGGTGGATATCGGGCTCTGGGACCTTTTCGGCAAGGCGACGAACCTGCCGATCGCCCAGCTTCTCGGCGGCTTCTCGCGGCGCGAGATCCGCACCTACAACACCTGCGCCGGCAACACCTATATGCGCGACGCGAAGGGCCAGCAGACGGCAAACTACGGCATCGGCGGCCCGCGGCGCGACTATGACGACCTGAACGGATTTCTGGAACGGGCGGACGAACTCGCCGAGGATCTCCTGTCGGAGGGCATTACTGCCATGAAGATCTGGCCGTTCGATATCGCGGCGGAGAAAAGCGGCGGCCAGTATATTTCCGGGCCGGACCTGCGCAAGGCGCTGGAGCCCTTCGAGAAGATCCGCAAGCGCGTCGGCGACCGCATCGACATCATGGTCGAGTTCCACTCCATGTGGCAGTTGACGCCCGCCATCCAGATCGCCCGGGCACTCGAGCCCTATGCCACCTTCTGGCATGAAGACCCGATCAAGATGGACTCGCTCTCCAGTCTGAAGCGCTACGCGGCGGCAAGCCGCGCGCCGCTCTGCGCGTCGGAAACGCTCGCGACCCGATGGGCCTTCCGCGATCTCATGGAAACGGATGCGGCCGGGGTCGTCATGCTCGACCTCTCCTGGTGCGGCGGGATTTCCGAGGCAAAGAAGATCGCCACCATGGCGGAAGCCTGGCACCTTCCGGTCGCGCCGCATGATTGCACCGGCCCTGTGGTGCTCGCAGCCTCGACGCATCTGTCGCTGAATGCTCCGAATGCGCTCGTCCAGGAAAGCGTGCGTGCCTATTACAAGACCTGGTATGCCGATCTTACGACGCAGCTGCCCACTGTGACGAACGGCATGATTACCATTCCGCCGGGGGCAGGGCACGGGGTCGACCTCGCTCCCGATCTCGACCGGAAATTCGAAGTGTCGCGGCGCAGTTCGAAGGATTGAAGTTCGACCAGCTTGTATGGTAGTAGGCCAACACTGCCGGAAGCTTGGAGGGGGGCCGGATGCAGAACATTAAACCGCAGCGCGTTCTGTCCGCGATCGAAGCTGTCGGTCCGCAGGTCTATCGCATCCTGCGCGAGCAGATCATCCAGGCGGAGCTGGTGCCCGGCGCGCGCATTTCCGAAGCCGAGATAGCAAGAAGCCTGTCGATCAGCCGCCAACCGGTTCGCGAAGCCTTCATCAAGCTGGCAGAGGAGGGGCTGGTCCAAGTGCTGCCCCAACGCGGCACCTATGTGACGCGGATTTCGACGGCATCGGTCATGGACGTGCGCTTCGTGCGCGAGGCGATCGAGGCCGACATTGTGCGCCAGGTCGCCGGCGAGCATGAGGTGGCGATCGTCGACGAACTGCGCGAACAGATCGCCCGCCAGAAGCAGGTGCCGCATGACGATCGCGCCGCGTTCCTGCGGCTGGACGAACTCTTCCACCACACGCTCGCGACGGCCGCCGGCCGCGCCTATGCCTGGAGCGTCATCGAAAGCGTCAAGGCGCAGATGGACCGCGTCCGGTTCCTGAGCGTCGACGACCCGCAGATCGGCCGGCTGATCGAACAGCACGAGCAGATCGTCGATGCGATCGCGGCAGGTGATGTCGGCGGGGCAGAGCAGGCGCTGCGCATGCATCTGCGCGAAATTCTGAAATCTTTGCCCGAGATCGCGCGATCGCGGGCGGAGTTCTTCGACGGCACGGGGTGACCGGCCGCCGCAATATGATCGATGTTCAACGGGAGGTAACGCATCATGATCAGGAAATTGATAGCAGGAACGGCCCTGGGGTTGACGCTGATGGCTCCAGCCGCCAGCGCGGAAGGTCTCAGCATCGCCTTCGTCAGCCATTCGTCGGCCTCGAACACGTTCTGGCAGGCGGTCAAGAAGGGCTATGACGACGCCTGCGAAAAGGTCGGCGCCTCGTGCCAGTTGATCCTCACGCAGACGGAAGGCGCGGTCGAGCAGGCCGTCGCCAATCTGCAGGCGGCGATCGCCTCCAGGCCGGACGCGATCTTCGTCGCGATCGTCGACAACAATGCCTATGACAACGTGATCAAGGAAGCCGTCGACGCCGGCATCCTGGTGCTCGCCGTCAATGTCGACGACAGCGAAGGCGCCAAGGGGAACGCCCGCAAGGCCTTCATCGGCCAGGGCTTCACCGCGGCCGGTTACTCGCTCGCCAAGGCCCAGTCGGAAAACTTCCCGAAGGAGGGCCCGCTCAACCTGCTGGTCGGCGTCAACGCGCCGGGCCAGACCTGGTCCGAGCAGCGCGCCGGCGGCGTCACGAAATTTCTGGAGGAATATAAGGCCGAGCATTCCGACCGCGAGGTGAACATCACCCGCATCGATTCGGCCACCGACCTCGCGCTTACCGCCGACCGCATCGGCGCCTATCTCAATGCCAATCCGGACACGACCGCCTATTTCGATACCGGCTACTGGCATGCCGGCGTCGCCAAGGTCCTGAAGGATCGCGGCATCGAGCCCGGCAAGGTCCTGCTCGGCGGCTTCGACCTCGTGCCCGAGGTGCTGCAGCAGATGGAGGCCGGCTATGTTCAGGTGCAGGTCGACCAGCAACCCTACATGCAGGGCTTCATCCCGGTCATGCAGGCCTATCTCTGGAAAACCGCCGGCCTGACACCCTCCGATGTCGATACGGGGCAGGGCATCGTCACGCCGAAGGACGTGCCGACGATCCTCGAACTGGCGAAGCAGGGTCTGCGCTGATCCGGCGCTCCCGATAAGCAACAGGCGTCTTGCCCGAGCTCGAAACCGGAGCCGGGGGGAATTCATGCGGCTTTCCGCCGGTATCCCGTCCCAGCTCTCGGAATCGATCGCGTCGACGATCTCAGGCACCCGACCTGAGATCGTCGTGATCGGTCAGGCACGACGCCGAACCATGAGTGGCAGCCCATGAAGCGATTTCTGAAAATCTATCTCGACAAGCCCGAGCTTGCCGGCCTTGCACTGCTGATCGTCCTCGTTCTCGTCTTCCAGGCGAAGTCGAACGGCATTCTTCTTTCCTTCGAAAACATGCGCGGCGTATTGGGCCTTCTGCCGGAAATGGCGCTCGTCGCCATCGGCGTGACGCTCCTGATGATCTGCGGCGAATTCGACCTGTCGGTCGGGTCCGTCTTTGCGCTGATGCCCATGTCGATGGCGGTGATACTGAATTCCGGCGTGCCCTTCACCGTCGCGGTGCTGCTCGGTCTCATGATCTGCGGGGCGATCGGTTTCATCAATGGTTATGTCACGCTGCAATTCTCGATACCGAGCTTCATCACCACGCTAGGGATGCTCTTCATCGCGCGCTCGCTGACCATCGTCATATCAGGCGGTTTTCCCCCGCTTCTGCCGCCCGACCTGCCGACCTGGCTTTTCACGGACTATATCTGGCAGGGCTCGCCCTTCCGCATGTCCTTCCTCTGGTTCGTGGTCATTGCCGCACTCGTGGCGGCGTTGCTGTCGCTCACCAATTTCGGCAACTGGATCCGGGCGACCGGCGGCTTCAACGAGGCCGCCGCCTCCATGGGCATTCCGGTCAAGCGCGTGAAGATCGTCTGCTTTATGCTCTGCTCGGTACTGGCGGGCTTTGCGGGACTGCTTCAGGTGCTGCGTCTCGGTTCGCCGTTGCCGTCGATCGGCGAAGGGCTGGAATTGCAGGCGGTCGCCGCGGCCGTCATCGGCGGTACGGCGCTCGCAGGAGGGATCGGGACGGTCTTCGGCGCCATCATCGGCACCCTTCTGATCCGCACGATCGACAACGGCCTGGTCCTTTCCCGTGTCGATGCCAACTGGTTCAAGTTCGCGATCGGGGTTCTCACCATGTTTGCCGTCATCGCCAATGCCTGGATGGGCAAAATGTCCCGCAAGATCAAGGTGGAGGCGCACAAATGACCACGCCGATCATCGAGTGCCGCAACCTCCAGAAATGGTACAGCGGCGTGCATGCGCTGAAGAATGTCGACCTCACGATCCACCCCGGCGAGACCGTCGGCCTCGTCGGCGACAATGGCGCCGGCAAGTCGACGCTCATCAAGATTCTCTCGGGCGTTCACCATCAGGATTCCGGCGACGTGCTGATCGAAGGCCGCAAGGTGGCTCTTCGCAGCCCCAAGGATGCGATGCGCCACGGGCTGGAAACGATCTATCAGTACAATTCCATGGTCCCATCCATGTCGATCGCCCGCAATCTCTTCATCGGCCGCGAGCCGATGAAATGGTCGGTCTTAGGCATCGGCATCATGGACCAGAAGCGCATGCGCGCCGAAAGCATCCGTGCCATCGCCGATGTCGATCTGCATCTGCGCTCGCCGGATGCGCTGGTCGGCGAGCTTTCGGGCGGCCAGCGGCAGGGCGTAGCCATCGCGCGCGCCATGCACTTCAAGTCGAAGGTGCTGATCCTGGACGAGCCGACGAACCATCTTTCGGTCAAGGAGACCGACAAGGTGATCGGCTTCGTTCGCGGATTGAAGGCGCAGGGCCTGACCGGGATCTTCATCTCGCACAACATGCAGCACGTTTTCCAATCCTGCGACCGCATCGTCGCCATGGCACGCGGCGAGATCGTGTTCGACAAGCCGACCGCCGAGACGTCGATAGACGAGGTTCACGCGCTTCTGTGAGGTAACGATGACAGAGCTTTCCGGAAAGACCACCCTCATTACCGGTGCGCTCGGCACCCTCGGCCGCGCCCAGGCCGAGCGGCTGGCGCGCGCCGGCGCCGCCTTGATATTGCTCGACAGGCCCGGCTCCGAAGCCGGGGAGGGCTTCGCGGCGCGTGTCGCCGCGGCTCACGGTGTGAGCGCGATCTATGTCGGCGAGGACCTCAACGACCTGGCTTCGGCGGAAAAGCGCGCAGCTACGCTTTCCCGCGAGCATGGCGGCATCGATATTCTCATCAACAATGCGGCGCTCATCATCAATAAGCCTTTCGAGGAATTTTCGCTGGAGGAATACGAGGACCAGGTCCGCGTCAACTCGTCGGCGGCTTTCGCGCTTGCCCGGGCCGTCGCGCCCGGGATGAAGCAAAAGCGCTACGGCAAGGTCGTGAACTTTTGCTCCCTGACGCTGAACGGCCGCTGGGACGGCTATGTGCCCTATGTGGCGTCCAAGGGCGCGATGCTGGGGCTGACGAAGGCGCTTGCGCGCGAACTCGGCCCGCACGGCGTGCGCGTCAACGCGGTGTCGCCGGGCGCGGTGGTTTCGGACGCCGAAGAGCGGGTCTTTGCCGACCGCCTGCAACAATACAATGACTGGATCGTCGAAAACCAGTCGCTGAAGGCGCGCATCCAGCCCTCCGACGTCGCCGACCTGGTCCACTTCCTTGTCTCGCCTGCCTCCGACATGATTTCCGGCCAGAACATCGCGATCGACGGCGGCTGGTGATGCCGGCGATCGAGCTCTCCAACGGCGATGCACGCATCGTCCTGCGGCCCGATCTCGGCGCCGGGCTGACGGCATTCGACGTGCTGCACGATGGCTCCTGGCAACCGATCTTCCGCAGGGTCGATCCGTCCACCGCGCATCCCCTCGCGCTTTCGAACATTCTGCTTGTTCCTTTTTCCGGGCGGGTTTCCGGCGGCGGGTTCACGTTTGACCGAACCTTTTATGCCCTGCCCCGGAACGTGGAGACGGAGCCATACCCGATCCACGGGAACGGCTTTTCGGCCGCGTGGGACGTTGCCTCCGTGAGCGCGGATTCGATCACGCTCACCCTTTCGGCAGAAGGACCGGGGCCTTTCCGGTACGATGCGAGGATGTCCTACCGCCTGGAGAGCGCCGGCCTGGCGATGGAGCTGAGCCTCGTCAACCGCGCCCGGATCCGTCTGCCCTATGGCGCCGGTTTTCATCCCTGGTTCGTGCGCGAGCCGGATACGACGCTGCACGCGCCCGCCCGCGGCGTCTGGCTGGAGCAATCCGATCACCTGCCAAAGGCCTATGATGCCATAGCCGCACATCCGGAAATGGATTTCAGCAGGCCGCAGCCATTGCCGGAGCGATGGATCAACAACTGGTTCGACGGCTGGGACGGCAAGGCCCGCATTCACTGGCCGAGGCGTGGGCTCGTGGCGGACGTGGATGCGAGCGAGGCGCTGCGCCAATACGTCGTCTTTTCACCGGCTGCCGACGCCGGCTTCTTCTGCTTCGAACCGGTGACGCACCCCGTCGATGCGTTCAACCTTCCCGGCAAGGCCGAAGCCCGCGGCCTCAAGATTCTCGGGCCGGGTGAATCGCTGAGCGTCTCCACGCGTATCGCCGCGAAATCTGGCTGAGCATGTCGTCAGCCGCGGGCTCCCGGGCGCCGCGCCGGGCGGAAACCGTTGCGCAGCTTCGCTCGATTTGCCCTAGTGTTCGCCCGTCGACTATAGTCCTCTCCACGCTTTTTTACCCGATCGGTATCCAATGTCTTTCCAAGAACGAAAGAAGCCTCGCGTCACGCTTCTGGATGTCGCGCGGCATGCCAATGTTTCCCGCGCGACCGCCTCTCTCGTTCTTCGCAAGAGCCCGCTGGTCGGCAGTGAGACGCGCGCGCGAGTCGAGCAGGCGATGCGGGATTTGGGCTATGTCTACAACATCGGCGCAGCCCGCCTGCGCGTCGAACGCAGCCAGATCATCGGCGCAATCGTCCCAAATCTCACCAATCCATTCTTCGCGGAACTCCTTTCAGGTATCGAGGAGGCTATCGGGGCCACCGGCAAGGTGGTCATTCTCGCCAATAGCGGGGAGAGGGTGGAGCGGCAGGCGATGCTGCTCCAGCGCATGCGCGAACATGGGGTGGACGGGGTCGTTCTTTGCCCCGCCGCGGGCACCGAACCCGACCTGTCCGAGCAGTTGGCGGCGTGGGGTATGCCCGTCGTCCAGGTATTGCGCCACATTTCCGCCGATATGGACTATGTCGGCGTGGATTATGCCGGCGGCATGCGTCAGGCGGTGGATTATCTCGCAACGCTCGGTCATGAGAAGATTGCCTTTGCCGCCCACGGCCCGGTTCATTCTGCCTATCGGGAGCGCGTGGACGGCTTTCGTGCCGCCATGCTGGCAAAGGGGTTCGATCCCGAGATCCTGATCCATTTGCCGGCACAGCTCGGAGAAATCGCCGGCTCGACCCACCTTCTGTTTGCAAAGGCCACACAGCCGACTGCCGTGATCTGCTTCAATCATCTTGTCGCTCTTGGCCTTGCCGCAGGACTTCACGATTGCGGACTGACGATCGGACGCGATCTCTCGCTGATCGGCTTCGACGACGTGGCTGACGCCGAGGCCATCCGGCCGAGACTGACCTCGGTCTCGACCGGCCCGACTGCGATCGGCGAAAAGGCGGCGCTGCTCCTCGTCGAGCGCATCGCCAATCCGGATTTGCCGCCGCGGCGCATGGTGAACGACACGACGCTGAACATTCGGCAGTCCTGCGGCCGGCCCGCCTGACCGCGCCCGATCCCGGACGTCATTTGCGGTTGACGCACGTCACGAAACATTTTAGATCGATCTAACTGACGCATATCGCGGGAAGCGCGAGGTGTGGCGGCGGTAGTGTGGGAGGAGGTCCCGGCATGTACGAGTTCAACTTCGCGCCTGTGCTCGCGTCCTTCGACCAGTTGCTGATCGGCGCCTGGCTCACGGTTCGCCTGTCATGTGCAGCCATGTTGATCGGCCTCGTCGTGTCAGTCTTCTGCGCCTGGGGAAAGACAGCAGGACCGGCGATCCTGCGTACCGTGATCGATGGCTATATCGAGATTATCCGCAACACGCCTTTCCTCGTGCAGATCTTCTTCATTTTCTTCGGCATGCCTTCGCTTGGCCTGAGGCTTTCGCCGAACAGTGCGGCGCTGCTGGCGCTGGTGGTCAACTTCGGCGCCTACGGCACGGAGATCATCCGCGCCGGGATCGAATCCATTCACAGGGGACAGGTGGAGGCCGGTTGGGCGCTTGGGCTGTCGAGGGCCCAGATTTTCCGCTACATCGTCATGAAGCCGGCTTTGCGCACCGTCTATCCCGCGCTCACCAGCCAGTTCATCTATCTGATGCTGAATACCAGCGTCGTGTCGGTGATTTCGGCGGATGACCTGGCTGCGGCCGGCAACGACCTTCAGTCCGCGACCTTTGCGAGCTTCGAGGTCTATATCGCGGTCACTCTGATCTATCTTGCCCTGTCGGTCGGTTTCTCCGCGCTGTTTTATGCGGTCGAGAAAATGGCCTTCAAATATCCCCTCGGCCGTTAGGAGCACTGTCATGATCAGAGCCTTCGGCTGGAACGAGTTTCTCGTCATCGTCGCCGCGGCACAGTGGACGATCGCCCTTTCCGCGATCGCCTTTGCCGGCGGCAGCGTCGGCGGACTACTGGTGGCATTGATGCGCGTCGCCGATACGCGAGTGCTGCGTCTCTCCGCGACGGGCTTCATCCGCGTCTTTCAGGGAACCCCGCTGCTGATGCAGCTCTTTCTGGTCTTCTTCGGCATGAACATCTTCGGCTTTTCGATCAATCCTTGGATCGCCGCGACGATTGCGCTCGCGCTCCACGCCAGCGCCTTCCTGGGCGAGATCTGGCGGGGCTGCATCGAGGCCGTGCCGAAGGGACAGCGCGAGGCGGCGACAGCGCTCGGCCTGCGCTATTTTCGGTCGATGCGTCATGTGATCCTGCCCCAGGCGGCCCGTATCGCCGTCGCGCCCACTGTCGGTTTCCTCGTGCAACTCATAAAGGGCACCTCGCTCGCATCGATCATCGGCTTTACCGAACTGACCCGACAAGGGCAGATCATCAACAATGCGACGTTCAGTCCGTTTCTGGTCTTCGGCACCGTTGCCGCCGTCTATTTTCTGCTTTGCTGGCCGCTGTCGCTGATCGCACGCCGGATGGAAACCCGTTTTTCCCGGGCAACGGCACGTTGACGGGCCCCGCCGGCGGGAGGGCCGGCATACGAGAAGGGAAGGGCTAATGAATATCTCGAGACGCATGGCAATATCTGTCCTCGGAGCTGCGATTGTCGCGGGTTTGGTGGCGCCCGCCGCAGCGCAGACGGTGGAGGCGATCAAATCGGCCGGAACGGTGAAGATCGGCATGCTGGTCGATTTCCCGCCGTTCGGGATCATGGACGCGAACAACCAGCCGGATGGTTACGATGCCGATGTTGCGAAGCTGCTTGCCAAGGAGCTCGGAGTCGAAGTGACGATCGTGCCGGTGACGGGACCCAACCGCATCCCCTACCTGCAGAGCAACCAGGTGGATCTGCTGGTCGCCTCGCTAGGCATCACCGAGGAGCGCGCCAAGAACGTCGACTTCTCGCAACCTTACGCAGGCATTTCGATCGGCGTGTTCGGCGCCGCCGACCTGGACGTCACAAAGCCTGAAGATCTGGCCGGCAAGACGATCGGCGTCGCCCGTGCCAGCACGCAGGACACGGCGACTACAAAGATTGCCCCTGAGGACGCCAACATTCAACGCTTCGACGACGACGCCAGTGCGGTGCAAGCGCTCCTTTCCGGACAGGTCGAACTGATCGGCGTTTCCAATGTCGTCGCGGCCCAGATCGAAGCCGCCGCCCCGGGGCGGTTCAATCAGAAGCTTCAGCTTAGCCAGCAGGTTCAGGGTATCGCCGTTCGCAAGGGATCGAGCGAGATGTTGAACTTCGTCAACGGCTTCCTCGACAAGGTCAAGGCGGACGGACAACTCAACGCCATCCACGAGAAGTGGCTCGGCTCTCCGCTGCCGGAATTCGTCACTGAAGCGAAATAAGAATGGAGCCCTCGCGATGAACACGGAACGCGAAAACGCCTCGCCCCCGGATTCGCGCGAGGCTTCGGACCCGGCCGTCCGCATGGAGGGCGTCAACAAGTGGTATGACGCCTTTCACGCGCTCAAGAACATCGACTTGGCGGTCGGCCGCGGTGAACGGATCGTCATCTGCGGACCATCGGGTTCCGGCAAGTCGACGTTGATCAGGTGCATCAACCAGCTCGAGACCATTCATTCGGGCAGGATCGTCGTGGACGGTCACGACCTGACCGCCGGCGGACGGAACGTCGATCTGGTCCGGCAGGAGACCGGCATGGTTTTCCAGCAGTTCAACCTTTTCCCGCACATGACGGTGCTGGAGAACTGCACGCTGGCTCCCATGAAGGTTCGGGGTCTCGCCAAGGCAGAGGCCGAAGAGACGGCGATGAAATATCTGAAACGGGTGCGCATCCCCGAGCAGGCCGCGAAATATCCGGCGCAGCTTTCGGGCGGACAGCAGCAGCGCGTCGCGATCGCGCGGGCTCTGTGCATGAACCCGAAGATCATGCTCTTCGACGAGCCGACCTCGGCTCTCGATCCGGAGATGGTCAAGGAGGTCCTGGACACGATGGTGGATCTCGCCAACGAAGGCATGACCATGCTTTGCGTCACGCACGAGATGGGCTTCGCGCGAAGCGTCGCCGATCGTGTCGTCTTCATGGACCGCGGCGAGATCCTGGAGGTTGCGCCGCCCGATGCCTTCTTCGGGGCCCCGCAACACGAGCGCACGCGCTTCTTCCTCGGCCAGATCTCCTGATGGCCACACCCCGGTAATTGGAGTTTCGAAACGTGAAACCAGATCTATTGCTCGTGGAGCCGATGATGCCGTTCGTCATGGACGAACTTCAGCGGAATTATACGGTTCACAGGCTTTACCAGGCCGCCGATCGGCCAGCGCTCGAAGCGGCGCTCCCATCGATCCGCGCGGTTGCCACGGGCGGCGGCGCGGGCCTTTCCAATGAATGGATGGAGAAGCTTCCATCACTGGGGATCATCGCAATCAACGGAGTCGGGACGGACAAGGTGGATCTCGCCCGCGCGCGCAGTCGCAACATCGATGTGACGACGACGCCGGGTGTCCTTGCGGACGACGTCGCTGACCTCGGTATCGCGCTCATGCTCGCCGTCCTGCGGCGGGTCGGCGATGGCGACAGGCTGGTGCGCGAAGGCCGCTGGGCCACGGGCGAACAATTACCGCTCGGCCACAGCCCGAAGGGGAAGCGGATCGGCGTACTCGGTCTTGGTCAGATCGGGCGGGCATTCGCGTCGCGCGCGGAGGCCTTCGGCATGTCGGTGCGATACTGGAATCGGTCTGCGCTTTCCGGCGTCGACTGGATCGCGCATCAGAGTCCCGTCGATCTCGCCCGCGACAGCGACGTTCTGGCCGTCTGCGTGGCGGCGAGTGCGGCGACGCAGAACATCGTTGACGCATCCCTTCTTCAGGCGCTCGGTCCCGAGGGTATCGTGGTAAATGTCGCGCGTGGCAACGTCGTCGACGAGGAGGCCCTGATCGAGGCGTTGAGGTCCGGAACGATCGCGGGTGCCGGGCTCGATGTCTTCGTCAACGAACCCGCAATCCGAAGCGAATTCCACACCACGCCGAATACGGTGCTCATGCCACATCAGGGCAGCGCGACGGTCGAGACGCGCATGGCAATGGGAAAGCTCGTGCTTGCAAATCTCGCCGCCCACTTTGCCGGCGAAAAAGCGCCGAACAGCGTCAACTGAAGCGGGAGAAGACATCATGATCGTTCGCCAGGCCCTGTTCGAGGGGATCATCCATCCTGGCCGGGAGCAGGCATTCCGCGACTATGTCGAGGAGAAGCTGCTGCCTCTGTGGCAGGCCTTTCCGGGCGTCAGGGAAGTCCGGGTGCTCCATGCCGTCGACCGGGACGAAGGGGCACCGGTTTTCGCGATGATCCTTTCCACCATCTATGATGATCGCGCTGCTTTGGCGCGAGCATTGGAGTCGCCGGTGCGCTACGAGAGCCGCGAACTGACTAAGGGTCTGCTGGAGATGTTCGAAGGCCACATCCACCACCATGTGTTCGAGCTCGACGCTCGATCAAGGGATTGAGTTGTGCGCTGCTCCCCGAGTGCCGCCAATCCGTAGCACGTGCCCTTTCAAGGTACGAATAAGGCAAACGCTTGCGTCATTGCAGCGAGTGTCCGGGCAGGTGGCAAGCGGCTGATCGACTCTTAGAAGTTCGTCCGAACAATTTGGGTGGCACCCGGCGTTTCACATACGTCGCGTATATTTGAGTTGACAGACGCTGCGGACGCTGGTTCACATACGCCGCGTATGTAGAGCCGGCAGCGCGATGTCACAATCACCCAGCGCCGGCAGAAACGTTGAAAAGGAATGACCAGATGACGCGACGCGACGCAATCTTTCCCGCCGATCGGCATGCCCTGTACGAAGCTCACGGATATTCAGCCGCGATCCGCTCCGGCGACCTCCTGTTCGTCTCCGGGCAGGTCGGCAGCCGTTCCGATGGTAGTCCGGAACCGGATTTCGGGCGCCAGGTCCAACTGGCTTTCGAAAATCTGCGCGCGACGCTGAATGCGGCCGGCTGCACCTTCGACGATATAGTCGATGTGACCACGTTCCACACCGACCCCGAGAACCAGTTCGAAACCATCATGGCCGTCAAGAATCAGATCTTCAGTGCTCCACCCTATCCCAACTGGACCGCGCTGGGCGTGAACTGGCTTGCCGGGTTCGATTTCGAGATCAAAGTCATCGCGCGCATTCCCGAGGCGGCATAGGATTTCGTCGACCGGAGCACCGGCACCGCCGCCCACTATCCCGAAAGCTCAAGCATTCTGAGGCATCGTCGGAACTTGAGACCGAGCCCTTGCATTTCTTCGTGGAAGGACGAAGGAGGCTCAAGTGAAAACGGCGTTGGCGATATTTGGCGGGTTCGTCCTGTCTCTCGCGTTGTTTCTGAGCGGGGCGGTCGTCGCAGTCTTGTTCCTTACCGGCAAGCCTGCGCGCCAGCCGCAGCTCGACGTGAACCAGGCGGAAATATGGACCAAGCAGCCGCGAGCAGTCGACAGAGCGGCCCAGCAATTCGAGCGGCTGCCCGCCCGCTCCGCCCCGACCGACCTTAACGCTTCGAGAGAGTCTGAGACGCCCGCAATGGGCAACGAGGCCGAAAAGGAACGCGCCCCGGAGCCTTTGGACAAGACGGCCACCGCTTCAATTCAACCGCCGGCGGCGCAGGAGCAGCCGACGGCGTCGACAGTGCCCGCCGCTCATGCCGAATGGTGCGCGAAACGCTATCGCAGTTATCGTCCGTTCGACAACAGCTACAGATCTTTCAGTGGCGGAAGGCGGACCTGCAACTCACCCTACATGGATGCGGCATGGGGGCCGTCGGAGGATATTTCGCCTGTAACGCGCGGTATCGAGGTGGAAGAGGCCGATGACCCCTCGACGCAGATGGAATACTCGGCCGACAATGGGGCCGACAATGGCGAGGCAATCAGACTGACGCAGGAACACGTTGCCTATTGCTTTAGCCGCTACCGCTCCTATCGCCCGGAAGACAATAGTTACAAGCCTTACAGCGGCGGCCCGCGCAAGCAGTGCCGGTAACGAGGCGCTTGGCCGATCTGCACCAGGAGACTTCTCCAACCGACAGAAAATCATCTCAGGCAAATTTTGCATAGGATGCTGCGCGAATTGAATTGGTCAGCCGCGGCAAGTCGCTCCTATGTTCCGTGATGACCGCATGTCTCCTTTCCTCGGACCGGTGAAACGAGACATGCGGCAAGTTGACGGTTTTGCAGCGACCTTTGCGCGTCCCAAAGAGGCGCGGCGCTGCAGGGCAGCAGGCACAGCAAGGGGAACACATGGGCAGGATCGTCTATGTCCACGGTCAATTCCTGCCGGAGGAGGAAGCCCGCATCGGGCTTTTCGATCGCGGCTTCCTGTTCGGTGACGCCGTCTACGAAGTGACGGCGGTTATCGGCGGACGGATGATCGACAACGACCTGCATCTTGGCCGTCTAAAACGTTCGCTGAGGGAACTCGCCATTCCGCTCGCCCTCTCGCGCAAGGAGATTGCCGGCGTCCAGGCAGAATTGATCGCCCGCAACGGCTTGCGGGACGGCACGGTCTATCTGCAGGTCTCGCGCGGCGAGGCGGATCGCGACTTTCTCTATTCCGACGCGCTGGTGCCGCGGTTCGTCGGCTTCACGCAGGCGAAGACACTGACCGGCACGAAGGCTCAGCACGACGGCATATCGGTCGATCTGGCCGACGACCCCCGCTGGAGCCGACGCGACATCAAGACGGCCATGCTGCTGGGTCAGGTCCTGGCGAAGCAGGCAGCGCGCGCCCGCGGTTTCGACGACGTCTGGCTGGTGGAGAACGGGCTGGTGACGGAGGGCGCATCCTCCACGGCCCATGTCATCACCGGTGACGGACGCATTCTCACCCGCGCGGCATCGCGCGCGACGCTGCCGGGCTGCACGCAGCGTGCCCTCGCGCTGCTCTGTGCCGCCGAGGGTCTCGCGATCGAGGAGCGCCCCTTCGCGCCCCACGAGGCGCAGGGCGCCGCCGAGGCGTTCCAGACCTCCGCCTCCAGCCTCGTCATGCCGGTCGTGCGCATCGGTGACCGGGTCGTCGGCAACGGCAAGCCCGGTCCGATGACCCGAAAACTCCAGGCCCTCTATCTGGAAGCGGCCGGCGTTCCGGTCTAGAGCACTTCCAGGAAAAGTGTGTAACTGCTTTCCGTGTGGAAGTGCGTTGGATCAAATGGTTAGAGCATTTCAGTGTTTCTATGAAACGTTGAAATGCTCTAGATCCGTTCACTGGTTCACTGAACCAGAAAAAGCGATGCAGGGAGGGGCGATATGAAGACTGCACGGGAATTGGGGCTGATCCCGCAGGGCAGGCTGGAACCGGGCCCGGGCAATGCCATTACCGACGTCGCGGGCGTTTCGGTCGGCCACCGGTCGCTGCGCGGCGAGGGCCTCTTCACCGGGATATCGGCGATCCTCCCGCATGCAGGCGACGTCTTCCGCGTGAAGCCGCGGGCGGCGGTGGAGGTCATCAACGGCTTCGGCAAATCGGCGGGGCTGATGCAGGTGGCCGAACTCGGCACGATCGAGACGCCGATCCTGCTCACCAACACCTTCGGCGTCGCCGCCTGCACCGAAGCGCTGGTCCGCCGCGCCATCGCCGCCAATCCGGAGATCGGGCGAAGGACCTCGACGGTCAATGCGCTGGTCTGCGAGTGCAATGACGGCAGCATCAGCGACATTCAGGCGCTGGCCGTAAGGCCTGCCGACGCGGAGGCGGCGCTGGACGCCGCGCGCACGGGGCCGGTGGAGCAGGGTGCGGTCGGCGCCGGCTCCGGCATGACCGCCTTCGGATTCAAGGCCGGCATCGGCACGGCCTCGCGGCGCATGCGGATCGGCAAGCGCGATTTCACGCTGGGCACGCTGGTTCTTGCCAATTTCGGCGCGACGGGAGACCTCGTCCTGCCGGACGGGCGCCGGCCCGATCCGCGGGCGCCGGCCGATCCCGAGCGCGGCTCCGTCATCGTCGTCATGGCGACCGATCTTCCCTTGGCAGATCGCCAATTGCAGCGGGTCGCGCGGCGTGCCGGCGCGGGCCTTGCCCGGCTCGGTGCCTTCTGGGGCCATGGCAGCGGCGATGTCGCCCTCTGTTTCACCACCGCCGACCCGGTGGACCATGAACCCGCCGCGCCGTTCGCAACGCAGGTGCGGCTCGCCGACGGCCACATCGACATCGCCTTCCGCGCCGCCGCCGAGACGACGCAGGAGGCGGTCCTGAACGCGCTCTGCATGGTCTCCGCCATGCCGGCGCGCAACGGCCGCATCTATCCCTGCCTTGTCGACTGGCTGAAGGAGAACCCGTCCCCATGATCTTCGTGAAGGTCTGATCAGGCCAATGCGGGTTCCAGGAGCCGCTGCGCAGTCGCCCATAGTTCCTCGACCTTGCGGTTGCGGCTCGCAGCGTGCCGGTAAAGGCGGATCTCGAGGTCGAGGTTCCAACCCTCGTCAGCAGAGGCAGGCACGAGGCGGCGCGCGTCGATTTCCTCGCGCGCCAGGCTCTCCGGCAGCCAGCATACGCCCGCGCCCGTCACCGCCATGTTCATCAGGCCGGCGCTGATCGTGTTTTCGTGCGTCGTACGGCGCCGGAAGGGCGGGCGGCGCAGCAGCAGGCGCGACAGGGCGACCCCGAAGAAGGAATTGAAGCCGTAGCTGAGATAGGGGATGGCGAGCCGCGGCTGCGCGATGGCGCGGTCGAGGAGGTTCAGTCCCGGCTGCGCATCGCCGGACAGCACGATCTCCGCCGCGACCAGGGGGATCAGCCGGTCATGGGCGACGGTCAGCGCGCAAAACTGCCCGCTATCGAGATGAAACGGCACTTCCGGATGCACATAGGTCAGGAAGAAATCCGCCTCATCTCCGACGAGTGCGTCGAGGTTCGCTTCGATTCCGCCGCGGTCCGGAATGAGCGAGGTGCTGAATGATCCACCCGCCGCTTCCAGCGTCTTCAGCCAGCGCGGAAAGAAGGTGACCGTCAGCGTATGCAGCGCGGCAAAGCGGATGAGGCCCGGCTCGTGCGGGAGACGCAGCACTTCGCGCGCCGCGTAGAAGGTGCGGATCGCTTCCTGTGCGACGGGCAGGAAATTGCGCCCCGCGGGCGTGAGTTCGGCCGGCATGGTCGCGCGGCTGATGAGCGTCGCGCCCAGCCAGCTCTCCAACTGCTTGATCCGGCGGCTGAAGGCCGGCTGCGTCACGTTGCGCAGCTCGGCCGCGCGCGAGAAGCTGGACGTGTCGGCAAGGGTCACGAAATCCTCCAGCCACTTGATTTCCATATCCGCTTCCTTTGCTGCACGCGTGCTGCGGCCGATCATAAGTCATTCAATCGAAATAGGTATGTCGATTCTGCATGGGTTGTTGCCAAAAGCGAATTGGCCAAGCCAACTGCAACCTTCCACGTTGCGTCTGGAGGAAATAGGTGCCGGCCGTCCGGGACCGACAGGGGGGAGTTGCGAATGGCGCTCGGAATAGAAGCCGATCTTATCCTCATCAATGGCCGGATCTGGCGCGGTCGGGAGGAGGGCATCAGCGAAGCTCTCGCGGTGTGGCAAGGCAAGGTTCTCGCAACCGGCAGCGATGCGGACATTTCGGACCTGAAGGGGCCGCACACCGAAGTCATCGATCTCGAAGGCCGCTTCGCCTCCCCCGGCCTCATCGACAACCACCTGCATCTCATTGCAACCGGCATGGCCATGGGCTGGGTCGACGCGACGCCCGCCAGCGCGCCGACGCTTGCCGCGCTCATGGGTCGGATTTCTGACCGCGCAGCCGCGACGCCTAAGGGCGGCTGGGTGCGCGCCCGCGGCTATGACCAGGTCAAGCTCGACACCGGGCGGCACCCGACGCGCGACGATCTCGATCGCGTGGCCCCCGATCACCCGGTCCTGCTGACACGGGCCTGCGGCCATGTCTCGGTCGCCAACTCCCGCGCTCTGGAGCTTGCCGGCATCACCGAGGCGACGGTCGTGCCGGAAGGCGGCGTAATCGGCCTCACTGAGGGCCGGCTGAACGGCTTCCTGGCGGAAAATGCCCAGAGCCTCGTCAGGGCCGCCATGCCGGGGGCAACGACCGAGGACCTGATCGACGGAATCGAGCGGGCAGGGCGATATCTGCTCTCCTTCGGCATCACCAGCTGCATGGATGCGGCCGTGGGGCAGGTCTCCGGTTTTGCCGAAATCCGGGCCTATGAGATGGCCAAGCTTTCCGGCCGGCTGCCGGTGCGCGTCTGGTTGACCCTGCTCGGCGATCCCGGCGTCTCCATTGTCGACGATTGCTGGCGCGCGGGCCTTCTTTCCGGCGCCGGTGACGACATGCTGCGCGTCGGCGGCGTCAAGGTCTTCCTCGACGGCTCGGCGGGCGGGCGCACCGCCTGGATGATGAGGCCCTACAGGGGCGAGCCGGACAATATCGGCGTGCAGATGCTGCCGGATGCGGAGGTCGAGGCGGTCGTCAAGGCGTGCCACGACCGCGGCTATCAGATGGTCTGCCACGCCATCGGCGACGGCGCGATCGAGCAGCTCATCACGGCCTACGAGAAGGCGCTTGCCGCAAATCCCGATCCCGATCGCCGCCATCGCGTCGAGCATTGCGGCTTTTCCACACCGGATCAGAATGCACGCATGAAGGCAGCCGGTATTCTCCCTGCGCCGCAGATGGCCTTCATCCACGATTTCGGCGACAGCTACATATCCGTGCTCGGGGAGGAGCGCGGCCGGTCATCCTACCCGATCGGCACCTGGATGCGCATGGGCCTGAAACCGTCGACCGGCTCGGATTCGCCGGTCTGCTCGCCGGATCCGTTCCCGAACCTGCACGCGATGCTCACGCGCCAGACGGGCAGGGGCACGGTGTTGGAGGCATCCGAACGGCTGAGCCGGGAGGAGGCATTGCAGGCCTATACGGAATACGGCGCCTATTCGCAAAAAGCCGAGGGGGTGAAAGGGCGGCTCGTGCGCGGTCAGTGGGCGGACGTCGCCGTCTTCGACAACGACCTTCTGGCCGCCGCGCCCGAAACCATCCTTTCGGACACAAAGTGCGTGCTGACCCTGCTTGCGGGCCGCGTCGTGCATGATGCGCGCTGACGGTCTGCCGGACTGAACCGAAACGATGCCGAGAACGGCACGAGAGGGAGAACGAAATGCTGAAGAGATTGACATTGGCCGCGATGCTCAGCCTCGGCGTGGCTGCCGGGGCGCTTGCCGCGGGCGAGCGCCATGGCGGTACGCTCGTCTTCACCGCACCCTACGGATCGAGCTTCGCCACGCTTGACGTGCAGTCGAGCCCCAACACGCAGGAAGAATTCATCACGCAGGCCATCCACCGTGCGCTCTATAGCTGGGATTCGAACCAGAACAAGCCCGTCCTGGAACTGGCGTCCTCGGAGGAGGTTTCCGAGGACGGCAGGGTCCACACCTACCACCTGCGTAAAAACGCCGTGTTCCACAACGGCAAGCCGCTGACGGCCGACGACATCATCTACAGCTACAAGCGCATCGCCAACCCGGAAAACGCCTTCCCCGGCGCAAGCTTCATCGCCGTCATCAAGGGCGCCGAGGACTATATCGCCGGCAAGGCCGACGAGATTTCGGGGCTGAGGAAGATCGATGACTATACGCTGGAGATCACCTATACCGGTACGATCAATCCCGGCTTCCCGCTGATGCAGAACACGACGGTCATCTACCCTTCGAATGTCGAGGACGAATCGATCTTCGGCAAGAATCCGGTCGGCCTCGGCGCCTTCGTCTTCGAGGAGCACGTGCCCGGTTCGCAGGTCGTCGTGGAAAGATTCGACAAGTACTACGAGGAGGGCAGGCCCTATCTGGACCGCATCAACATCGTGCTGATGGCCGAGGACGCCGCGCGCGACGTCGCTTTCCGCAACAAGGAAATCGACGTGTCGATCCTCGGCCCCACCCAGTACCAGGCCTATCAGGGCGAGGAGGGGCTGAAGGATCACCTTCTGGAAGTCGCCGAGGTGTATACCCGCAACATCGGCTTCAACCCCGCCTTCGAGCCCTTCAAGGACAAGCGGGTGCGCCAGGCGATCAACCATGCCATCAATGCGCCGCTGATCATCGAGCGCCTCGTCAAGAACAAGGCCTACCCGGCCTCCGGCTGGCTGCCGATTTCCTCGCCCGCCTTCGACAAGGACAAGGCGCCCTACGCCTATGATCCGGAGAAGGCAAAGGCGCTGCTCGCCGAGGCCGGCTATGCCGACGGCTTCGAATTCGAGGTGACGGCGAGCCCGAACGAAAGCTGGGGCGTGCCGATCGTCGAAGCCATCCTGCCGATGCTGACGAAGGTCGGCATCACCGTGAAGCCGAAGCCGGTCGAAAGCTCCACGCTTGGCGAGGCGGTGACGACCAACAACTTCCAGGCCTTCATCTGGTCGAACCTCTCCGGCCCCGACCCGCTGAACGCGCTGCGTTGCTACTATTCGAAGACGGCGCAATCGGCCTGCAACTACACCAGCTATGCAAGCGCGGAATTCGACAAGCTCTACGAGGCGGCACAGCAGGAACGCGACCCGGCCAAGCAGAACGACCTCCTGCGCCAGGCCAACAACATCGTGCAGGACGACGCTCCGGTCTGGTTCTTCAACTACAACAAGGCGGTGATGGCCTACCAGCCGTGGATCCACGGCCTCGTTCCGAACGCCACGGAACTGGCGATCCAGCCCTATGACGAAATCTGGATCGACGAGACGGCGCCGTCATCGCGCCAGTAAGACCTTGAGGGGGAGGGGGGTAGCTGCGGCTGCCCCCTTATCGATTGTCGCCGCCCGTACGGGCGGCCAGAACGGGACCGCTCATGCTTCGTTTTACCCTCCGCCGCGTCCTGCAGATAATACCCACGGTCGTGGTGGTGGCGTTGCTCATCTTCGTCATCTTCAGTGTCGTACCAGGGACCTTCGCCGCGAGCCTCTTCGCCGATGGCAGGCGCGCCGCCGACCCGCAGATGATCGCCCGCCTCAACGAGGAATTCGGGCTGAACAAGCCGTTGATGGAGCGCTTCGTGACCTATGTCACGGACCTTGCGCAATTCGATCTCGGCACCAGTTTCCGCACCCGTCAGCCGGTGATCGACCTCATCAACGACCGTATGTGGGCCTCGCTGCAACTGGCGCTCGCCGCCATGGTCTTCGCCCTCGTCATCAGTGTGCCGCTCGGCTTCGTTGCTGCGCTGAGGCCCGGCTCCGTGCTCGATACGGTGACCATGATCGGGGCGGTGTCCGGCCTCTCCATGCCGCAGTTCTGGCTGGGCCTCCTGATGATGTATCTCTTCGCTCTGCAGCTGAACTGGTTGCCGAGCTTCGGTTACGGCGACGGGTCCTTGCGGAACCTGATCCTGCCCGCCGTCACGCTCGGGGTCACGCCCCTTGCACTTCTCGCGCGCACCACGCGGGCCGGCGTCCTCGATGTCCTCAACGCCGACTTCATCCGCACCGCCCATTCCAAGGGCATGAGCGAGGCCAAGGTGGTGCGCTGGCATGTGGCGCGCAACGCGCTGGTGCTGATCGTCACGACCGTCGGCCTGCAATTCGGCTCGCTGATCGGCCAGGCTGTCGTGATCGAGAAGCTCTTCGCCTGGCCCGGCATCGGTTCGCTTCTGGTCGATAGCGTGGCGAGCCGCGACATTCCCGTGGTGCAGGGCACGATCCTCGTCATCGTGCTCTGGTTCCTGGTCATCAACACGGCCGTCGATCTGATCTATGCCGCGATCGATCCGCGCATCAAGCAGGAGTGACGGGAATGCGCCTCGGCTTCAATTTCTGGCTCGGTGCCGGACTGACGACGCTGGTGATCCTCGCCGGCATCCTCGCCCCGTGCATTGCGCCCTTCGACCCCGTGCTCGACGCGGACCTGATGAACTCCGAACTGCCGCCGGACGCCACCTTCTGGTTCGGCACGGACGGGCAGGGGCGGGACGTCTACACCCGCATCCTCTACGGCGCGCAGATCTCGCTGACGGTCGGCATCGTCTCGCAGGTGATCAACTCGATCATCGGCGTCACGCTCGGCATGACCGCCGGTTACTGGGGCGGCTGGTGGGACGATCTGGTGAATGGCTTCACGAACGTCATGCTCGCCATTCCCTCGCTGATCTTCGCGCTGGCGGTGATGGCGGTGCTGGGTCCCGGCCTGCCGTCGCTGCTCATCGCGCTCGGTCTCACCAACTGGAGCTGGACCTGCCGCATCGCCCGCTCTTCCACACTTTCCCTGAAGTCGCTGGGCTATGTGCAGGCGGCGCAGACGCTCGGCTACGGGGACCTGCGCATCATGTTCACGCAGATCCTGCCCAACATGATGGGACCGATCCTCGTCATGGCGACGCTCGGCATGGGCTCGGCGGTGCTTTCGGAAGCCGCGCTCTCCTTTCTCGGCCTCGGCATCCAGCCGCCGTTCCCGAGCTGGGGCTCGATGCTGACGGATGCGCGCCAGCTCATCCAGCTCGCGCCGTGGGTGGCAATCTTCCCCGGCCTTGCCATCTTCCTCTCGGTGCTCGGCTTCAACCTTCTTGGCGACGGCCTGCGCGACAGTCTCGACCCGCATATGAGGACGCGCACCCCATGACCGCGCTTCTGGACATCAAGGAACTTCACCTGGGCGTCGCGGTCGGCCGCTCCGTCAATCGTCCGCTCCTCAAAGGAGTCTCCTTCCAGATCATGCCGGGCGAGGCCTATGGTCTCGTCGGCGAGTCCGGCTCGGGCAAGTCGGTGACTTCGCTCGCCGTCATGGGACTTCTCAAGAAGCCGCTCGCCGTTTGCGGCGGCGAGATCCTGTTCAAGGGGCAGAATCTGCTGGCGCTGCCTAAGCGCGAGATGCGCCGCCTGCGCGGCAACCGCATTGCCATGATTTTTCAGGAGCCGATGACGGCATTAAACCCACTCTCGACCATCGGCCGGCAGATCGCCGAGATGTTCGTGCTGCATCAGGCAAAGAGCTGGGACGAGGCGCAGAAGCTCGCGGTCGAAGCGCTCGCCAGCGTGCGTGTGCCCAATCCCGACCGGCGGGTGCGCAACTATCCGCACCAGATGTCGGGGGGCTTGCGCCAGCGCGTGATGATCGCCATGGCGCTCGCCTGCAATCCGGACCTCCTGATCGCCGACGAGCCGACCACGGCGCTCGACGTCACCGTGCAGGCCGAGGTGCTGCGCCTGATCAAGGAACTCTGCGCCGAGCGCGGTACGGCGGTTCTCTTCATCAGCCATGATCTCGGCGTGATCGCCAGCATCTGCCAGCGGGTCGGCGTCATGTATGCCGGCTGCCTGGTCGAGGAGAACGAGACACGGGCGCTTTTCGCGGCACCCCGGCACGAATATACCCGTGGGCTCCTCGGCGCCCTGCCGCGCTTCGGCAGCCGCAGTCTGCACGGCCGCCAACGGCTGGTCGACATCGACAGCATCATTGCCGACCGCTCGAAGCTCACCGAGACCCGCTTCATCGCGCAGCGCAGCGTGGAAGAGAGGGAGCAGTCATGACCGACCCTCTGCTGGAAGTGGACGACCTGCATGTCCGCTTTTCCGTTGCCGGCGGAGGGCTGCTCGGAACCGGGCGGCGCATGCTGCATGCCGTCAACGGCATCGGTTTCTCGCTCGCCAGGGGCGAATGCCTATCGATCGTCGGCGAATCCGGTTGCGGCAAATCCACCACCGCGCTCTCGATTCTCGGTCTTCAGGAGCCGACCGAAGGCACGATCCGCTACCGCGGTCAGCCGCTCACCGGGCCGGGTGCGCCCGGACGCATGCAGCGCGCCAAGGCGGTGCAGATGGTTTTCCAGGACCCCTATGCCTCGCTGAACCCGCGCCAGTCGGTACGCACCTCGCTCGCTGCGCCGCTCAGGCTACACGGGATCACGGCCGCATCGGAGATCGCCGACCGGATCGAGGTCATGCTCGCCAATGTGGGGCTGACGCCCGAGCAGGCGAACCGCTATCCGCACGAGTTCTCCGGCGGCCAGCGCCAGCGCATCGGCATTGCCCGCGCCCTGATCCTCGAACCGGAAATCGTCGTGCTGGACGAACCGGTATCCGCCCTCGACGTGTCGATCCGCGCACAGATCATCAACCTGCTGCTGGACCTGCAGGAAAAGCTCGGCCTAGGCTACCTGATGATCAGCCACGACCTGAGCGTGGTGGAGCATATGAGCGACCGGGTGCTGGTGATGTTCTTCGGACAGGTCGTGGAGGAGGGCGGCTGGCGGGACATCTTCGAAAGGCCCGCCCATCCCTATACGCGCCGGCTCATCGCTGCCATTCCCGATCCGGATGCGGCGCTGAGCCCGCGGACGAAAGACCACTTTGCCGATGTGCCGCTTCCTGCCGGTCGCCGCTTCGCAGTTGACGGCAGCACGGCACCGGACGTCTTTTCCGCGCCCCCGCCCTCCGAACTGGTCGAGATCGCGCCTGGCCATCGGATGAGATTGGTGCCAGCCGTCTAGCGCAATTCCAGGAAAAGTGCGCAGCGGTTTTCCGTCCGGATTGCGGAAAACAAAGGGGAGTTTCCGCGATTCCTGGAAAGCGGAAACTCTCTAGTCTGGGAGGCGTAAAGCCCCCCTGTCGCCCAAAATTTGCGACATGACTGCAAAAGGACTAGATTGCTATCATTGAAAGCGAATGCGAGGGCTTGACTATGGCGATCCTGACGGTTCGGAATGTGCCCGATGAAGTGCATCGCGCATTGCGCGTGAGAGCGGCGATGCACGGCCGCAGCACCGAGGCAGAAGTGCGGGAGATTCTGGAAAGTGCGGTGAAGCCCAAGCAGCGCGTTCGCATGGGCGATGCCCTGGCCGAGCTCGGCCGGCGATTGGGCCTGACCAATGACGATTTCGCATTGTTCGACGAGGCAAGTGACAAGGCGCCGGCGCAGCCAATGAGATTTGAATGATTGTCCTCGATACGAATGTCGTCTCCGAGGCGATGAAACCGGCCGCCGATCCGGCCGTGCGATCCTGGTTAAACGAGCAGGTCGCTGAAACCCTTTATCTGGCCAGTGTGACCTTGGCCGAACTGCTGTTCGAAATCGGTGCGCTGCCGGACGGTCGGCGCAAGAAGGCTCTGGCCGAAATGCTTGATGGCGTGCTCGAACTGTTTGGCGATCGCGTATTGCCGTTCGATATTGGAGCTGCTCGCTACTATGCCGGGCTTGCCGTGATCGCTCGAGCTGCCGGGAAGGGATTTCCGACGCCCGACGGATATATTGCCGCCATTGCCGCCTCCAGGGGATTTATCGTCGCAACGCGCGATATCAGCCCGTTCGAAGCGGCTGGACTTACCGTGGTTAATCCTTGGCACCACCGATGAATCAGAAACCTCAACCACGGGTGCTTCGGATCGTTTCAGGCGGCGGATAGAGAGCTGCAGATGGTGAGCCGCGGGCCGTCGCTTTCAGCGGTGAGCAGAACGTCTGCAGCGCGTGGAAAGTTCGTGCGCGCCCACCGGCTCTAGCCTCCCCGTGTCGGTTCCTGCTGATACTGCCCGATTGGAAGGCCCTGGAATTCCTCTACCGTTTCATCAAGCTGCACCCACTTATGTTTCGATTGCTCGAATACTGACATGGCAGGTGGCGCGAAGTTCGGGTCGGCAAATGACCCTACCGCCACCCCGATCCAGGACGGCGAAGCATCGGCTTTCCAATAGAGGGTCGAGCCGCAGCTTGGGCAAAAATACATCCGGACCTTGCGACCGCTCTCGGCAGTACGAATGTATTCCGTAGACACGCCAGATATTTCGACACAGTCAATCGAGTAGAACGCATTCGCGCTGAAAGGTGCACCAGTTCTTCGCTGACAGGCGAAACAGTGACACAGCGCGGTCAGTCGTGGCGGTTCGTTAAGCATCAATCTTAGAGCGCCGCAGGCGCATTGGGCAGTGGCCATGGAAACTCCTCCCGCTTGCACGGTGAGATTGCGTTTATTGAGGGCTGAAGCGCGGGCCCGAACCGCAATTCATTGCGGTGGGCGATGCGAAGGGCTGGACCTGATGCAATTTCAGGCTCACAGAAGCTCGACTGTAGATCTCTAAAGCGCCGCGGTCTAGATGTGAGCTTTGGATAGGGTGCAGGAAATGGGGGCGGTCAACGGTATTGCCTGGATGAGGTGGCTGGTCCGAGAAGGGGCGAGTCAAAAATGTCTGGAACAAAATCGCGTCCGGTGCGTTGATGTCGGTTAAGCAATTTTGCGCACCTGGGGTCGCGCGTCGAGCAGAGTTGTCCCTCCATGACTCCGGCTGAGATTCAATCGATCCCTTGAAGAGCCGCGAGGGACTTGTTTTCATGTCGAATGTCGAAGAATTTCCGCTTACCGGTCGCGTATTGACCGAATACGAAGCGCTGATAACGTCAGCTCCAACTGCGCTCGATGCTATCCCGGGAGCCGTTTATGTCTGTGATCACGACGGATGGCTCGTGCGCTACAACGCGGAGGCAGCCGAGCTTTGGGGTAGACAGCCATCCCTTAGCGCACCGCGAGAGCGGTTTTGTGGGTCCGAACGTCTTTTCCTTCCGGACGGCGCGCTCTTGGAGCATCAGGACTGCCCTATGGCTAAGGCGGTCAAGAACGGTGTCTCCACGCGCAACGCCGAGGTGATCATCGAAAGACCCGACGGATCCCGCATCTTTGCGCTCGTGAATATTCGCCCGCTCAGAGACCATCGGGGAGCAATTCAAGGGGCGATCAATTGCTTCCAGGATATTTCGCAACAGAAGCGGATCGAAGCGGAGGTCATCCGCAAGAGCAAGGACCTGGAGGACTTCTTCGAGAACAGCGCGATCGGGCTGCACATCGTCAGCGCCGCGGGCATCATCCTGCGGGCGAACAAGGCAGAGCTGGAGCTTCTCGGATATCCGGCGGACGAGTATGTAGGCCGGCACATCGCTGAATTTCACGCAGATCCGCCTGTCATCGGCGACATTCTTGACCGCCTGTCCTGTGGCGAAAAACTCGATCGCTATCCCGCCCGCTTGCGCGCACGCGATGGCTCGATCAAACATGTGCTGATCACATCCAACAGCCGCTTCGATGACGGAAAATTCGTCAACACCCGATGCTTCACGACCGATGTTACCAGCCTGTACGAATCGGAAGACGCACGACGTGAGAGCGAGGAACGCCTTTCAGCCACCTACCAGGCGGCGACGATCGGGATCGCTGAATCCGATGCGAATGGCCGCCTGCTGCGGGTCAATGACGCATTCTGCACCATGCTGGGCCGCTCGCGCGAACAACTCCTGACTATGACGTTCCTCGACTATACGCATGAGGATGACCGCGGTGAGGAAGCCCGCTCCTATGCGCGGCAGGTCGACGGAGAGATTGATACCTATGCAATTCGCAAACGTGCAGTGAAGCCCGACGGTACGGTCGTTTATCTCGATGTTTACAGTTCGACTGTCCGCGATTACGCCGGTCGATTCCGTTATGGCGTGCGGGTCCTGCTTGATGTCACCGAAGCGAAACGCATGGACGACCGGCTTCGCGAAAGCGAACAGCATATGCGTGATTTGCTCGAGGCGCTGCCCGCGGCCGTCTACACCACAGATGCCGAAGGTCGCATCACTTTCTTCAATAAGGCGGCTGTCGAGATGGCCGGCCGCACCCCACAGATCGGAGATAAATGGTGTGTCACCTGGCGTCTCTACAGACCGGACGGCACCTACCTGCCGCACGACCAATGTCCAATGGCCGTGGCGCTCAAAGAAGACAGACCGGTCCGTGGCGAACAAGCCGTGGCCGAACGGCCGGATGGGACCCGTGTGCCGTTCATACCCTATCCCACTCCGCTGCATGATGTCGCCGGCAAGCTCGTTGGGGCGGTCAACATGCTGGTGGACATCTCCGATCGCGAGAAGGCTGCGCAATATGCAGAACGGCTCGCGGCCATTGTCAGGTTCTCGGACGATGCGATCGTAAGCAAGGACACGCAAGGCATCATCCAGACTTGGAATAGAGGTGCCGAACGCCTGTTCGGCTATAGCGCCGAGGAAGTGATCGGAAAGCCTATAATCATCCTCATTCCGCCCGACCGCCAGGACGAGGAGCCCGGCATTCTTGAAAGGATTCGGCGAGACGAGCACATCGACCATTATGAGACGGTACGGATTCGAAAGGACGGAACCCTGATCGATGTCTCCTTGACCGTTTCCCCTTTGAAAGACGCCCGCGGTCGCGTCGTCGGCGCGTCAAAGATCGCGCGCGATATTACAGAAAGGCGACGCAGCGAAGAACACCGCAAGCTCCTGGTCAACGAGCTGAACCACCGCGTGAAGAATACTCTTGCCACGGTTCAATCGCTGGCTGCGCAAACCTTCCGTGGTGTAAATGCAAGCCAGGATTTTGCCCGGTTCCAAAGCCGGCTCGTCGCATTGGCGAGGGCGCACGACGTGCTTACTCGGGAGAGCTGGCAGGGTGCCGATCTTCAAGAGGTCCTTCACGCGACGATCAATCCAATCTGCGTGGAACCCCAGCAGCGCGTTGAGGCCTCCGGCCCGCCAATCCGGTTGCGGCCGAAAATGGCATTGGCATTGTCGATGGCTTTTCATGAGCTTTGCACGAATGCTGCAAAATACGGGGCGCTCACGAACGACGGAGGTCTCATCAAAGTCAGCTGGCATATCAGCGATAGTGAGAGCGTATCTCACCTGCATTTACAATGGGAGGAGACTGGTGGTCCATCTGTCATAGTCCCAGCGCGGACGGGTTTTGGCACCCGCCTGCTCGAACGTGCTTTGGCTCGCGAACTCGGCGGCAAGGTCGATCTTGTGTTTGCGCCGAGCGGCGTGCGCTTTCACATCGAGGCGCCACTGGCATGACGTTCAAGCTTCTACAGGCCTGACGCATGACAGAGCGCAGACTTCGGGTACTCGTGGTCGAAGACGAATCCATGATCGCCATGCTGATTGAAGATAGTCTATGCGAACTCGGACATGAGGTCGTCGCTATAGCCTCTCGGATGCAGGAGGCGCTCGATATCGCGCGGAAAGGTCAGTTCGACATCGCCATCATCGACGTCAATCTGGACGGGGAGCCCAGTTATCCGGTTGCGGACGTTCTGGCGGAACGCAACGTACCCTTCATTTTTGCCACGGGCTATGGCAGCAAAGGCCTGGATACAAGGTACTCGAACATCCCCTTGCTCACGAAGCCGTTTCTGGACAGCGAACTGGAAACCGCGCTGGTGCAGATTTCAAAGGAAGTCTAGCGAGCAGAGGCCCGAAGATGTTGACGCGCAGCTTGCCGCAGCCGCGCAGTCGACGTGCACGTCAAATTGGTGGAGGTGATCGGTGACTGATGATCCCTATCAGATACTCGGCGTTCCGCGTACCGCCAAACCGGATGAGATCCGCAAAGCCTACCGCAAGCGCGCAAAGGAGCTGCACCCGGATCTGCATCCAGGCGACAAGGAGGTGGAAGCCAAATTCAAGGCGCTTTCCGCAGCCCACCATTTGCTGAGCGATCCCGAGCAGCGGGCCCGGTTCGACCGGGGCGAGATCGATGCATCGGGGGCAGAACGGCCGCAGCAGCACTTTTACAGGCACTACGCCGATGCAGACCACGCGCGGCGGTATGGGTCAGCGGGCGGAACCGGTGAATTCGAAGATGTGTCGGACATCTTCGCGGATGTTTTCGGGCGGGGCGGGGCAGGGGCTCGTTTCAAGGCGCGTGGGCAGGACCGTCATTATCACCTCGAAATCGAGTTCCAGGACGCGGCAAACGGCGCCCGACGCCGCATCACCTTTCCCGATGGGAATACGCTCGACTTGGCCATTCCCGCCGGCACACGTGACGGCAGCACGCTCAGGCTGAGGGGCAAGGGCGCACCGGGGATTGCTGGCGGGGAACCCGGAGATGCCTTGATCGAAATCAGCGTCCGCTCTCACTCCGTCTTCCGTCGTGAAGGCAACGACATCGAAATGGATCTGCCGATTACGCTCTATGAAGCCGTACTTGGTGCAAAGATCGAAGTGCCGACGATTTCCGGCCGCGTGTCGATGACCATCCCTCAGGGTTCAAATACGGGCGACATCCTGCGTCTCAGGGGCAAAGGGGTGAAGTCTCAAAACGGCCCCGCCGGCGATCAGCGTGTTACGCTGAAGGTCGTTCTGCCGACGGCGACCGATCCCGATCTCGAGCGTTTCATGGAAACGTGGCGGCAGAGCCACGCCTATGACCCGCGCGAAGCTCTACGGAGGGCCACATGAAATTGTCGGAGAGGCAAGTCCTTGAACAGTGCGATGCTGTAACTCTCAAACAGCTGCGCCAGTGGGTGCACAGCGGCTGGATCGTGCCGGCTCAAGGCGAGAGCGGGCTCTCATTTGACGACGTCGACGTCGCTCGAATCCGCCTGGTTTGTGAGCTCCGGCGCGACATGAACGTCAACGATGACGCTGTGCCGATCATCCTTGCGCTGCTGGATCAGCTCTATGGGTTAAGGCGGGAGCTTAGAACAATTGCGACGGCGCTGTCGAAGCAGCCTGATGAGGTACGCCAGCAATT
The DNA here is from genome assembly GCF_042436655.1 of Sinorhizobium sp. P24N7. Taxonomy (NCBI): domain Bacteria; kingdom Pseudomonadati; phylum Pseudomonadota; class Alphaproteobacteria; order Hyphomicrobiales; family Rhizobiaceae; genus Sinorhizobium; species Sinorhizobium sp. P24N7. The sequence continues at coordinate 239,799 of NZ_JBHMIW010000003.1, read as the reverse complement.
GAAGCAGTCGCTCTTTTCGCATATTAGCCAGCAGCATTAGCCTGCGGCACCGCAATTTGTTGTCGCAAAGGCGCTGCAGTCCGCTGGCCCAGGAGCGCTCTACCGGCCGCACTTTCCGAGAACGCGACCGCTTGCATTTCTCTACCAAAGATTGCATTCGACTTCCCGAAAAAACAAAAAGTTGACGTGGTCGCCGCTCTCGTTTAAGAGAGTGCATCGATACTTGGTTTGCCGATATTTGTTTTGCTGCGCTTTGCGCGTCTCTTGACGAACTTCCCTCTCTCAAAAATCGAAACCCCGCTGTGCGTCGCCCAGCGGTGATCTATGTTGCTAAGAAAGGGTTCGTTATGACCACTGGCACAGTTAAATGGTTCAACTCCACCAAGGGCTTCGGCTTCATTCAGCCCGACGACGGCAGCGCCGACGTGTTCGTTCACATCTCTGCTGTTGAACGCGCAGGCATGAATTCGATCGTCGAAGGTCAGAAGCTCGGCTTCGAGCTCGAGCGCGACAACAAATCGGGCAAGATGTCCGCAGGCCAGCTCCGCGCTGCCTGACGCTTTTTCGCCGCTGATGACCACGGATGTACTGGCATCGCGGCAAGAGGTTCGAAGAGGCCAGGCGAATGTCTGGCCTTTTTCCGTTAAGGCGGTCTTCGCGACCAAACGATATCAAAGGAACAACGATTGAGACACCCGAACGACAACGGCTTTGCCGAACGACGCAACGCCGCGGCAGATGCAAAGCGCCGGCTTCTGACAAAATTTGCATCCGCTCCCAAGCCGACCGACCCTGAAATGCAGGAAAAGCTGGCTGCGCGCGAAGCGGCCAACCGTGCCAGGGAGGCCCGTCGCGCCGAGCGCGAAGCGCTTAAGACAGCCGAGAACGAGCGAATCCTGGCAGAAGCCGCTGCGTTGGCCGCGGCCGCCGAGGCCGAGCAAAGGGCTGAAGCCGAAGCCCGCCAGGCAGAAATTGCCGATCGGGTGTCGCGTGTCGTCGCCGACGAGGCGGCCCGCAAGGCCGAACGCGACCGCCGCTATGCGGCCCGCAAAGCCCGCCGGGCGTAACACTTCAACACCTGCACCCGTTCCACGGGCGCAGCCCATTGCCCTGGCGGATGATCGCGGGGCGAGCGAAAAACGGACCGGTTATAATGAGCGCACATGTCTATCCACCCGCTTCACTTGTTGAGGACAATGCTGGAGCGTGGTTGAAGACGCTGGCGAAATACCGGCAGCCCCGTCTGGGGCGTAGCGCCTTCGAACTGTTCGTCACTCTCGTTCCTTTCGCCATCTTCTGGGCAGCGGCCTGCTTTTCGCTGGTCAACGGCTTCTGGCCCGGGCTGATCGCGATCCTTCCTGCCAGCGCCTTCCTGCTCCGATTGTTCATGATCCAGCACGATTGCGGCCACGGCTCGTTTTTCGCCCGTCGGGGGCTCGATGACTGGATCGGCCGCGTGCTCGGGATCCTGACCCTGACCCCTTACGACTATTGGCGGCGTGCACACGCCGCCCATCATGCGACTGCGGGCAATCTCGACCAACGCGGGGTTGGTGACATCACCACGCTGACGATTGCCGAGTACCGTGCCCTTTCGCCAATGAAGCGCCTCGGCTACCGGCTGTACCGGCACCCGCTCGTCATGTTCGGCATCGGGCCGGCCTGGCTCTTCCTGTTCAAGCAACGCCTGCCGTTCGGGATGATGAACTCGGGTGCTCTGCCTTGGATTTCGACCATGGGGACGAATCTTGCGATCATTACGCTGGCCGGCTTGATGGTGTGGGCCGTCGGGTTGGGACCATTTCTCCTGATCCATCTTCCGGTCGTGCTGCTGGCAGGTGCGGCCGGCGTTTGGCTCTTTTATGTGCAGCACCAGTTCGAGGAGACTCACTGGTCGGCGGGCGAGGATTGGCGGTTTCCTCAGGCGGCGCTGCATGGCGCCTCGCATTACGATCTTCCGCCGGTGCTGCGGTGGCTCACCGGCAATATCGGCATTCATCACGTGCACCACCTGTCAAGCCGGATCCCCTATTACCGTCTGCCGGAAGTACTGCGTGACCATCCGCAACTTGCCGGCATCGGCCGGATTACCTTGTGGGACAGCCTCAAATGCATCCGGCTCGTGCTCTGGGACGACCGGCGCCGGAGGCTGGTTTCATTCCGCGACGCCGCAGGGTCGCTGCGCCGCTCCCTTACCGAAGATGGACGAAAGACGACGACATGATTGAATTGACGCCAACGCAGATCCGGGGCCTTAAGCTTGCCAAGGACGGTGACGTCCATCCTCAGGGTGGGAAGAGGTGGACGCACCTCAATGCCCAGGTCACCTATGCGAGGAAGGACCGGTTCAAGGAACGGCCGCAGAAGATCAAGTTCCTGACGAGCGCGACCCTCAACGAGCTGCGCGAGCACAACCTCGTGAAGGCGCTCGATACAGATGTTCCGCCTGAGGAGTCGGCTCACAGCATTACCATGGCCGGCAAGATGATGCTTCTGAAGATCAAGTGAGCACGCCCCAGAAGAAGCATGGGGCGCGCGCGCGCGCGCTACCGATTTTGCTCGACGGCCGCGGAAATAGCTGCGAGGGCCGGCCGCGCTTGCAGCCCCCGCAGCGGCGGACGTCAGCCCTGCCGTTATGGCATCATGCCGCGGTACCGCTCACGCTCCCGTTCGACCTGATCGAGCGTGTACGGATCGGCATTTTCGTCGAAACGTGACCATCCCTCCTGGGCATAGATGCTTCTGCGGGCCGCAGGATCCACGATTTTGCGCTGTTTCAGGATCGCTTCTGCTCGCGGTGCGACACTGTCCTCGACCCTTGCAGTGATCAGAGTGCCCCCTCTGCGAACGCCTTCGGCGTAGACATGGGCGTCTTCTTCATCGACGCCGGAGTCCGTCAGCGCACCGATCAGGCCACCGGCTGCGCCCCCGGCGATTGCACCGGCGGCCGCACCGGCCGCGGTGGAGGCAAGCCACCCGGCAGCCACCACTGGGCCAACTCCAGGAATGGCCATAAGGCCAAGCCCCGTCAGAAGGCCGACGACGCCGCCTCCGGCCGCGCCGAGGCCAGCTCCGGCACCGGCCCCTTCGGCCGCGTTCGAGCCGTCCGACGAGTAGCGATCTCCCGTATTGTTCGCGACGATGCTGATGTTGTCTGAAGGAACGCCTGCCGTTTCCAGATCGCTTACGGCTTCGCGAGCATCTGCATAGTCGTCAAAGAGCCCTGTTACTGTTCTCATATTCGTTCTCCCTTTTCCTTTGGAGTCTGTGGACTACTGCGCCGTTACGTTGCCCTGATAGTCGAGAGCGACCGAAACGGATTTGCCCTCCTTCATCGCAGTTGCCTGCCACACACCCTTGTCGTCGAGCTTCAATCCGCTGACCTCGGTGTATCCGGCCTCTTCGATCCGTTCCTTCGCTTGCGCTTCAGTAAAGCTGTTCGCGCCTTCGACCGGTGCCGTCGGGTTCTCAGAATCGGGCGTTGCGACAGCAGGCGTTTCTCCTTCCGCTGAAGGCGTCGTCTGCGCGAGTGAAGTCGTGGCCACGGCGCTCATCAGTGCTGCCGCGGCAATGATCATATTTTTCATGTGGTTACCTCTTCAGAAGACCGCGATTGATCCCCCGTCGCAGAAACACGCCGGGCGCAGAATGGTTCCCGGCGCGACGCTTCGACCGCCATGCTGGTGGGCGGCTTGGCGTTGGCACCGGGAAATGGCAACTGCTGCGGTTCCTTGCAACGGAGCATCTGCTGGGCGGCGCCAAACACTGCCCTACCTACTTGCGAACAAGGTTCTTGCCTGCTGGTCGCAACCAGGTCGACCGCCGGGTGACGTGGTGGAGGGTGTGGTGCTGAAGTTCTCGCGTGGCGTTGACCAGGATCGTGCAGCCGCCGCAGGCGGCCTGCAGCAAATCGCGTTTGCGCGCAGCGCAGCAGCCGCGGCGCAGCCCTCACGTCTACCGACCCTCGTCGCAACTGCTGCCACGGTTGCCGTCCTCTATTTCGCCCGGGACGTCTTCCTACCGCTGGCCATCGCCATTCTGCTCACCTTTGCGCTCGCGCCGCTGGTTTCGAGGCTGCGTCGAGTCGGTTGTCCCCGTTCGGTGGCCGTCGTCGGGACGGTGACGGCGGCTTTTCTGTTCCTGTCCGCATTCGGCGCGGTCATAGCGATGCAAGTGAGCGAGGTGGCTCAGAACCTGCCGACCTATCAGTACAACATCGTCGAGAAGGTCAGGACCCTGAAGGAGACCGGATCGGAAAGCCAGATTTTTGAACGGATTGGCCGCGTCATAGAGAGGATCAGCACGGAGATCAGCCGGCCCGAACCCGAGATGCGCGCCTCACCCGAACCGGCGCCGGAGACCCAGCCGTTGCTCGTGGAGATTTTCTCTCCGCAGCGGCCGGTCGAAACACTGAAGAATATCATCAATCCTCTGCTTGGGCCCTTGGCGACGACCGGCCTCGTCATCGTCGTGGTCATCTTCATGCTGTTCGAGAGGGAGGAGCTGCGCGACCGTTTCATTCGGCTGGTCGGCTACGGCGACCTGCATCGAACGACCGAAGCACTTCAGGACGCGGGCGCTCGCGTCGGCCGGTACCTGCTCATGCAGTTGGTCGTGAACATCACCTACGGCATTCCGCTGGCCATCGGCCTCTCGCTGCTCGGTATCCCCAATGCGGTCCTCTGGGGGATGCTCGCCATCGTGTTGCGCTTCGTCCCCTATATCGGGCCTGTCATCGCTGCGGCTCTGCCGTTGTTCCTGGCGTTTGCCGCGGCACCTGGATGGAGCCTGCTCGTCTGGACGGCGGCCTTGTTCATTGTCCTCGAGCTCGTGAGCAACAATGTCGTCGAGCCTTGGCTTTACGGTTCCCGCACCGGTTTGTCGCCGCTTGCGATCATCGTCGCGGCGATCTTCTGGGCATGGCTCTGGGGGCCGGTCGGACTGGTGCTGTCGACGCCGCTCACCGTGTGCCTTGTCGTTCTCGGTCGCCACGTCCCGCAATTCGAGTTTCTGGAGATACTGCTGGGCAACGAGCCCGTGCTCGATCCGAAGGAGCGCCTCTATCAGCGTCTGCTCGCCGGAGATCCGGATGAGGCGACGGACAATGCGGAAGACATGCTGGAGGAGAAGTATCTCGTCGAGTTCTACGACACGGTTGCTATTCCCGCACTGCTCCTGGCGGAGCGGGACCGCGCTCGGGGCGCCCTGACGAACGCCCAGGCGGCTCAGATTGCCCAGAGTGCGAACACCCTCATCGCCAATCTCGAGGAGATTGCCGGCGAAGAGGAGGGGGAGGAGGAAACGGGCGCGCAAGCGCAGGAAAATGGTGATGATGATGATGCGGACGAATATGATCTTCCCCTCGGCGACGGCAAGTCCGTCCTGTGCGTCGGGGGGCGCAGTGATCTCGATGACGTTGCCGCATCGATGCTCGCCCAGACCCTATGGATCCAGGGCGCGGAGGCGGCCCACGCCGGTCACGACGTCCTCAAGGCGGGCAATATAAAAGCTTTGAAGGTAGAGGGGCGAAACGCCGTCGTCCTGAGCGTTCTCGACCGGGATTTCATGAGACATGCCAAATTCACCGTGCGGCGGCTGAAACGCATGGCGCCTGCGGCGCGCATCGGGATCGTGCTGTGGCAAGAGGATGGCCGGCCGGAAACAACCGAACGAGACCAGCTCGTTGAATCGCTGCAGGCGGACTTCGTGGTATTCGGGATGGGCGACGCCGTCCGCGAGGCGCTCTCAGACGAATTGCCTCGGTCTTTGAAACTCGCTCATCCGAAGATCGCACCCGGATACGCCATGCGGAGAAGCAAGCGTGCGGATAGGGAAAGCACGGTCAAAGCGGACTAAGGGCCTGTGGAGATTGGGGTCACCCGCTCCGCTTGTTTGATCGCATCATCCCTGTGACAAGCACAGCGATGAGGGTAAGGAGAGATTGCAGTCTCCGAAAAGTTTCCTACAGCGCCGCGCGTCTTATGAGAGTGCAAAGGTCGCTGTAGCACTTTGAGCTGCTGCATGAATCTCAACAGGCGTTGAGATGCCGAAGGGCATGCGCGAAGCTTACGGCGTTTTAAGACGTTCAGCTCAATGATGAGCAGCCCTATCAGGAGGAGTGCGGATGAGGTTTGTGGCTGGCAAAGTCGCGGTTTTCAGGTGGATGCTGCCCATGGTCATCGCAATGGCTTTGATGGGAGGCATATACCTGGCCGTCCGCTGGTCGGCGCAGCAATCGGACGCTGTGGCGGTGAAGCGGCAGCAACACCTCGTCGAGCTTGTCATCTCCAAGATGCAAGGCAGCATCGCCCATGATCAGGAGAGCGTCACCGTCTGGGATGACGCCGTCAGAAAAATTTCGCAGGAATGGGATTCGCGGTGGGTCGATTCCAACCTGGGCAGTTGGATGAACAGCTATTTCCGACACGACGGCGCATTCGTGATCAGTCCGGACCGTAAGCCGTTATACGCCTTTCTTGCCGGCCGGACCGACGAAGCTTTCAGCAACATAGAACCCGAAGCAATGCCGCTGATCGCCAAGCTGCAAGAGAGGCTCGCAGCAGGCGACGAGGAAGGAACGAGCGAGCAGGTGCTGTCCATCGGCGAGAGCGATCTCGTACGCATCGAGGGCCGCCCGGCGATTATCAGCGTGAAGCCGATCGTGTCGGACACCGGTGATATCGTTCAGGAGCCCGGCAGGGAATTTCTGCACTTGGCGGTCCGCTTTCTCGACGGCGACCTCCTGACCCATCTCGGTGAGGATTATGGTTTCGAGGACCTGCGCTTTTCTGTTTTGCCGGAACTCGGCCGGCAGCGGTCCTATGCTCCGATTGTTTCATCGTCAGGAGAAACGATCGGGTATTTCTCCTGGCTCCCGTTCAGGCCCGGTGCCGATGTGATGAAGGCCACGGCGCCGGTGCTTCTGGTCGCCGGCGCCCTCCTCTTTGCCCTCACCAGCGCGCTCAGTATCGTACTGGGGAGGCGGTCGAGACGTCTGCAGGAAAGCCAGGCGGAGCTCAACCATCTGGCGCGTCACGACCCGTTAACGGGACTCGCCAACCGTGCGTCTTTCAACGGTTTGCTGGCGCGGGTCGTCGCTACGTCGACAATCGATCAAGCCAATGCTCTTCTGTACCTCGATCTCGACCGCTTCAAGCAAGTGAACGACACACTCGGCCATCCTGTTGGCGATCGGCTGATGGTCGAGGTCGCGAAGCGGCTTAAGGAAACCGCTGCTGGTGCCGCCATTTCCAGAATTGGTGGCGATGAGTTTACCATCATCGTCGAACGCACCCGCCAGGACCAGGTGGAGAAGCTCTGTGACGCGCTGATCGCTTCGATCCGCCGGCCTTTCGAGATAGACGGACAGCCGATTCTCATCGGACTTTCGATAGGTGTGGCCGTCGCGACCGGGAATGGCGCCGATCCCGTCGAGATCACGCGGAAGGCCGATATCGCGCTTTACCACGCCAAGTCGGCCGGGCGAAACCGGTACGCGGTGTTTGGCCCTCACATGGACGAACTGATCAGGACGAAGCGGGATCTGGAACAGGATCTGCGAGCGGCCCTGAATGCCGGCAATCAGCTCGAGGTCTTCTACCAGCCCGTATATTCGGCGCAGTCCCACCAGATAAGCTCGCTGGAAGCTCTCATTCGCTGGCGGCATCCGAGCAAGGGCAACATAGCACCGGATGCCTTCGTTTCGCTTGCGGAGACTGCCGGCCTGATCGATCGGCTCGGCGCTTTCGTGCTGAAGGAAGCCTGTTCTACGGCGCGCGAATTTCCGGGCCTCGACATTGCAGTGAACGTCTCCGCGGTCGAGCTTGGACAACGGCATTATGCCGCGCAGGTTCTCTCACTGCTGCGGCAGTTCGGGGTCGAGCCGTCGAGACTGGAGCTCGAGATCACCGAAACGGCTCTCCTCGACGAAGCCGGTGTCTGTGAAAAAAACATCACCGCGCTACGCGAGTTCGGCGTCAAGTTCGCACTTGACGATTTCGGTACGGGCTTCTCCTCATTTGGGCGGTTGCAGCGCCTGGAGGTCGACCGGATCAAGATCGATCGCTCTTTCGTCCACGCCTTCGACCGGCCCGGTGGTGGCGTGGCGGTCGTGCAGTCCATCGTCGGTGTCGCACATGCGAAAGGCCTGCGCATCACCGCCGAGGGCGTGGAGACCGAGGAGCAGAGCGAGATTCTACGCAAGCTTGGCTGTGACGAATTGCAGGGCTTCCATTTGTCCAAGCCGATGCCGAAGAATTCACTTCGTCAGCTTCTTGGGAGAGACAAGGCTCAAGGAACCTCCTTCTAGAGCACTTCCAGGAAAAGGGTGTAACGGCTTTCCGTCCCGGAAGTGCGTTGGACCAAAGGGTTAGAGCTTTCAATGTTTCCATAAAACATCGAAATGCTCAGCTAACTGGCGGTCCGAGCGTCTGCACAGGGACACGCGGACGCTCTTGCCGCAAACCGGGCCGCAATCCGATGGAGCATCAACCGCGCCGCGCCGCCTCGATTGCAGCGACGTCTATTTTTTTCATGTCCATCATCGCCTCGAACGCTCGCTTTGCTTCGTCGCCGCCGGCCGCCATCGCGTCGGTCAGCACGCGCGGAGTGATCTGCCAGGAAATTCCCCATTTGTCCTTGCACCAGCCGCAGGCGCTTTCCTTGCCGCCATTGCCGACGATGGCATTCCAGTAGCGATCGGTCTCTTCCTGATCGTCGGTGGCGATCTGGAAGGAGAAAGCCTCGTTGTGCTTGAATGCGGGACCCCCGTTGAGGCCGATACAGGGAATGCCCGCAACGGTGAAGTCCACCGTCAGCACGTCGCCCTCTTTGCCTGCGGGGTAGTCACCGGGTGCGCGGTGCACGGCACGCACCGCGCTGTCAGGGAAGATCTCACAGTAGAAACGAGCGGCAGCCTCGGCGTCCTTATCGTACCATAGGCAAATCGTATTTTTCGCCATTGCGTGGTCCTTTCGCTTGGAAACATTCGGATTTGGGCCGCAAGCGGCCGACATTGGGAAATCACCTGCCCGGCCGCCAGTGAACGTAGAGCTACCTCACGGAAGAGGCTCCCATTATGCGCTTCGAAAGTCGCACGGATCACCAAGTATTCAATGCGCCCGCACGAGCCAGGCACAGCGGCCTCGCAACGCTGCAGCGTCTTCACACAGCGCCGATGGCGCGGCTGTTGCGAGTGGCCGGTCGGTGGGTTTGGCCCTTCCCATGCAAGTCTTGCACCGGACGACGCTGCTTAGCTCAGGACTTCGTCTTGCAAATCGCTCGCGCGTTCAACAGACCCCAGCCGAAGACAGGATCCTTTCCCGGTTCTCCGAGATCTTCGGCGTGTCCGGTCAGCCTGTCGCGGAGCAATTCCGGAGCGAGGTCCGCTTCAGATGCTTTCATCATCGCCACCGCCGCGGTCACGAAAGGTGCGGCGAAAGAGGTTCCCGTCTTCGGACGCGCGCCGCTGACCGAAGCTGCTGTCCAGACCGCCACGCCAGGGGCGGCGAAGTCGATATGCTCCCCTCGTCCGGCGCGCCGGTAGGGCCGTTTGCGTCTGTCGGTCGCGGTGACGGCAATGACCTCTTCATAGGCAGCCGGATAGACGGGCTCGGCTCTCGGACCCTCATTGCCCGCGGCGGCGACCATGATGATGCCGCGCTCCCCCGCCTTTTTGACCGCCTGTTCGAGCAGGAGATTGGGCGGGCCGGCAAGGCTGAGATTGATCACTTGAACCTGACGCCCAGCGAGGAGGTCGAGTGCGCGCGCCAGATCGAAGGCGGCGGAGCGGTCGTCGTGCCGCCCCGCCCGGTGAAACGCATCCACGGCGATGAGCTTGCCACCCGGTATCAGGCCCGGCGTGCGGCTCGTGGCTGAGCCCACGAGCAAAGCCGCGACAGCGGTGCCGTGCTGCCTGCCGGACTCCGGCAGTTCTTCGTCGACGAGGCGGACGATCTCTACGTTGCGAGCCTCGAATGCGATGTGATCGGGGTTGATCGCCGTATCGACAAGGCCGATACGCACGCCTGCCGCGCAAGTGCCAGGCCAGGTTTGAGCCGAGGGCCAGCCGATCACGTCGCGTGCCAGGCAGTCGCTTGCGACGCACGGGGCATCGGGATGCTGTTCCGGCCGGAAATAATGGTTGAAGTCGATCACCGCTTGGGGCGCCAGGGCGCGGGCCTGCTGCCGAGCGGCTTCCAGTGTCAGGCCTTGGGGAATGCGAAGCTTGATCACCTCGGCGTTGAAGGAAGCCATTGTGTTCCGTTCGAGGAGCTCGAAGCCTGCGGCCGCCAACCCGCCGAGTTCCGTCGAACTGAAACCCAGCCCGACGATCTCATCGGGCGCTCGTATCGGTGCGGCCGGTGCGGCTGCGCGCGAGCGCCGCGGGGCTGTCCGACGTGGCAGGAACTCTCGGAATGGAAACAGGCTCTTGCCGCCACTCCATCCGGCGCCGGCGCCGTAGGAGCCGGAGCGGCCGGAACCGCGCGAGCCGCGGTTGCCGTCATTGCCACCGTCATCATCGTCGTCATCGTCGGCCAGGGCAAGCCCGGTTCCGAGCACGTCACGCACGATCATGTTCCCGGGAGCCAGGATGTCGCCGGATAAGAGTGCGATTGCAGCAATGGGCGCGAGCAGGGCCAGTTTCGACGTGGTCAGCATCTGAAAACCTCAATCGGCTAGGTCAGGCTAATAGGAGGATAGCGCATTCCTTTGGACGGTGAGACCGCTACCTGTAGATTGTGTCAGAACGGCTGAGTCGTCGGTCTATTCCTTCTTCTAGCCAATTACGGAGTTTCGGGACATGAGCAGTGCGGTGAAGGATGTCGGCGAACGCCTCATGGCGTTCCTGCCCAATCTGCGCCGCTTCGCCATCTCGCTTTGCCGCTCGCGTGATGTTGCGGATGATCTTGTGCAGGCGGCCTGCGAGCGGGCACTGGCCAGTGCCGAGCGCTTCGAGCCGGGCACGCGCTTCGACGCTTGGATATTCCGCATCCTGCGCAATCTCTGGATCGACCAGGTGCGCCGGCAGAAGACCGCAGGCGTGCAGGACGATATCACCGAGCGTCATGACATCGCCGGTTCATCGGGCGAACGTGAAGCCGAAGCGCGGCTGACCCTCAAAACCGTCGCGGAGGCGATCACCGAATTGCCGGACGAGCAGCGGGAGGTGGTTCTTCTTGTCTGCGTTGAGGAGCTATCCTATCGCGAAGCGGCCGATGTGATGGGCATTCCCACAGGCACGGTTATGAGCCGACTGGCGAGGGCACGCAAGAGTTTGGCCGAGGCTGCCGGAATAACACAGACGACCGGACGTTCTCAGTCAATAAAGGGCACAAACGAATGACAGGAACGGACTTCTCCGACGAGACACTGATGCGGTTCGCCGACGGCGAGCTCGACGCCGGGACGATCGCCGAAGTAGAACGAGCGATGGAATCGGATGACGAGCTGGTCGCGCGTGTGGCGCTCTTCATCGAAACGCGCCACGCTGCCAAGACCGCTATGGAGCCGCTGCTCGATGAGCCGGTACCTTCCGGCCTTAAGCGTGCGGTCGAAAGAATGGTGACGGAGAAGACGTCGCCACCTCCTGTATCGGGCGCGGGCATCCTGCCTTTCCCACGCCGCGTTGCGAACGAATCTAACAGAAGGCGATGGCTCGCTCCCGTCGCTGCCTCGCTGGCGGCTGTCGTTGCGGGATTCGGCGGATATTGGCTGCGGGGAAGTGTCGAGGCACCGATCGAAGGTGGCTTGCGCGTTGCCGCCATAGGCAGTCCTGCGCTTGATGAGGCGCTCGCCACGGTCGCCGCAGGCGAGGAACGGCGGCTGCCGGGTTCCAAGCAACGCTTCCGGGCGATTGCGACATTCCGTGACAATGCGCAGGCGCTGTGCCGCGAGTTCGAGCTGGACTCGGCCGATGGCTCAACAGTGGTTTCGGTTGCCTGCCGCACCGGGGCCGAGTGGCGTGTGACCTTCGCCGTCATCGCACCCGTAGCGAGCGGCGGCTATGCTCCTGCATCTTCCACGGAAACGCTCGACGCCTATCTGACAGCGATTGATGCAGGGGCGCCGCTCGAGGCGGCGGAAGAGGCTAGAGCTCTCGGCGAACTCCGAGGTGCGCAACGGTGAGTGCATCAAAAATCGCGATCATGGAATAGAGGCGCGCACCGCCCGTTACTCCTGCGGACCGAAGAAGCGGTCCGGTTTTCATAAGGAGTAGATGAGATGACAAAGAACTGGACGAACAAGGCAATCGCCGCCGGCTTGGCGGCACTCGTGGGCTCTGCCGCCGAAGCAAGGGAATATACCTCCTCATTTCCCGGCGTGGAGCGCGCTTCGACGCAAACCTCCCAGACGACCGGCCGAACCGACGGCGAGATCATAGTCGCCGGCAACAGCTCATCCAATTCGAGTTCCAACTCCTCGAGCAATTCGAGTTCCAACTCGTCGTCCAACAGTTCCTCGAATTCGAGCTCCAATTCATCCTCGAACAGCTCGTCGAACTCATCCTCCAACCGTTCGTCCAATTCGAGCTCGAACCGGTCCGACCGGTCGTATCGTCCGGGCAAGCTGTGGCACACAGGGCGCTGAGGTTGCGGGAAAGCTGACGGTGCGACAAGAGAGCGGGGGCCGGACATTCCGGCCCCCGCCTTTTTTACCGGACCTTTCAAAGCGTTTTAGGGTCTCGTTGGAAACGGTGAAACGCTCTAACCTCTGAAGCTGCGCACTTCCGGACGGCAAACCGTTACACACGTGTTCTGGAAGTGCCCTAGCGAGCGGCGCGCGCGGACTTTCGATACCAGCCTTCTGCGGCGATGGTGTTTCGGTGGACCGTCTCGCGCTCAACAGCTTCCACGCGGGTTTCGGCGCGGATTTCTGCTGTGACTGCCGCATCGGCACGGCGGAAGGGTATCACCTGCACAAGCGGCGTTCCCTTTTCGACGACGTGAAGGCCATCCGGTGCCGTCGCGAAGAACGGAAAATGGATATGAGCGCTATAGCTGTCCGTATCGACAATCCCGGCCACGCATTCAAAAGGCTGTCCCGGGCGGTTTAGCGGCGGCAGAAACAGGCAACTCCATCCGGGCGGCGTGCGGATCGACCAGTAATTGTGAAACTTGCAGGGCGGGGAGGGCTCTTTCGGATTTCCCGCCACCTGATGGGCGCCGTGGTTGCTGACCATTACCCGGTCGAACTCCCAGCCGGCCTCGACGCTGCGGCCGTCATCCTTGATGTCAAGGCGCACCGTCGCGGCGATCGGCAGGATCCAGCCAGTGGTCATGGCATCGAGAAAGGGCATGCAGCGTTTGACGGTCAGACCGTTGTTGATTGCCGACAGGTGCCCTTTGTCGACCGCCGGCAGCCGGCGGAACCAATCAGGCAGAACCGATTTGGCCGGTACCGGCCGCGCGACGACGCCGTCGTCTTCCGGATGGCAGACAAACTGAATGACCCGCGGATCTTTCTTTAGGAAACTTAACATCCCGCTTCTCCCGTTGAATGGCCCGGGAGTAACGGAACGGCGAGGCTTCTATTCCGTCGGGGAGAGAATGAGCAGAAACTCGATGTGTCGACACTGTCCGTTCCTGTCATCGCCCTATATAGTTCCGAGAAAACAGAGTGCGATCGCTCCTAAGGAGAGAGTGCCTCGTCCAAGCGGAGTTCGCCGGTGAGCGTTGCCTTCATCAAGGAAGAAAGTGCCGAGACGGCCTCGGAAACACTGCTGCCTGACCGGCCGGTCTCACCCCATCCGAACCTTGTCACCGCAAAGGGATTGAAGGATCTGGAATTGCACCTCCAACAGGCTCGCGAAGCCTACGATGCCGCAAGCACGATCGAGGACGTGAACGAACGGCGGCGACAGGCGGCGGGCCCCTTGCGGGATCTGCGCTACTTCGCGGAAAGAGTTCGAACGGCTCAACTCGTCTCCGATCCGGCTTCATTCGATGTGGTCGCATTTGGAAGCACGGTTACCTTCAGCCGTGATGACGGACGGGTGCAGAAATATCGGATCGTCGGAGAGGATGAAGCCGATCCCAAGGCCGGTTCGATCTCCTACGTGTCCCCCGTGGCAAGGGTTCTTATGGGCAAATCTGTCGGGGACATCGCGAGTGTCGGCGATCAGGAGCTCGAAGTGCTCGCCATCTCGTAGAGCGGGATGAGGAAAGTGTAACGGTTTTCCGTCCGGAGGTGCTTTGGATCAAATGGTTAGAGCATTTCAGTGTTTCTGTGAAACGTTGAATGCTCTGACCGATTAGAAGCAATCTCTCGGCGTGCGCGCGATGCCTACGCGCGCGCCTCGGCTCCTGCATAAAGACGCGCATATGTTTCGCGAAGGACGTTCTTCTGAACCTTGCCCATCGTATTGCGCGGCAGGTCGTCCACGAAGATCACCCGCTTCGGTTGCTTGTAGCGCGCCAGCCGGCCTTCCAGACCATCGAGAATGGCGCGCTCGTCGATCGTCGCACCCGGCTTCCGGACGACCACAGCCGTGACGCCTTCGCCGAAGTCCGGATGCGGCACGCCGATGACTGCCGTTTCCACGACCCCCGGCATCTGGTCGATCTCGGTTTCGACTTCCTTGGGATAGATGTTGTATCCGCCGGAAATCACGAGATCCTTGCCTCGCCCGACGATATGGACATAGCCCCGCTCGTCGATCTTGCCGAGGTCGCCGGTTATGAAGAAGCCGTCGGCGCGGAACTCCGCCTGCGTCTTTTCGGGCATGCGCCAATAGCCCTTGAAGACGTTCGGGCCCTTCACCTCGATCATTCCCGTCTCGCCTTTCGGGAGTGGCCTGCCGCTCTCCGGATCGGCGATACGAAGCGAAACCCCTGGCAATGGGAAGCCGACGGTTCCGGCGATGCGCTCGCCGTCATAAGGGTTGGAGGTGTTCATATTGGTTTCGGTCATGCCGTAGCGCTCTAGAATGGCATGTCCCGTCATCTGGGCGAAAGTCCTGTGGGTCTCGGCAAGCAGCGGAGCCGAGCCAGACACGAAAAGCCGCATCCCGGCGGTTGCCTCGCGCGTCAGCCCCGGATTCTGAACGAGACGCACATAGAAGGTCGGAACGCCCATCATCGCGGTTGATTGCGGCATCAGACGCAGGACTTCGCTGGCGTCGAATTTCGGCAGGAAAAACATCGAGGCGCCGGCCAGAAGAACGACATTCGATGCAACGAAGAGGCCATGCGTGTGGAAGATCGGCAGGGCGTGAATCAGCCTGTCGTCGGCCGTGAAGCGCCAATGGTCGCGAAGCGTGGCGGCGTTCGAGAGGAGGTTGTCATGCGTCAGCATCGCGCCCTTGGACCGCCCGGTCGTGCCCGACGTGTAGAGGATGGCGGCGAGGTCATCCGGACCGCGATCGGCGTTGCGGAAATCCGGTGCATTGCCCCGGGCAAGGTCGATCAGCGAGCCGCCACCTTTCTCGTCCAGCGTCTCGACCTTGGCGCCGTGATCGGCGGCAAGCTTCGAGATCCCCTCCTTTGCAGCCGGCCCGCAGACGATGAGCCGAGGCTCGGAATCTGCGAAGAAATAGTCGAGTTCGGCAAGCGTATAGGCCGTGTTGAGGGGAAGATAGACCGCGCCCGCGCGCAGGCAGGCGAGATAAAGCATCAGCGCCTCGGGGCTCTTCTCCACCTGCACCGCCACCCGATCGCCAGGCCGCACACCGAGGCTGTCGAGCGCGGAAGCGATGCGGCCCGAATGCTCCAGCATGTCGCCATAGGTCCAGCGGCCGCCGTCGGCCGTCAGGATGAAGGCGGAGTCGGGGCGCGCTGCCCGGCGTATGGCGTCGAACAGATGGTTGCTCATGAGGTGAACTCCTTGTTACCTTTCCTTCCTGGTGCGTCGGCTAATCGGACGTCCGGGGGAAAGGCGTCCGGACCTGGAACGAGGCTGCGTGAACCCCTGTCGGCCGGCACCAGCCGGCGGATGGCGGGTGCGGCGACGACCTCGCCGCGGGTCGCAAAGACCTCGTGGTTGGTCTCGATGTCGTCGAGCTTGTAGAGATAGTTGACCATCATCCCGTGGGCCTGGCGCATCGCCCGTTCGGACCGGTCGCCCAGGAAATTGATGCGTTCGAGCCGTGCGCCGTTGCCGAGATGGAACCGGGCGACGGGATCGACGGTCTTGCCGTTGCGATTGCGAGCCCTGAGGAAATACCAGGCGGCCGCAGCCGTCAGGCTTGGCTGGATGGCCGCTGCGGTCTCCGGCTGATCGGCCCAATCAGGCTCGTCGAGCACCGCGAGCCTGCTGCGGTCGGCGGCGGATAGGGCGTTGGACGTTTCGGCCCGGCGTTCGCGCGACAACCAATCGGCAAAGCCCGGCACCGGCGACAGCGTCACGAAGGTGTCGAGGCGAGGGAGGTCGCGCCGCAGATCCTCCACCACCTGTTTGATCAGGAAGTTGCCGAAAGAGATGCCCCTGAGGCCTTCCTGGCAGTTCGAAATGGAATAGAAGACGGCTGTCGTCGCGTCGGCAGCGCGGATCGGCGCACGGTCCTCCTTCAGCAGCTCCGCGATGTTGGAAGGCATTTCGCGTGTCAGCGCCACTTCGACGAAGATCAGCGGATCGTCGACCAGCTGCGGATGGAAGAAGGCGAAGCAGCGCCGGTCCTCCGGCGCAAGCCGCCGGCGCAACTCGTCCCAGCCGCCGATATGATGGACGGCCTCGTAACGAATGATCTTCTCCAGAATGTCGGCCGGCGTCGACCAGCTGATCGGCCGCAACACCAGGAAGCCCCGATTGAACCAGGAACCGAAGAGATGCGCGAAGTCCGTATCGACCGCCTCCAGATCGGGGTTCTGGGCTTTGAGTTCGAGGAGGTCCGCCCGCATGCGGACGAGGGTCGCGATGCCGTTCGGCGCAAGATTGAGCCTGCGGATCAATTCCTGGCGGCGCGGTTCTGCCGCCATGCTCATCTCAAGCAGCGCCTTCGGCGTCGGATCGGCGCGATAGGCGTCGATCGCCCGCTCCAGCCGTTCGATATCAGGGCCGAAACGAGAGAGCAGCGCCAACATGAAATCGCGCCGCTTGTCCTGATCGAAGCCTTGCCACCGATCCAGAATGTTCTTGGCCAGCGCCATGCCCGACGCCTCGCCTCGGCTCGACAGCAGCGTGTCGCAGAGCGCTTCCATGGTGCCGACCGGATTGACATCGCCGTTCCGCGCCGGACCGAGCGACAAGAATCGCCGGCCGCGCTCGGCAATGCTCTGCAGCATGTCGCTGAAAAATGACGTCGTGCTCATTGGACGGTTCCCAGCATCTGGTTCGGCAGCCACGTCGCGATGTCCGGAAAGACGCAGAGGAGAATGATCGCCAGGAACATGACGAGCACGTAAGGCAGGGACCCCCAGAGAATGTCCTTCGTCGGAATCTGCGGCGCAATGGCATTGATGACGAAAAGGTTGAGCCCGATCGGAGGCGTGATCAGGCCGACCTCCATGTTGATCGTCAGCACGATCGCGAACCAGTAGGGGTCGAAACCCGCCTGGGTGACGATCGGGAAGAGCATCGGTGAGGTCATCACGATGACGGCGACGGGGGGCAGGAACATGCCGCAAATCAACAGAAAGACGTTGATGATCAGCATCAGCACCCAGCGGTTGACCTCCATGTCCGCAATCGCAGCCGCGACAGTCTGCGTGATGAACAGCGACGACAGCGCGAAGGCGAAGAGCTCGGCAGCAGCCATGATCATCATGATCATGACGCTTTCCTTCATCGCCGACCCGAAGATGCCGGCGACCGGCCGAAACCGGAAGAGGCGATAGGCGACGATCACGACTGCCAATGTCAGGAATGCGCCCGCACCGGCTGCTTCAGAAGGCGTCGCGATACCGCCATAGAGTACGTAGAGCGTGCCGGCAATGATCAGCAGGAACGGCAGAATGCGCGGAAGGGCGGCCAACCGTTCCTTCATCGAGTAGCGAACAAGGCGCGCATCGAATTCATAGCCCTTGCGTTTGCAATCGATGACGGCCCAGATCATGAACATGATCGTCAGCAGAATGCCGGGGACGATGCCCGCCATGAACAGCCGCCCGATGGAGGTCTCGGTCGCTATTCCGTAGACGATCAGCGTGACCGAAGGGGGAATGAGAATACCCAGCGTGCCGCCGGCGGCGATGGAGCCGCTCGCGACCGAAGCGGGATAGCCGCGCCGCATCATCTCCGGAATGCCCATCTTGCCGATCGCCGCGCAAGTCGCGGGCGACGAGCCCGTCATCCCGGAAAAGATGGCGCAAGCTCCGATGTTGGACAGAATGAGGCCCCCCGGGATGCGGTTCAGCCACCGGTCGAGCGAGGTGTAGAGGTCAGATCCCGCCGGAGACGAGGCAACCGCCGCGCCCATGAGGACGAACATCGGGATCGACACATAGGCCAGATTGGCGATGCCTGAAAACATCGTATCGCCGAGCACGTAGAAAATGCCGGCGCCGCTTTGCATGTAGAGCGCTGCGAAGGCGGCAAGACCTAAGGCGAAGGCGATGGGCATTCCCGTTGCCAGCAGCACGAAAAGACATGCAACGATCATCAGTCCAGAGACAGTCGGGCTCACTGAATGATCTCCTGTGGATGGCGGTCGGCGCCCGGGGCCGAACCCGGTTCGGCCGCGCCGGGGTCTATGGCTTCCGGGACTGCCGGGGCGGTGAGGAGCGTCAGAATCTGCGCGACATATTGCAGGCACAGCATGGCAAAGCTGACGGGTAGGGCAGCGAGCGGCACCCAAAGCGGCGGCGCCCAGACGCTGGAGTGTTTCCAGTTTCCCGCCCACGCGTCATGGAACTGAATCCACGTCGCAATCAGCATGACGACGCAGAACAACAGGCCGAGCAGGCCGGCGAGGATTCGCAGGACGTAGCGCGTGCGCTCGCCGACTAGCATCTCGACGACGTCGATGCCCACATGGCCGCCCTTGAGCAAGACGTATGGCGCGCCGAGAAACATGGCTGCGGTCGCGGAAAACACGACGAAGTCCGTCTGCCAGATCGTCGCCTGACGAAATACATAGCGCTGCATGATCATCTGGCAGACGACGAGCATCGCCGCAATGAGCAGGGCCGTCGCAATGGCCGCAAGGCCACGCGAAGCATTGCCGACAGCCTGTGTATAGGCTTTGAGCATCAGATCATCCCCGAGTTGCGCTGGAAGGAACGGCGCGCCGGAGCACGCCGTTCTGTCGGTCCGCCTTACTTCACGGCGAGCGCCTTTTCGATCAGCTTGTCGCCGCCGGGAACGTTGGCGGCGAAGTTCTTGTAGGACGATGCCTTGGCGAGTTCGAGCCAGGCATCGTAATCCTCCTTCGACATCTCGACGACTTCGACGCCTGCCTTCTTGTAGGTGTCGATCATGACCTGATCGCCCTTGCGGACCTCTTCGTTGAAATAGACTTCCGCTTTCTCGCCGGCAGCGAGAATCGCCTTCTGCTGCTCTTCCGTCAGGCCATCGAAGACGCGCTTCGACACCAGCACCGGTTCGTACATGAACCAGAGGGCGTTTTCTCCCGGCGCCGTGAGGCACTTGGCCTGTTCGAACAGGCGATAGGACACGAAACTCGCCGACGAGGTGTTAGCCGCATCCAGGACGCCGGTCTGCATGCCGGTGTAGATTTCCGAAGAAGGCATGGATGAGATCGAAGCACCGGCTTCCACGAGCATCTCCTCGAAGGCCGGCCCGGCGGCGCGGATCACCTGTCCCTTGATCGTGTCGGGGGAGGTGATGCAATTCTTCTTGGAGGCGAAGGCGCCGGAGAGCCACGCATCGGCGATCACCAAGGCGCCGGCATCCTCGATGACCTTCTTGATGTCCCCCATGAACTCGGAATCGTTAAGCCGCATGGCGCGATCGAAATTTCCCACGAGGCCGGGCATCAGCGTCGCGGAGAATTCCGGGTGGCGGCCCGAAGCATAATCCAAGGGGAACGAAGTCATATCGAGCAGGCCCCGTGTGACCGCATTCCACTGATCGTTCGGCTTGTAGAGCGACGACCCCGGGAACACCTGGATTTCGAGGCCGACATTGGCGGCGGCGACCTCGCGGGCGATCAGTTGCACCATCTCGTCGCGAATGTCGCCCTTTCCCCCCGGGAACTGGTGTGACGCCTTCAACACGGTCTGGGCACCCGCTGTGGAAGCGATCAAGCTGCAGATGGCCGCGACAGCGGAAGTCGTCAACTTCCGTCGAAAACTGCTCATTTCTTCCTCCCTGACATGCCGGCCTCCCGCCGGCTTGGTAGTAAGAGTGGATCCATCTTGCGTACCGTGTCAAGTTTTTTGTATACAAGAGAAACGGATGTTGCATACGGAGCCGATAAGGAATGAGCGAGAACATTTTCTACAAGCTGCGGGACGATATCGAGAACGGCATCGTAACGGGCGAGTTCGAGCCGGGTGAACGCCTGGACGAGACGCAACTCGCCATGCGCTTCGGCGTATCCCGCACCCCGATCCGCGAAGCCTTGATGCAACTGAGCGCGATCGGGCTCGTCGAGATCAGACCGCGGCGCGGCGCCGTCGTCGTGGATCCGGCCCCGCAGCGCGTCTACGAAATGTTTGAGGTCATGGCTGAACTGGAAGGCATGGCCGGTGCTCTTGCCGCGCGCCGGCATACGGAGGAAGACAGCGCGGCTCTGTTGGCCGCCCACGAGAAATGCCGGGAAGCGGTCCTCAGCGAGGAGACCGATCGCTACTATTACGAGAACGAGATTTTTCATCGCGCGATATACACGGCGAGCCATAGCGGCTTTCTGGAGGAGCAATGCACGACCCTCCATCGCCGCCTTCGCCCCTATCGCCGCTTGCAGCTCAGAGTTCGCAACCGCATGAAGGTCTCGTTCAAAGAACATGGAGAGATCGTCGATGCCATTCTTTCCGGCAATGCGGATGGCGCGCGGGAGGGATTGCGCAGCCATGTAGCGGTCCAAGGCGACCGCTTCGGCGACCTTGTCGCAAACCTCTCGAACCGTGACCGGCGGAGCGGTCGGCTCGGATAGGAACCGGACGATGAGGCATTCCGGTCCCAATACAGTACCTGAGAATACAGCCTGTGCGGGCCACTAAAAATTGCTGGTTTTATTTAAAATTCCTGGGTGTTTATTGTGGGTTGGGGGGATTCTTGGTTGACCTTGGGGCAGGTTCTCGAAACACTCCCGGCGGTTACGGCCAACACGTAGCGTCACGAAAGTGCGACATTGTGCCGAGTGTCGTGGAGGAACACAGGAACCATGACAAGGTCAAGAGGCTCCCTTTTTGCGTTCTTCTGCTTCGTTGTGGCTCTGTGTACGGGCATTGGCGCCAGTCCCCCGGCCTCGGCAAACGGCGATTCGGTCGAAATCTCGTCGAATTTTTCGCGGTCGATCAAGGTTGCGAAGGGTAAGACGGTCACGATCAGGGCCGTGCAGCGATTCGATGAGATCGTCATCGGGGATCCGGAGATTGCGACCGTAACCCCTCTGACCGATCGTTCCTTCTATATTCTCGGCAATGAACTGGGCTCGACAAGCCTCACCATTTTCGATGCGGAAAAGAATCCGGTCGGCATTATCGACATAGAGGTGACGCTCGATACGAAATTGCTGTCCTCGACGATCCGACAGTCGGTGCCGGGCTCGAGCGTAAAGGTAACCTCGGCGAACGGAAGGATCGTTCTTTCCGGCTCTGCGACGGACGCGGTTGCGGCTACCCAGGCTGAGCAGATCGCATCGCGCTTTGCCGGCGACGAGGAGGTCATCAATTCCATTAAGATCACGTCGTCCCAACAGGTACAGCTGAATGTCAGATTCGTGGAGATCAACCGCGACGTCGGCAAGGAGCTTGGAACCCAGATCAGTGCCGCCTATGCCTGGTCGAACGGGAGTGTCGAGTTCAACTCCTCCCCGCGCGCGACATCCAATACGCCGGCCGGCTCGCTTATCGGCAGCCTCATCGGAGAGGGCTACTCGGTCGATGTGGCGATCGATGCGCTCGAAGACAGGGGTATGGCCCGGCGCCTCGCCGAGCCGAACCTGATAGCGCGTTCCGGTGAGACCTCAAGCTTTCTGGCCGGCGGCGAATTCCCTATCCCCATCTCGGAGCAGGACGGAACCATCACCGTCAGCTATAAGAAGTTCGGTGTCGGTCTGGATTTCACGCCGACCGTGCTCAGCGATGGCCTTATCTCCCTCGACATCGAGCCGGAGGTATCGGCGATCGACAACACCGCCTCCTACCGGGTGGGAAATATCGCGATCCCGGGCTTCTCCGTCCGCCGTGCCCGGACGTCCGTCGATCTCAAGAGCGGCCAGAGCTTCATGATCGCCGGCCTCCTGCAGAGCGAGAACAATCTCATCACCCAGCGCGTGCCGGGCCTCGGGCAACTTCCCATTCTCGGCGCGTTGTTTTCGTCCAAGGCCTATCAGCGCCGCGAGACCGATCTGGTGATCATCGTCACGCCTCATCTCGTCAAACCGATCGATCCCCTCAAGAAGGTCGCCAGCCCGTCGGATCGAACGAAACGTCCGACCGAAGCCGAATTCTTTCTCGGCAATATCGATGAAGTGGAGGTCAACGGCAGGGGCCGGTCTGCGTCGAGGCAGGCGCGTGTCGTTCGCGCACCGAGTTCCGGCCATTTTCTGGAGCTCCAATGATCCGCAGAAGCAGCAGGCCCAAAGGCTTTCACAGCTTTCTTTTTCTTGCGTCGATCCTGCTTTCCGGGTGCCAGAGCTACGAATTCGTCCGCAGCGAAACGATAGCCCTGTCCGCAGGCGATGCAATCGCAGCCAATAGCGCGATGCAGATGGTCGATCCATGGCCGCCAAGGGTCAAGCAGACCAGCTTGGCCACGCCGGCCGACCTGGAACAATATAAGCCGCAGGACGCGGAGCAAAACGGGATGAACGGGGGAAATGGTGAGCCTTATCCGAACGACACCACGACACAGTAGCAAGAGGGCGGCGATCAGCGAATGGTGATGACAATAGGCGAGTCCGGCCGCAGTGCGCTGGGTCGTCCGGGAGGAGAACGCCGGACCACGGAACTGGCCATGGCGATCGTCGCCGCTGTGCTTCTTTCGAGCTGTCAGACGTCGGAGGTGTTGTCGGGTGCTGAATTCGACCCGACATCCGCTCTCATGTCATCCGGAGACGTGAGCAAGTCGGATCTCGACCAGGGCAAGCTTCAATTCATGAACGGCAATTACGGCCTGGCCGAGAAGCACTTTCGAGAGGCGGTAGAGCTGCGGCAGGACAACGCCGAGGCGCTGATGGGATTGGCGGCCTGCTATGACCGCCTCGGCCGGTTCGATCTGGCGGACCGCGCCTATAATCAACTGCTCAAAGTGGCCGGGCGCCAGCCACGGATCGTCAACAACATGGGATACTCGCAATATCTGCGAGGCGAGAAGGCAAAAGCCCGCAAATTGCTGCTCGAAGCTCGTGCGGCATTACCGGGGGACGAGACGATCGAGGCCAATCTTGCCTTGTTGGATCGCAGTTGAGGGGTGGCGTCGGGTTCCCGCCGTCGGGAGATGTTGATCGGCTTCGTCTTCGCGGGTAGCTTCGAAGGTCAGCAACTCGGTGATGGCCATGGCCAGTGACGTCCTTGCCCGTTCCTTCGGCAAACAAGCATTCGGGCTCGACCCGCAGAACTACCACACGGCCCGGCCGCCCTATCCGGAGCTCGTCTGGGATGCGCTGCGAAAGCGCGCAGGACTCCGGCGCGGTATTTCCATCCTCGAGATTGGAGCCGGAACCGGGCTGGCCACCGAACGCCTTCTTGAAGAGCGGCCTCACCGGCTTCTGGCTGTAGAGCCAGATAGGCGGCTAGCCAGGTTTCTTCGCGATCGATTGGACAAGGAAGAGCTCGAAGTGGTGGAAACTCCCTTCGAAAAATTGAGAGTTCCGGAAACGAGTTTCGATCTCGTCGCCAGTGCGACGGCGTTTCACTGGGTCGATGCCGTTCCTGCTCTGCGGCGCATTCATCGACTGCTGCGGGCCGGCGGTACCGTCGCTCTCATTTGGAATGTCTTCGGGGACGGTATCAGGCCCGATCCATTTCATCGGGCAACGGCACACCTGTTTTCAGGCCATCGCAGGAGCCCGTCCGGTGGCGGAACGACCAAGGCGCCATACGGCCTCGATGTCGGTGCGCGACTGGGCGAGTTGGCGCAGGCCGGGTTCACGACCGACGAGCCAGAGCTCATAGACTGGACTCTGACACTGGATCCACCCGCTGTTCGACGCCTCTATGCGACATACTCGAATGTCACGGCACTGCCGGCGGACGAACGGGAAAGGTTGCTCAGCGCACTAGAGAAAGTGGCCGAAACCGAGTTCGCAGGCGTTGTCACCAGAAATATGACCACGTCGGTTTATACGGGAAGCCGAGAGTAACGGGTGCAGGGGAGGGAAAATCGAACTCCCGTATCAGCGCGAACAAAGAGAGCGAGGGTTATGGCGTTCGATCGTGCCGACTTTTACGACGCAGAATTGGCGCGACACAATCGCCACCTACGGGTTGCTGCCGACTTTGGCGCGGATGATCGGGTGCTCGATATCGGCTGCGGTGCAGGACAAACGACGCGCGAGGCCGCCCGCTGCGCGCCGCAAGGCGAAGCGCTCGGTTTGGATATTTCCGCAGAGATGCTTGAGGAGGCAAGACGACGGAGTGCCGCCGAGGGTCTGCGGAACGTGATGTTCGAGCAGGGCGACGCGCAATTCCACGGGTTGCCGACCGGCAGATTCGACCTTTGCATCAGCCGGTTTGGCGTGATGTTCTTTGCCGATCCGGCGGCGGCATTTGCCAATATCGGCCGGGCGATGCGCCCCGGCGCGCGCCTTGTGTGGATGGTGTGGCAGAGCCGGGAGCGTAACGAGTGGTCACGTGCCATCCGGCAAGCCCTGGCACCGGCAATTGCGGTTTCCGCAGGTGCTGCCAACCCGTTTTCACTTGGCGATCCTCTGGTTGCCACGGACCTTCTGAGAACGGCAGGCTTTACTTCGATCGACTTTGCGGACGTGCGAGAGCCGGTCTTCTATGGATCGGATGTCGATGCGGCGTTCGATGCGCTCACCAGCCTTTATCTTGTGCAGGACGCTCTCGCGAGCGCGAATGAACCGCCTGACAAACCACTGCAGCGGCTGCGCGACTTGCTGGAAAGGCATAAGACCCCGAAGGGCGTATTTTTCGACTCTCGCGCATGGATCGTGACTGCTCGACGGGCAGGCGGAGGAGGCTGACTACGCCGCGAAAGTCGCCGATGAGCCAAGTGGTCCGCCAAGGGCGAAATTGGACACGATGTCGGCATCTGATGTCGGGACTGAGCGAGACGGCGAAGCGCGGTTGCCCGATCCTTCGGCGATCTGGCGTGCCAAGATCTCGTCCCCTGCACTTCGAAGGGTTCAGTATGGAACGCTTCTTGACGTCTGCGCTGTATGAGCTACAACTTGTCCTTGCGGCGTGACCACCTCTCCTCCTGAAGCGGGATGATCGTCATGTGTCAAAAATCCTTTGGATCGCAGCAGATGGCGCATTGCAAGGCTGCCGTGCATGCGGTGTCCTGTCCCGCAGCGTTGTTCCTTCTTGGGCATTCCGTCTTCACATTGCTGCGCTCCGGCAGAGAAATACTTGCAGCGGCTCTCGTGCTTGGACTTTGCGCCACCGCCAGCGCCGATGACGTGCTTTTCGAAAACGTCCACATCTTCGACGGAAAAGGTGCTGCTCTTTCGGCCCCGTCGAATGTTCTGGTCCAGGGCAATCTGATCGCGGAGATTTCGACGAGCCCCATCGAAGCCGAAGGCGTTGAGCGCATTGCCGGCAACGGGCGAACGCTGATGCCGGGCCTGATCGATGCGCACTGGCATGCGATGTTGGCTGCTTCCACCCCGGCAGAGGCGATGGGCGACGTCAGCTTCGCCAGCATCCTGGCCGGCGATGAGGCGACGGATACGCTGATGCGCGGCTTCACCACCGTCCGCGACGTGGGCGGGCCGGCGTTCGGCCTCAAGCGCGCGATAGACCAGGGCATCATTCCCGGACCGCGCATCTACCCGTCCGGTGCCATGATTACAGTGACCAGCGGGCATGGCGATTTCCGCCAGCTCACCGACCTGCCAAGGAGGACCGGCGGCCTGCTCACCCCGATGGAGACGATCGGGGGCGCCATGGTCGTGGACAGCCCCGACGAGGTGCGTTTGCGGGTCCGCGAGCAGTTCATGCAAGGGGCCGTTCTGATCAAGCTAACGGCGGGCGGCGGGGTGTCTTCACCCTTCAGCCCGCTCGACGTCACCACCTTCACCGGACCAGAATTGCGGGCCGCCGTGGAAATTGCCGAGAATTGGGGTACCTACGTCGCCGCGCACGCCTTCACCCCGGATGCGGTCCGGCAGGCTATCGCTGCCGGTGTGAAGTGCATTGAACATGGCTTCCTCATGGATGAGGCCACGGCCAGGCTGATCGCCGAAAAGGACATTTGGCTGAGCCTGCAGCCGCTTCCCGAATTGATGAGGACAGGCCTTCGCGAGGGCTCAGTCGAGCGCGCCAAGGCAGATGAAGTGTGGCCGGGCATCGGCAGGACCTACGACCTGGCAAAGAAGTACAAGATCAAGACCGCTTGGGGCACGGATGTCCTGTTTTCCCGTGCACTGGCCAAGCAACAAGGCGCGATTCTGGCATCGCTCGTGCGTTGGTACACGCCTGCCGAAGCGCTCGTCATGGCGACCGGGACCAATGCCGAACTGCTGGCGCTGTCGGGCCGGCGCAACCCCTATCCGGGAAAGCTGGGCGTGATCGAGAAAGGCGCGCTCGCGGACCTCCTGCTCGTCGAAGGCAATCCGCTGGAGAATATCGACCTGGTGGCCGATCCTTCCAACAGCTTCAAAATCATCATGAAAGACGGCGTGATCTACAAAAACACACTCACCCCGTGAGCAACGACTGCCCGATCGCCCCCACCGAAGATTGCTGTCATTGCATGCCACTGATGAACCGTTGAGATCGTCTGAGAGGTAGGTGCATGCCCGCCGCAAGCGTCAAGATAATCCACATTACCCAAATTTTGATCGCGACTCTGCTCCTCCTCACGATGCTCTCGATGGCAAGTTCGATATTTGCTCCAGTAGCTTTTGCGCTGTTTATCATTGCGCTTGTGTGGCCGACGCAGTGCCGCTTGCAGGCTATGCTCCCTCGCCACTTGGCGCTCATCATCAGCTTCCTCTTGGTCGTGCTCGCCATCGTCGCGTTCGGCTGGCTCATAGCCTGGGCATTCGGGCATGTCGGCCGGTGGTTCATCGCGGATGCAGCGCGTTTTCAGCAGCTCTACGATCAGGTTCGCCTGTGGCTCGAGGAACACGGCGTAGCGGTTGGCATGCTCTGGTCAGAAAACTTCAGCGTTGGCTGGGTCGTGCGTACTGTACAGGCCGTAAGCGGCCGGCTTAACAGCACCTTGAGTTTTTGGCTCATCGCGCTCGTCTATGTCCTGCTCGGGCTGATGGAGGTGGAGGCCTTCGGGCGCAGGCTCGAGGCCATGCGAAACCGGACGGGCAGTACATGGTTTTTTCGTGGCAGCCAACAAACCGCTATGAAAATTCGGCGTTACATGATGATCAGGACCGTGATGAGTGTCGTCACGGGGCTTCTGGTTTGGATTTTCACCCGCGCTGTCGGGCTGTCTCTCGCCGAGGAATGGGGCTTTATCGCGTTCGCTCTCAACTACATCCCCTTTCTTGGGCCGCTGGTGTCCACCCTGTTCCCGACGCTCTTTGCTCTTATCCAGTTCGGGACTGTGGAGACCGTCTTGATTGTCTTTACGGGCTTGAACCTCATTCAGTTCGTTGTGGGCAGTTATATCGAGCCACGAGCTTCAGGCAGCGCGCTGTCAATGTCCCCTGTTATGGTCCTGTTTTCCGTTTTCCTATGGGGTTACCTATGGGGGATCTTCGGCGCCTTCATCGGCGTGCCGATAACGATCGCGTTGCTGACTTTCTGCAACGAGCATCCGTCCAGCAAGTGGCTTGCGGAATTGTTCGGTCTCGAGATGGCAGCCGATCGGGTCGCTTCGACGCCCAGCGGATAATGCGGTGGTCATCGCCCGGCCCTCGCGGCTATGTGGATAAGGCGATCACGACAGCGCCGATTCAGTCGCGGCGGTCAGGCGGGGGGCGATGCCGGATTGTTTCCACCTCGGTCGGTCCGGGGAAAAATGCAAATCTCAGCCAAGCCACGCCATGCGCCAGGAAATCGATCCCCAGCAAGAGCGCAAGGAGCCAAAGACCCGTCCCCGGGAACCCGGCCAGGACGACAAGTCCCGCTGCGGCGCCGAAGGCTCCCGACAGCATCATCGGCCATCCTGCCTCACGCCAGTGGATAATACTGAGCAAGATTCTGACGACGCCCGAGAGGATGAAGAGCAGGCCGACCGTGTAGGTTTGCAAAAGGTCTTGTGTGCGCCCGGAGCGGGCCACCATGTTCGTGAGGGCCTCCATCACGCCCGAGCCGGCGACGCCGGTGAGCATCAAGCCCAGGGCAATATATAACAATCCCAGCAGCGTTTGCCATGACAGGCCACCCCATCGTCTCGCCCAGAAGGCATATACGATTTCGAATACGCCAACCAAGATGGCAGCAGTTCCGACGAAGGCCGGGGTAACGACTGATGCAAACGCCACATCGGTCAGGACGACCAGTCCCGCCAGAAGCATGACGCCGCCAAGCACCACCCGAACCGAAGGCGGGGGTCCGCTCGGGTCGCCACCTGCATTGACCGGCTTGGTGCCGTAAGATGCCATGGGTCCTCGTCACTCCGGCTGCCCGTTGCCGACACTATGCTCCGAGAAGCGGCGGATCCTCGGCAGGATCTTCAACCGGGCAGGCGCGCCCGCAGCCAGCACATGGCGCGAATCGCACTACCGCCGTTCATTTCGGCGAAGGACGTGGCCCACGATGAAAGCCATGCCGATGAGCAGAAGGACTGCTCCTGCCAATCCGATTCCGAACGAGCCATATCGGTAGCCGGACGCCGCGACGAGGAAACCGATAATGATACTCCCGAAGCCGATTAGCTTCATTTTCATCAGGTTGAAGTTTTCGCCGTATCCTGCCATGTGAGCATCCAATTAGTGCGGTCCGGTTCGGTTGTCACCACTGCGAACGGCGTCTAAGCGGCGCTCGCTTTCTGCAAGGCGTCCCGCAGTAGTTGCTCCTTGCTTTCGTCCAGAGAGGTTCTCAGGATGGTGCCGCCAAACGGCGATATATCCTTCAGAACTTTGTCCTCGGTCATCTCCTTCACCAGCACGAACAGCGCCGCATTGCCGGGCTGAAGACCCCTGGCAAGTTCCTTCATGAAGTCGTCGTTGATGCCCACATCGCTCAGCGCACCGCCGATCGCTCCGGACGCCGCACCTACGGCCACCCCGATCAGCGGGTTGAGGAACAGCACACCTACGAGCAAGCCCCAGAAGCTTCCTGAAGCCGCACCAGCGGCAGTTAGGTTCATCAGTTGATTCAACTTGACCTTGCCGGCTTCAGTCTTTGTCGCAATCACGGCGTCGCCCAACGTGAGCAAGTATTCTTTCTGCAGCTCAATCAGGCGCTTTCGGACTTCTTCGGCTTTGTCTTCACTGGGATAAATAATGGCAATCAAGCTGGACATGACTAACTCCTATTTACTTGAGTTGCGAAGTTCGCGATGCGTCACCGTGGTGACGAGTTTCGGCTTGGCGGCAACTTGGCGCACCCTGAAAGCCCAACTGTGACGGTCCGCGCAGGCACTCACCGCCTTTCGGGCATGAGGTTGCGCCGGCGGTCGCTTATCGGCACCTTGCGATGATGATTGTGCCGTCCGGCTGTCTGTATCTGCAGTTGCCCCGGTTGTAAGACGGGGTCGTTGCAGTCCCGACGGCGGCCCCGACCAGAGCTCCACCAGCCGCACCGGCGACGGTGCTCGTTGTGTTCCCTCCAATCAACTGGCCCGCCACCGCGCCTGTTCCGGCGCCTACCAGAGCTCCGCCCAGGCCGCGTTGGTTCTGTTCGGTGGCGCACCCACCGGCGATCGCGGCCAATGCCGCAAGCGTGAGAGGGAGTATTGTCCTTCGGGCCATGGCATTTCTCCTTTGTGAGAGCGGCCAGTCTCTGCAAGATCGGGCTTAGAGATCAGGCGATCCAGGACAGGGCTACAGTCGCTCCGGGCCAGCAATCGCCGATCCTGGTCAATAATCCACCGCATCACGAATAATTGGGCAGGTCATGCAATGGCCGCCGCCGCGTCCGCGACCGAGTTCGGCGCCCGTGATAGTGATCACTTCAACGCCCGCTTTGCGTAGAAGCGTATTGGTGTACGTGTTCCGGTCGTAGGCAAGCACCACGCCGGGCGAGAGGCAGACGAGATTTGCGCCGCTATCCCATTGCGTGCGTTCGCGAACATAGGCGTTCCCGCCTGTCTCGACGACGCGCATTTCCTTGAGACCCAGGGCGTCGCGCACCGTTTCGACAAACGAACCACGATCCTTGTGGAGCTCAAGAGAGCCCGGCTTCTCACCGGGTCTGTAGGAGAATGCCTCGATTTCGTTGACAATGTCGGGGTAGATAAGCACGCAATCGCGGTCGGCGAAGGTGAACACCGTGTCCAGGTGCATGGCCGCACGTAATTTTGGCATGGCGGCGACGATCACGCGCTGCGCAGCGCCTTTTTCGAACAGGGTTGCGGCGAGTTGGCTGATTGCCTGCCGCGACGTTCGCTCGCTCATGCCGATCAACACGTTGCCTTTGCCGATCGGCATGACGTCGCCACCCTCAAGCGTGGCGAGGCCCCAATCCATTGTCGGGTCGCCCCACCAGACATTGACCTTGCCGGCGAAATCCGGGTGGAACCTGTAGATGGCGGTGGCGAGGATGGTCTCCTCGTGGCGCGCCGGCCAATAAAGCGGGTTGAGCGTCACCCCGCCGTAAATCCAGCAGGTGGTATCACGCGTGTAGAGCGTGTTGGGCAGCGGTGGCAGGAGATACTCTGCGACGCCAGCAGCGTCCCGGATCAGGTCCAACATTTCGCCGCCGCGAGTCTCGGGAAATTCGTGGGTCGACAGTCCGCCTATCAGAGTCTCCGCAAGCTCGCGGTCGGGCAACCCTTCGAGGTAGCTGCGGATCTCATCTACGAGCTCAAGCCCGACCTGGTTAGGCACGACCTGGTTATCGAGAATCCACTTCCTGGCTTCGGGAATTGCCACGGTCTGGGCCAGCAGGTTGTGCATCTCGACAACCTCGACGCCGCGGTCTCTCATCTTGGTCATGAAGTCGAAATGATCGCGCCGAGCATTGTCGACCCAGAGGACGTCGTCAAACAGGAGGGCGTCACAATTGCTCGGCGTAAGCCGTTGATGAGCACGCCCCGGCGCGCAGACCATGACCTTGCGTAACTGGCCAACCTCGGAATGCACGCCGAAAGTGTTCGAGATCGAGCTTTCGGAAGACATGGCACATCTCCTTTTTCAGATCGTCAGGTAGCCTGTGGACAATCCGATGATCGCGGCGATGCAGCCGATGACTGCAGTCGCGAAAATCAGCCAGTCGATGTATGTGTTGAAAACTCGCTTGCCCCGCTCGCGCCTGGCCCAGAAATAGAGGATCGTGCCAGGGGCATATAGAAGAGCCGACAGCAGGACGAACTTGATGCCGCCGGCGACTATCATGAAAAATGTATAGGCGGCGGCGATGCTGGCGATGATCAGGTCGCGGGTGCGTTCATGCGGCCGGACCTCGTAAGTCTCGGCGCGTCGAGCCAGCATGAGCCCGAAGGCAGCCACGAACATGTAGGGGATCAGCGACATTGCGCTCGTCAAGTTCAGCATCAGCGCGAACGCGTCCTGCGACCAGTAGGTGCTGATGACGAACAGCTGGACGACGATGTTGGTAAGCCAAAGCGCGGCTGCGGGCACCTTGTTCTGATTCTCGGTGCCGAAAAGCCGGGGCATGTCGTCCGTGCGCGCGGCCACGTAGAGCACTTCCGCGCACACCAACGACCAGGCGAGATAGGCGCCAAGCACCGAGACGATCACTCCGATGCTTATAAAAACCGCACCCCACGGGCCGACGACAGCAGCAAGCACTCCGGCCATCGAAGGCTGGCTCATGGCGGCGATCTCGGGGCGCGTCAGGGCCGCATAGGGCAGCAGCGTGACCAGCACCATCAGCGCGCTGACGCCGATGAAGCCCATGATCGTGGCCGTTCCGATATCGGAGCGCGCCCGAGCATAGCGCGAATAGTTGCTCGCGCCTTCGATGCCGATGAAGACGAAGACCGTCGCCAGCATTGTCGCCTGGATTTGCTGGAGGAGGCTTGCCTCCGGCATCCCCTCGCCACCCCAGAAGTTGAGCCGGAACAGGTCGAGCTTGAAGAAGAAGAACAGGATGATGATGAAGGCAATAATCGGAATGACCTTCGCGACGGTCACGACGGTGTTGACGAAGGCCGCCTGCTGAATGCCTCTCAAGATCATGAAGTGGAAGAGCCAGATGCCGATCGAAGCGAAGAGAATTGCGACGATCGTGTTGCCGTCCCCGAAGATTGGGAAAAAATTGCCAAGCGTGGACTTGATCAGCACCCAGTAGGACACGTTGCCGATGCAACTGCCGATCCAGTACCCGAAGGCGGATAGGAAGCCTGGATAATCGCCGAACCCTTCCTTGGCATAGGCGAAAACGCCGGCGTCAAGATCGGGTTTGCGCTCCGCCAGAGACTGGAAGACGCGCGCCAGCATGTACATGCCGCCCCCTGCAATGCACCAGGCGATGATTGCGCCGAACGGCCCTGTGGCGACGCCGAAAGTCCGCGGGAGCGAGAAGATGCCTGCGCCGACCATGGAACCTACGACCATACCAGTCAGGGCAAACAGGGAAAGCTTCTGCGTCATCGCTTCACTCCCGGATTCGCCAATGAAAGAGGCGTCTGCGGAGGTGCGGACGCGTGAACAACTCTGCAGATCGTTTGTTTAGCCAATGAAATTACGGATATCGCAAGCCGGCGTAAGATTTTGAAGCTGCTGCCGGCTTCTGGCGCCACTTCTGTAGCAGTCTTGGATTAATCACAATGCTAGCGTGTAATACTCAAAATTGCAAGAGAGAACCGATTTGCTGATGAAAAGCCTGACGCAAGGATGTGCCATCTACAGCGCCGCGCGTGGCCCTCATGCGGATAAGGACACTTAACGTCTTGTTTGAGATTATTTTTTCTCAAATCGACTCCGACTCAGGGAAACATGCAGGAGGGCCAGCGAGTGTCCCCGAGCTGAAGATCGGCGAAGCCTGGATGGCCTCGATCTGTGAATCTATATCGTGATGGAGCTGGTCACGAGACCGTAGATGCCGAGAAGGCATCCGGCCACTGCAGCTATGAAGACGAGCCATTCCCGAGGGGTGAAGAGCGGCTTCTTCTGTTCGCGTCTTGCGTAGAAGAACAGGGCCGTTCCAAGCGCGTAGAGAATGGCGGAAAGCAGGAGAAACTTCAGGCCGGCGGCATAAATCATAAAGGCCGTGTAGACCGTGGCGGCGCCCGCCAGGATCAGATCGCGAAACCGTTCCTTCGGTCTGATGTTGTAGGTCTCCCCGCGCTTGGCGACAAGAAAGCCATAGGCTGCCACTAGCAGGTATGGAATCAGCACCATTGCACTCGTCAGGTTCACCATCAAGCGAAACGCATCTTCCGAGAACAGGGTGCTAATGAGGAAGAGCTGGATCACTCCATTGCTCAGCCAAAGAGCCGCAACCGGAACGCCGTTGCTGTTCTCCCTGGCGAGTACGCTCGGCATGTCCCCCTTTTTGGCGGCGCAAAAGAGCACTTCGACGCACATCAGCGACCATGCCAGATACGCTCCGAGCACGGAAACGATCAAACCGGCACTGACAAAGACGGAGCCCCACGGCCCGACGATAGATTCCAGAACGGAAGCCATCGAGGGTTGCCGCATGCCCGCGATTTCGGGTCGTTCCAGGGCCCCGTAGGGCAGAAGCGTTACCAACACCATCAGTCCCAGTACGACTACGAAGCCCAGTGTGGTGGCCACGCCCACATCGGAACGTTTGCGCGCGTAGCGCGAATAGACGCTGGCGCCCTCTACGCCGATGAACACAAAAACGGTGACCAGCATGGTCGCACGTATCTGCTCGAAAAGGCTCGCCTCGGGCATTTCCGCGCCGCCCCAAAAATTGCTGCGAAAGTGGTCGGTCTCGAACGCGCCGAGCAGGATGACTATGAAGATTAGGATGGGCACGATCTTCGCCACGGTGACGACAGTGTTGATGGCCGCTGCCTCTTTGATCCCTCGCAGGATCATGAAGTGGAAGCCCCATAGGGCGACCGAGGAGACAAGCACGGCGGCGATCGTGTTGCCGTCTCCGAAGATCGGGAAGAAGGCGCCTAGGGTGGCCTTGATCAACACCCAGTACGACACATCGGCAATGCAGCCGACCAGCCAATAGCCGAGAACCGAAAGGAAGCCGGCATAGTCGCCGAAGCCGGCGCTCGCATACGCGTAGACGCCTGCATCGAGATCCGGCTTGCGTTCCGCCAGCATCCGAAACACGTGAGCCAGAGAGAAGATGCCCGCCCCTGCGATGCACCAGGCCACGATCGCTCCGAACGGACCAGTCGCATCGCCGAAGGTGCGCGGCAGCGAAAATATGCCTGCTCCGACCATAGAGCCGACGACGAGCGCGGACAGCGACGCGAGCGAAAGTTTCTGAGCAGTGCTGGTCACGCGGCCTCCGATTGCGCACGGTTGCCTGATTGAACGAAAAACACTTACTGATGAAACGCCCCAAGGTGGTAGGGCCGAAAACGTTGTACCTTTTGCTTCAAAACTTCAAGCTGTAAAATCCCAGGGGACCAGACCAGAGCTAGTTGTGTTAATTTGCGTGTCGCCAGCGCTCCCGAGAACTGTGGATGACGGTATTCCACCCTTGGATAGCCGTCGAGCGGCCGCTGTCAGGGGGAGTTCGAACGGAAAGCTCCCCCTCCTAATGAGAAGTGCCCCGGACCCGCTGCAGAAAGGCAGCAAGGCCAATGATCTCGTTTGTCTTAGCCATCCGCTACGTCATGATCCTCGCGTCCATCGGCGTCCTGGGCGGTGCGCTACTGATGTTTTTTGAAGGGGCGCTTCTTTTGCGCAACGCCTTCACCTTCGTCAGAACAGAGCCGGAGCTTTCGGTGACCGCTGCCGTACTGCGTGCGACGGACAAGTTTCTTTTCGGCATCGTACTCACCATTTTCGGCTATGCGATCACGTTCGGTTTCGTCATCGACGTCTCGGACGACGTCCGTAAGAGGGTGCCGCGATGGATGATCCTCAACACCGTCGCGGAAATGAAGATCCTTTTCATCGAGGTGATCATCCTTTATCTCGTCGTTCATTTTGCCACCGTGGTGGCGGAGACTGAGGGGATGCTGGACTGGAACGGTCTCGTGCTGCCCGGCGCGGCACTTCTCCTGGCGGCGGCGATGAAGCTGGTTGCCAGTTCGACGCACGATTTGGGTCCGAAATAGAAGCAACGCCCCCCGAAAACGCGTTCGTGCCAGCTGGCACGCGGCTCATTCTTCTTGAAGCGCATTGGTTTTGCGCGTATAACTTGCTTCGCGTAACGTAATACACTTCTGGCGTTGCAGTGTCCGCCGTGCATCCGTGAACGTGCCTACCTCTCGTAAGGTGCTGCCGGGTTACCGATCGAGACCATTACCAGATGAAGTCACCGTGCTCCGGCGTGCCACAGGTCTCGACAGGCGCCCCCAGGGCTCTTCTATTATCTCAAGGCCACGACAGGCGGCCTGATAGCTCGCCTCTCCAAAGGAGGCCTGGATCGGAAACTCGAAGCGGGGTCTTCGATGTTCAAAACGGTATTTCTATCTGTGGATTTCGTTCTAGGCGTGAGCGGTCTCCTGCTCTGCTCGACCGGAGACGTTGTCGCCCAGACCGGGCCCGTCGTCGGCGTGATGACCGTTCGAGTCGAGGATGTATCTCCCGCCCATGAATTCGTTGGCCGGGTCGAAGCCCTCAATGCCGTGGATATCCGAGCCAGGGTCGAAGGTTTCCTGGAGAGGCGGCTTTTCGCCGAGGGCCAGAACGTCGAGAAAGGTCAAGATCTCTTCACCCTTGAGCGAACGGCTTACGAGCTTGCGCTCGAGGATGCACGAGCGGCCCTGGTCAGCGCCCGGAGCAATTTCGACAATGCCGAACGCCAGTTCCAGCGAAACCAGACGCTAAGCCAGCGCACAGTCTCGCAAGCCGTGCTTGAGGAGAGCCAGGCGGCGCGCAACACGGCCCGGGCAAACGTTCTGTCGGCACAGACAAGGGTCAGTCAGGCCGAGCTCAATCTCGGCTACACCCACATCAAGGCTCCGATCGGCGGTCGGATCGGCCGCGCCGCCTACTCTGTGGGGAGTCTTGTCAGCCCTTCGTCGGAGCCGTTGGCCCGAGTGGTTCAGACGGATCCCATCCGCGTGGTCTTCTCGGTCAGCGATCGCACCATCCTCGACCTTCGCACGACCGCCGAAGGGGCAGGCAAGGACGAACTGGCAAAAGGCTATGCCCTCAAGCTGCGCCTGTCGAATGGTGAGCCTTACCAGCAATCAGGGAAGCTCGAATTCTTCGAAAACGAGATCGACGTGCAGACCGGCACGCTTCCGATCCGAGCTCTGTTCGCCAATGCGCAATCGCTCCTCATGCCGGGGCAATTCGTCACGGTGATTGTCGAGCCGGCGGAGCGAGAAGAACGTCCGGTGGTGCCGGTCGGGTCCGTGGAGCAGGACCGCGAGGGCCGCTTCGTGATGGTCGTCGACGGCGAGAGCCGTGCCGCCGTGCGACGCATTCGCGCCTCCGTGCAGGTCGGGCAGAATTGGGTGGTCGAGGAGGGCCTGCAGGGCGGTGAGAAACTGATCGTCGAGGGCCTCCAGCGCGTCTCCCCGGGAGCAGTCGTCGAGGCGCAGAGCGTAGCGGCCGGCGACGCGGCAACGGATACTGCCGCGCCGGCGCCAGGATCATCGAGCCAATGAACCTGTCGACGCACTTTATCGGCCGCCCGCGTCTTGCCATGGTTATCGCCGTCGTGATGGCGATCGCGGGTGCGCTCGCACTCTTCCAGATTCCGATTGCGCAGTTCCCGCAGATCACGCCGCCCGAGGTGCAGGTCACCGCCAGTTATCCAGGGGCCAATGCGAGCGTCTTGGAGGAGAGCGTCGGAGCCCCGATCGAGGACCAGGTTAACGGGGTCGAGGACATGCTTTACATGTCGTCCTCAAGCACCAACAACGGGACCTACTCGCTGACTGTGACCTTCGCCGTCGGTACCGATCCGGCACTGGCGCAAGTGAACGTGCAGAACCGTGTCGCGCTCGCGACGCCCCGGCTTCCCGCTTCCGTGACCCAGACGGGGGTCTCCGTGAGAGCGCGCTCGTCCAGCATGTTGATGGGCGTTGCGATCTATTCCCCCGAGGGAACGCGCGACGAGATATTCATCAGCAACTATGCCGCCAACAATATCCGTGATGCGATCGCCCGCGTGGCCGGCGTCGGGGAGGCCGGTATCTTTGGTCCGTCCTACAGCATGCGTATCTGGATGAACCCGGACCGGATGCAGGCCCTAGGCCTCACCGCCGCGGATCTGACGAGCGCCATCCAGGCCCAGAATGCGCAGGCCTCTGCCGGCCAATTGGGGTCTCCGCCCGCAACATCGGGCCAACAGTTGCAGCTCACAATCATGGCCCAGGGGCGTCTCGCCACGGAGGAGGACTTTTCGAATATCATCGTTCGCACCAATACGGACGGTGCCTTAGTCCGCCTCCGCGATGTCGCGCGCGTGGAACTCGGCGCGCAATCCTACGACACGGCGTCAACTTTCAACGGTCAAGCGAGCGCGACGGTCGTCGTGTACCAGAGCGCCGACGCCAATGCGCTTGCCGTGTCGCGGGCAGTGCTCTCCGAACTCGATCGGCTTTCGAGGCAGTTTCCCGAGGACATGGCCTATGCGATCGTCTTCGACACAACTGCTTTCATCACCGAAACGATCAAGGAGATCGCTATCACGCTTGCGATCACCTTTGCCCTGGTGGTCGCGGTCACCTACTTCTTTTTGCAGGACTGGCGGGCGACCGTTATACCGACACTGACGATCCCGGTGTCGCTGATTGGCGGGTTTGCGGTGCTTTACCTGCTCGGCTATTCGGCGAACACCATCACCCTCTTCGCCATCATCCTCGCGATCAGCCTCGTTGTCGACGACGCGATCATTGTCGTGGAGAACGTGCTGCGTTTGATGAGCGATGAGAGGCTCGGTGTACGCGACGCGGCCCGACGCACGATGGCTCAGGTGACGGGTCCGATCGTGGCGACCACCCTGGTCCTTGCTGCGCTGTTCGTTCCGATCGCCTTCGTGCCGGGGATCACTGGTCAGCTCTACCGCCAGTTCGCGGTGACGATCCTCGTCACGATCACCTTCTCGACCGTCAACGCGCTGACGCTCAGTCCGGCCCTGTGCGTTCTCATGCTCCAGCGGCCCCGCGAGAGGCGGAGCGGGATATTCGGCACGTTCAACCGGGGCCTCGACGTCTCCCGGAAATGGTATCTCGACATGCTTGACCGCATGTCACGCCGGCTGGTGATCGCTTCGGTTATTCTTCTGGCGATCTGCGGCGGAGTATATGGCTTGTACCGAGCGCTTCCGACCGGGTTCGTGCCGGCGGAGGACCAAGGATACCTCTTCATCAACGTGCAACTGCCAAATGCCGCTTCGCTTGAACGGACCCAGCAGACGCTGGACACCGTTGCCGGTATTTTGCGACGGACACCCGGCGTTGCGAATTCTGTCGGCATCGCCGGCAACAGCATGGTGGGCGGCGGCGGCTCGAACGCTGGAATGGTGATCGCCGCGCTCATTCCCTGGGAACAACGCCGGAGCGCAGGCGAAAGCATCGACGGGATCATGGACCATTTGCGCGCCGAATTCGGCCGGATTCCCACCGCCTCGGTCGTACCGTTCAATCCTCCGGCCATTCCGGGTCTTGGCGCAACCGGCGGATTCGATCTGAGGCTGCAGGCGCGCGCTGGCCAGAGCCAGCAGGAGCTTGCAGAGGTCATGCGCGGCCTGATCGTCAAGGCTAACCAGGACCCCGGCCTTGCCAGCGTCTTCAGCACCTTCACGGCCGACGTGCCGCAGGTCTTCCTAGACGTGGACCGTCGCCGAGCGGAACTGCTCGGCGTTTCGACGGCGACCATCTTCGGCGCCATGCAGTCCCATCTCGGATCGTCCTATGTCGATGATTTCAACATCTTCTCGCGGGTGTACCAGGTGCGGATCCAGGACGAGCCGCAGTTCCGCAGCCGGGTTGAGGATATTCAGCGGCTCAGGGTGCGCAGCCGAAACGGAGAACTGGTGCCGCTGCAGGCTCTCCTGTCCATCTCAACCACATACGGTCCGAACGCGATCAGCCGCTATAATCTGTTCCCCTCGGCGTCGATCAACGGTCAGGCCGCAACAGGGACAAGCACCGGCGAAGCCCTCTCTATTATGGAGTCGCTTGCGGAGCAGAACCTGCCGGAAGGATTCGGGTTCGAGTGGACGGGACTTGCTTTGCAGGAGCAGCAGGCTGGAAACCAGACGGCCGTCATTCTCCTCATGGGTATTATCTTCACCTATCTCTTTCTCGTCGGGCAATACGAAAGCTGGAGTGTTCCTGTTGCGGTGATGCTGTCCGTCGCTGTCGCCGTGCTCGGCGCTCTCGTGGGTCTGATGCTCGCCTCGATCGACATCAACATATACGCCCAAATCGGACTGGTTCTACTTATCGGACTCGCCGCGAAGAACGCGATCCTCATCGTAGAGTTCGCCAAGGAACGGCGCGATGAAGGGATGGCGACACCTCAGGCCGCAGCGGCGGGGACAGCCCAACGTTTTCGCCCGGTACTGATGACCGCAATGGCATCCATCCTCGGCGTCATCCCCCTCGTGATCGCAACCGGGGCAGGCGCCGCCAGCCGCCGCGCCATTGGCATGACCGTGTTCGGCGGACTACTCGTCGGCACCTTTGTCGGGCTTCTTTTGATCCCCGTGCTCTATGTGCTGGTTCAGACCGTCCGGGAAAAGGCCAAGGAACGATTTTTCCGCACCGCCGCAGGACGCAAGGCGTAACCCCAGCAGGTGCAATTGACTCGACGTCCAGCGGGAGCATTGCCTGCGGCTTGCTCCCCTCGATCGAGGAGTGCGACCGATCGCAGAAAAGTTCCCGTTCTGTGCTCAAAAAAGTCGCATGATGTATTGGCACGAACCTTGCACCGCGGACGTGAGCGCGTGAATGCGGCGATCTCAAGCGGCCCAGAAGGGGATGTATCCTTCAGCCGTGGTGGCAACTGCGTGCGGCCCTGCCCCTTTTACGTTGGCGGTCAGGATGTGGGTTTCCAAGCACTGCCGATTCATTCGTTCAGCATATGTGGCAGCGAAGCGCCACAGTTGCCGCGCTCGCCTTTGTATGTGGGAGTGAAGTCCTTCGTGGAGTAGTTGACGTATCGGTTTTCGGATTTGACCTTCTACATGCGCATGATCGCGTGCGCGGATTAGCGGCTCGTCAGTTCCGGTCCCTTCGAGGCGGCGGAGTTGCGGTGCCTCCTTTTTGCAACTGCACAAAGAGAATGATGTCGTCGACCATGCGGGCGTCCCACAGGTCGTTATGGCCGGCGTCGTAGATGAGCATCTGTTTGGGCTCGGGAGTGATTTGATACAGAGCTTCGCCCGAAGACAATGGGATGATGGTGTCATGCCGGCCGTGGATAAACAGCTTCGGTTGCATCACCTTTGCGATTTTCAGGTCTGAGCGGAAGGGATCCTTGGTGAGGAGGGCAACCGGAAAGTATGGATAGTAGGTCTGAGCGAGCGAGAGGACCGACAGGTAGGCAGACACGAGGATGACCGCGACTGCCGGCCGTTGCCCAGCCGTATTGACGGCCACACCGCTTCCCAGCGACTGACCGAGCACGACGATCTCGTTTCCCGAACGTACCGCAAGCCAGTCGAAGGCGGCAATGCCATCAATCAATAAGCCATGCTCGTTCGGCGTCCCAGATGATCCCGGATAGCCGCGATAGGAAAGCGCGAGCAGGCCGATGCCGCGTGCGGCAAGAGCCTGGGCGAAGAAGCCATAATTGCTGACCCGGTCGGCATTTCCGAGGAAGAACAACACCGACGGCTGGCCGGGCTTGCTCTGGCTATAGAGGCCATGAAGCGTTTCTCCATCGCTCGTTTGGATGTACACGTTCTGCCCCCAGCTCGCCCGCTCGGGCGCCGAAGTTGCGCTTGCACCGGGGTAAAGGAGCGCGCGCTGGGACAGATACGTCACGCCGACAAGCGAGATGTATGCGAAAGCCGCCAATAGCGGCAAGATCAGCAGGAGTTTAGTGGCATTCACAGTTCATGCCCGCTGCTCGTCCGCTCCATTGAGATCGTCGGGTTAGTATGCCCAAATGGGACCTGCCATCACAACGTTCTTGTGTCGCCGGTGAGTCTCGACCCTGCTTACGCCGGCGGCATGCGTCCTGGGGAATGTAAAATTTCCTTCACTCCGACATGGAATAAGCCATTCTTGCGATCAGCTGTTGGCGTGAACTGCGGAGGCGTGACATGAGTAAGTCGAAAGACGAGGTAGAACGCATCGATTGGCTCGAAGCGGAACTTGCTGACACAATCGACGAGGATTACGAGCTCGAGCTTTCAGAGCCGGCCTTATCCGAGGAAATACGCAAGATTTACCGTAAGGCGCACCCTCCGACGCTTCCCCGCATGGACTATTTCCGCGCGCTCCTGGCGTTGCAGGCGGAGCTAATCAGGCTGCAGGACTGGGTCGTCTACCACAAGGAGAAGGTCGTCGTAATCTTCGAGGGACGCGACGCGGCTGGAAAGGGCGGCGTCATCAAGCGCATCACCCAGCGACTCAATCCGCGCATCGTGAGAACGGTGGCACTGCCGGCGCCGTCCGATCGCGAGAAGACTCAATGGTATTTCCAGCGTTATGTGCCACATCTCCCGGCCGGCGGCGAAATCGTCCTCTTCGACCGCTCCTGGTACAACCGCTGCGGCGTCGAACGCGTCATGGGCTTTGCGACCGAGGAGGAGGTCGAGCAGTTCTTCGACGACGTGCCGGAATTCGAACGCATGCTGGTGCGCTCCGGCGTTCGGCTGGTCAAATATTGGTTCTCGATTACCGACGAGGAACAGCAACTGCGCTTTCTGACGCGCATCCACGACCCGCTGAAACAGTGGAAGCTCTCGCCGATGGACCTGCAATCGCGCGTGCGTTGGGAAGCCTATACCAAGGCCAAGGAAGAGACCTTCGCCCGTACCAACATTCCCGAAGCGCCATGGCACATCGTCGAGGCCAACGACAAGAAGCGGGCGCGGCTCAACTGCATCGACCATCTCTTGAAGCAAATCCCTTATGAGGATGTGCCGCACGAGGATATCACCTTGCCGGAGCGCATTTTCAATCCCAACTACGAGCGGAAGGTCCTGCCTCCGGAGCTTTATGTTCCCGCGAAATACTGACATCTCGGATACAAAGGCGCGAAAACATCCGGCGAGTCGTCACGGCGGGGATGGTCGCAAACCCGGCGTGGGGAAATTCACCGCAAATTGCTCTTCGGAAACAGTACGCGATCGGGTTCTGCGTTCATTCGCGCCAGCATTTCCTTGATCAGGCGTGTTTTGGTGCGCCCCGCTTCCTTCGGCGGCACGAGATAACGCACGATGGCCTCGAGCCAGGTGTTTTCGCTGACGCGAAAATGAACCACGGGATGCTCCTTCACCTCGAGTTCGTCCACCGGCGTATTCGAGAGGATGTGCTTATAGATCTTCACCTTCTGGCTCATGATGTCGCCGACCTGCTCTTCCACGACCTCTCTCATGGTCAGCGCCACGAACTCCAGATCGCTTTCATAGGCGAGCTGGAACTTGATTTCGTTCCAGACGTAGGGAAACAGCGGCCAGGAATAGTTGAAGACCGGCGTC
This sequence comes from Sinorhizobium sp. P24N7, assembly GCF_042436655.1. Classification (NCBI taxonomy): domain Bacteria; kingdom Pseudomonadati; phylum Pseudomonadota; class Alphaproteobacteria; order Hyphomicrobiales; family Rhizobiaceae; genus Sinorhizobium; species Sinorhizobium sp. P24N7. The sequence continues at coordinate 196,798 of NZ_JBHMIW010000003.1, read as the reverse complement.
TCGAACACGGTGGAGTTCGGAAACTTGATGATGCGTCCGCTCGGATGATCGGTCCAGAGGTACTCGCCGCCGAATTCCCACAGCGTCGTATCGAGATAGCTGACATCAATGACATCGCCATGGGCATCGCCGATGCGAATTCGGTCGCCAACGCGATATGGCGCCCTGGCCAGGATATAAATCCACGCGATGAAACTGGAGATCGGCATTTGCAGCGCAAAGCCGAGAATGAGTGAAATCAGGCCGAGCGAAACGACCGCGGCGTACCAGTTTACGAATAAGACCGAAATCGCCACGAAGACGATGGCGACCACGACGACCAATCGAAAAATACGTTTCAGGTTGAAACGCGAGACACGGTTGGGAATTCGGCCAATGAGAAAGACTTCAATGAGGTTCGAAACGGTCAGCATAATAAAAATGAGAAGGCCGCCCTTGACGTAATTCATCACGCGGAGGCGTAAGGGCGCGTCAAACCAATCCAGGCGCCAATTGATCAGGACTTGGACGCCAAAAAGCAGCAAGGCAGCGGCCGCGAAGCCAACCGTCCACCAGACGTCTTCTTTGCGAAGGCTGAAGCGAAATTTTTCCTCGGGCCTTTTCGCCTTCTGTTGCATGGTTTTTGGATCAGCGGTCTGTTGCGCGACCCGTTCGAGCCGGGAAAGGTTCTCCTGTTCCTTGTCGCGTCGTTCCATGGGTTCACCCCGGTGTCGCCATCCCCGTCCACACAGTCTAAGGCAGCGAGCAACCCATTATATCATCGTTAAACGCCGAAGTGGGCACCATCCATGTTCAGCACACTGGCCGAGTCGATGGCTGCAGTCCGCAATGACACGCAAGCTGCCATCCAAGGCGGCAAGGTTGGAGCTATTCGCAGGCCGATCCCGAACGTTGGAAATGACTCGCGTTCTCCGGGGACCGGGCGTTAACTGAGTTATCGTGACAGAGGAGGCTGACATGGCCATGTATCTCACGCGCTTCAGCTACACGCCCGAGACGTGGGCGCGAATGATCGAAAACCCGGAAGATCGCCGTGAGGCGGCACGTTCGTATATCGAATCCGTCGGCGGAAAGCTCCATGGGTTCTGGTACGCCTTTGGCGAGCATGACGGTTGGAATCTGTGGGAGGCGCCCGATAACGTATCGATGGCGGCCGTCGCCCTTGCCATCGGCGCAGGAGGCGCGCTCAGCTCTATCGAAACCACTCTCCTCCTCAGCGTCGAGGATACGATGGAAGCCCTTGGAAAGGCAAAGTCGATTGGGTATCGTCCCCCTGGAGCCTAGGCGTGGTGCACTCTTCCCACCCATATTGAAGGTGAGTGGCGCTTCGTGACTTCTCCGTTCGCCGTCCAAGTTCTCGTTGAAGTGCCGCCAGTTCCACGGCGTTGATGCACGGAAGTGCCTGACAGGAGATCGCCATGTGCTCCATGCTGAAAAGCATCGGCCTAGCTGTTTTGCTTTTGTTGTACACACTGACTGCCAACGCTGCTTCGCTCGTCATTTCTCCGACCTCGGTCGAGCGTGTTGCACCGGATCGAGCGGCGGTTTTGCATCTTAGAAACCAGGTGAGCCGCCCGGTCGACATCGAGGTGCGGGTACTTCGTTGGAGTAAGGAAGGCGGAGTAGAGCAACTGAAGCCGACCAACGATGTCGTTGCAAGCCCGCCATCAGCACGGCTGCCGCCGCACGGCAACCGCATCGTCAGTGTGGTACGCGTCAGCAAGGAGCCGCTACGCTTGGAGGAGAGCTACCGGGTGTTGATCGACGAGTTGCCCGATCCAAAGGGGAGTAGGTCGGGTGCCGAAAGCGTGGCCGTGCAACACGTTCTGCCAGTCCTTTTCCGCACTCCGGAAGCTTCGGCGTCGGAGGTTGATTGGAGTCTGGCACGCTCCCGCGGCTGGCTCATGCTCGTGGTTGAAAATAATGGGGCCAGGAGGCTGAGGCTGTCTGATGTGAAGCTGATGCAGGGCGGGGAAGTCATCGCCCGACGTGACGGGTTTGTCGGATATGTGCTGCCGGGCCTGACGAGGCAATGGCGAGTCGGCACGGAGGACAGTTATTCGGGCGGCCTTGTGACACTTTCAGCGAAAAGCAACGGCAGCGCGATCGATGCACAGCTTGGCGTCAGCGGTCGCTAGGAACTTGATTCGAGCTTGTTCATCTCGATCCGCGGCAGCGGTCAAGGACGAGCCGCGAGGCTCACGGTAACCGGTCTGGGCTCAGGATGAGCTGCGGAAAAGCAGTTCTGAAACCACGTCCGAAGTGCTGCGATGTCATTGCGCTGTTCCAGCCCCAGGGCGGATGCAAAATGATAGGCGTCGCCGGCAAGTGTTTGCGAGAATGGGGCTTCCAGCAAACCAGCAGCAAGTGCATCGGCGACAAGGACTCGACTGGCGATGACCACGCCCTGGCCGGCAATGGCCGCCTGGACGGCCAGCATGCTATCGGGAAATCGGGGGCCGGCACTAGTATCGAGGTCGGCGATGCCGGTCTGTTCACACCAGCGATTCCAGTCGGGTTTCGACGTCGGGCGACTTCGCCCGTCGATGTGGATCAGCGTGACGCGCCGCAGGTCCTCAAGTTGCGACAGACCGAGTCCTGGGCTGCAAACCGGCGTCATCGCATCGCTGCAAAGTTGCGTGCTGGCTGCGCCGGCGAATGGACCACGCCCGTAACGTATCGCGGTCTCGATGCCCCCGGCGCGCAAGTCCTCAATCGTGTTCGACGTGTGCAACCGCAGGTCGATCGTCGGAAGGGCTTGGCGCAGCGCATCCATTCGCGGCACCAGCCAGTGACTCAGAAATGCTGTCGTCGACGTCAGGGTGACTGTTGTCGGCGCCGATTCTGCCAGCAGTCGTGCGACGGCCCGTTCGATTTCGCCAAAACCGGAGGCCGTCGCCTCGTAAAGCGCCCTACCCGGCGGCGTCAGCGTCACGGCTCTGGGCGTCCGGTCCAGTACGCGCAGGCCCATATAAGCTTCGAGCTGTTTGACCTGATGGCTGATTGCCGTAGGCGTGACCAAAAGCTCTTCGGCTGCGGCCTTGAAGCTGGCGCGGCGCGCGGCGGCTTCAAAGGCGCGAAGTGCGGACAAGGGAGGCAGGCGCAAACGTTGCATGCTGAATCCAGTTCATCTTAGAGCTGAGGATTTCGATTTTTATTCTTCAATAAGAAAAAGCTACAGTGATGAAAGCTACGCTACACTAAATTTAGCTCATTCAAGTCGGGGTACAAAATGGTTGAATTGGTCGCAGGTCTCATCGATGTATTTGCGGATGTGCCGCTGTCGGGCAATCCGCTGGCCGTGGTACAGGACGCCGACGACCTGACCGACGACCAGATGCGACGGATCGCACGCGAATTCAATCAAGCCGAGACCACATTCCTCATGCGGAGCACACGGGCGGACTGGAAGTTGCGATCGTTCACTGCGAGCGGTGCAGAGGTGTTCGGTGCGGGTCACAATGCTCTTGGGGCCTGGCTCTGGCTCGGGGAGAATGGCGATCTCGGTTCGCTGACCGCGGCCCGAACCTTTCAGCAGGAGATCGGCAGAGATGTTCTGCCGATCGAGCTCGAGTCGGTCGGCGGTCGCATCCATGGCCGCATGCGCCAGATGCCTTTGAGCCTGTCGGACCCGCTCGATGACGTCGCACCTCTGGCTGACGCTCTCGGCCTGGATCCCAGAGACATTTTGCCCGACCCGCCTGCACGTCCGGCCGATACCGGAGCCACGCACCTTATGGTGCGCGTCCTGAATGCGGATACCGTAGACAGAGCGCGGCCGATGGCCGACAAATTGCTCGCCGTTCTCGAGAAGACGCCTGCGGAGGGCTGCTATATCTATGCACTCGACGCCGATGCGCCGGATACGGCTTACGCTCGGTTTTTCAACCCCTCCGTTGGTCTCTGGGAGGATGCTGCGACGGGAACCGCGGCTGGCCCCCTGGCGGCCTATCTTGCCGCCACGGGAAACCTTACGAACGACGAACTGGTCATCGAGCAGGGCACCAAAATGGGCCGCCGGAGCATTCTGCGTGTCCGGCTTGCTCCCGTGCCGGAACTCTCCGGCGCCGGGATCGTCGTGGTCAAAGGAGTGATCCGGCTTTAGAGCACTTCCAGGAAAAGTGTGCAGCGGTTTCCCGGACACGGCGAAGCGTCATCGACAGAGCGCCTCCGCGTTTCAATGAAACACGGAGGCGCTCTGAACCTGCCGGAAGTCTGCCGTCAAAGCACGGAGACGTTTTCCGCCTTCGACTTTCCGGTCTTGCGATCTTGACCGACCTCGTAGCTGACCTTGTCACCCTCTTTCAGCGAACCGCCGTGCTGCAAGGCAGACACGTGAACGAAGACGTCCGTTCCGCCATCCTCAGGCGTGATGAAGCCAAATCCCTTGTCGTCGTTGAAAAATTTAACAGTACCTGTAGGCATGATAGTCCCTCCTTGCTCGCGCACTTTTGGCTCGCGTGCCGAACCTACAGCGCGAATGCTTTCCGATCAACGTCAGCAGCCGTTCTGATCGTTTTCACATGTGACTACATCACGAAATGGAGAAAAATCCCGCGGAGGTAGACGTGATGGCCCTCCGAGCGTCGGCGAAGTTGCGCGTTACCGTTACTTTGCCGCTCAAGGGCCGGAGCGGTGCGCAAGGCTCGCACGGCTGGCTGCGCGTTGTTCCGTCGGAAACAGCGCCGATACGAGAAGCGATGCTAAGAAAAGGGAATGTCACCGACCAGGCGCCCGGGCAAACGCCAGTATGCGTTGGCGATCGGCCTTTGACATCCTGTCATAGTAGCCACGAACTATAGCTTGCGGGACACAAGGCGATTGCGGGTGCAGTCCGGGTCTTGTCGGCTACTCGAAGTAGGCAATCAGCTCAGGTGCAGAACTCGCTTGAAAAAGGAGTGTTCGTGCGATGGCCAGCAGCGCTGACAACAGTTTGTTTCGCTTCACGCATCTTCGTGCCGCGAAAACTCGACTCCGACGCCCTCAGTCCGGCGAGTCGCCGACAACATCGGCGCCGACCATCCACACGCCTGCGCCGACCTCCGTACGGCCAAAGCCACCCATCGGCTTGCCGACGTTCGATCCGGTACGCGAGTCCAGAGATCTGGTGAGCGCCAAGCGCGAATTCGAAAAGCTCGATCCGCTCCGCGATCTCAACCTGTCGGTTGACCGCGGTCTGTTCACGTTGCAGGCCAGTGCCATCGATCGTCTGTCTCCGAGGACGAAGTCGACGCTGGAAAAGCTCGGTCTTTCTTCGGCGGGCACCCACATCGGCGAGCTTGTCGCCGCGATCGATGGCGCTCTGACGCCGCCTCAACCGACGGATCTGCCCGGGCATCCGCCTGCCCCGAGTCCCGGTCCTGCCGAACTGCGCGCGGTCGGTGTAGCCGATCTGCTGGTGGTGAAGCAGCAAATCAAACGCTACGAAGCCGGCGAAATCGCGCACATCGAAAACGTTCTCAACGGGGAATCCAAGCTCCGTACGCACCGCCAGCTCAACCGAACCGAAGAGGTGATCAGCGCCCTCAAGGAACAGGAGCACGAAAAAGAGACGGAGCTGCAGACCACCGAGCGCTTCGAGCTCAATCGTGAAACCACGCGGACACAGAAGGCCGATCAGAAGGTCGGCTTCGGGCTCTCACTCTCCGGCAAGTACGGCCCGACGGTCGAGTTCGAAAGCAAGCTCGATGTCAGTAATCAGACCAGCGAGGAAAATGGCCTTAAGAATTCCGTCACCTATGCCAAAGACGTCGTCGAGCGCTCCAAGGAACGCATTGTCGAGCGCGTTCGCGAAGAACGGCGACTCACCATCCTGCGCGAGGTCGAAGAAGTCAACGAGCATCGCCTCACCAATGAGAGCGGCGAGCATAGTGCCGGCATCTATCAGTTCGTCGACAAGATCTATGAGTCGCAGGTGTTCAACTATGGCCTGCGCCAGATGTTCGACTTCATGATTCCAGAGCCTGCGTCGTACCTGTGGCACCTCGAGCAGATGCCGCAGCCAGATCCGGAGTTGCCGATTCCGCCGATCAGATTGGAGGTCGAAGCACCGGACGCGAGCCACATCGATGAGGGCAACTATCTGCGCCTTGGCGCCCGTTACGGCACAAGGGGACTCAAGGCGCCACCGCCGATTTTTCTCGTGAGGAGTGCGAGCGTCACCCAAGGCATGGGCAACGACTCAGAGGAGGATCAGCCTCGCAGCCGCAATCAAATCGAGGTCCAGATTCCAAAGGGCTACCGGCCCGTCTGGGCGTTGACGACGGTAATGGGGGTCACGGACGAGGACCCTCACTTCTCGCTCAGTGTCGGCAACGAGCACGATTACTGGCGTCCGGCTGCACAAGGCGAGCGGATCGATGTTGAAGAAGGCGACCTTCGCTTCTATCGGCCCAACGCCAACCGGGTAACGCTGTTCCCGAGCGACGGCGGAATTTACGCCGACGACGACAAGCTATACATCCACATTTTCGCGCACGAGACCGCGAACTACAGCGTGCACACCAAAGTCACCTTCCAGCGCAAGTCTGAGGCGCTGCGCGAATGGGCCACGTCGACCTACGACATGATCGCCGAGGCGTACTCCAATGTCTTGCTTGGGTATCAGCAAGAAGTCGAGACACTGAAACAGAAGAATGAAGCGGAAAAGGGCCTCGCATTCGAGTTCGGGAATCCCCCGTCCGTCAACGAACGAATTATCCGGACGGAGTTGAAGAAGCATTGCCTCGCGTTTATCCGCAACGAACACGCCGGCTTGTTGAGCACCGCGCACACCACTGGCGGCTCGGTATACCCTCCACTCTTCCACATCGAGGATGCCAAAGCCGACGGAGCGATGGTTCGCTTCTTTGAACACGCCTTCGAGTGGGATCAGATCCAATACGTGTTCTACCCCTATTTCTGGGCACGACCGGGGGGATGGGCCGACCGATTCCGCGCACGGAACATGGATCCCGAGCTCGAGGAGTTCCTGAAGGCAGGCTATGCGCGCGTCGTCGTGCCGGTGCGAGTCGGGTTCGAAGCGGCTGTTTCCTATTTCATGCAAAAGGGCGACGTGTGGGACGATGAGGGCGAGCCGACGATCGATCATCCTCTCTACAAGCCGATTGTCGATGAAATCAAAGAGCGCACGGGAGGCAACCTCGGCGAAGTGCCGGTCGGCGATCCATGGGAAACGCGGCTGCCGACGACTGCCGTCCTGGTGCGCAAGGGTCACACACTGCCCGAATGGGAACGCGTTTCGCCGACTGAGTGGAACTGGAAGCCCAAGGTCTAGAGTTCAAGGCAACGACTGCAGTGTGCGGAAGGCGCGATTATGGTGAAGGGCTCGAGCGCCATCACTTTCTACAGGGAGGTGGACGACGCGATTGCGAGAAATCCTCCGAACGTGGGCGATCTCGTCGTCCTTAAAAAGCTGTGCGAAGCCGTCGAGGCCGACGACAAGTCGGCTGTCGCGCGATTAACGCGGGAGCTCGTCAATCTGTCCGGTGTCGAGGATCCTCTACATGCGATCTCTTACGAGCTTTTTCACGCGGTAATGGCCCGCATCCTCCTGAGTGGATGGTTCGAAGAGTTCGATCTCCTCATCAATTGGCCCCAAACCCGGTTTGGCACTAAGAACGAGCGAGTCGCGGATAACTGGAACGGCATCGTCACGATCGTGAAGGAGCAGCCTCGATCAGTGGGGCTCTTGACTGAACAGAATCGCGAGAAGGAGTGGCAGCGAAGTTTGAACGGCCTCGACGGTGCGATGCGACACTTCGCCAAGGTAGACTTGCCCCCGGCGGCCAGGATGGGTGCGCCGCCAGAAGGCCCCACCCTCTACGAGAGGATTCTCCCTGAGCAACTGCTGGAGACGATAGAGCAGTTCTATCGCATCTTGCAGATACTTTTCCAGCAGATGCTCGAACTCGCAGTGGTGAAACTGGAGAGAGACAGCAATGACGCGGCCGGGCTGCGCAAGTTGCAAGATCTTCAACTGTCGCTGTGGATTCTTCTCAGTCCAAAGGACATTCAGAACGACGTGAAAATCAAGACAGTGCTTGATGAGCAGAAGGTTCAGAACAACCGCCGCACCATGATTCTCAACAAGATGATACGCGTGGCCGAATTCCGCTATGGACGTAGCGGCGCAAGGCCCCACCGCTTCCTGGACGCGTTTCCACCGCACGACTCTCGCAGCGTGATCTTCAATTCACTGGACCGTGAAGATAGGGAGGAGCCGTACGTCCGAGGCGAAAGGATCGGCAGCATCCAGGTGTCGAGGGATCGTCAACTTGCTTACTTCCTGGTTACTTACGGACACACATGGGATCCGAACCAGCGTCTGACGCAGGCGCACTTGTTTCGCCGCGCGCTGATCAAAGGTCGACATGGCGGGAGGCTCAGGCTCGTGGAAAACGACGAGTTGATCGCGTTCTTGTATAGCTTCTTCGCAGAGACACTCGCTGAGTTCACGCGCCAAGCCCCGACGGCAGTGGACAAGAGCAAGGCAGGCGTCAATGCTTGGCGTGCGACCGTCGACATGGCCAGCGTGTATTTCGGGCAAGTAACGACTCACTCCAGACTAAATCTGACTGAAGGTCCGCCGAACTATCTGACACATACGTTCCCGCGGAACCTCATCGGCCGATTGCTTCAGGACTGCGGTGTTCATGCTGTGAGATCAGCTTACATTTTGTTGTCAGTCTTGAATCGGATCAACGGGGTACATGCGGAGCTTGCCGGTCCGATTCGTGCGCGTTGGGTGCGTCTGCCGCTTCACGTCGGAATGCTGATTCAAACCGGCAATTTCGGGGTGGTCGTACAACATAACGAGTACGCCTCGGTGACCGACAACGATGAATTGAGCAGCATCAGGACTGCGTGGGAGCGGCAGCCTCACGAGAGCGACCCCTCGGATCCCAACGATGCTACGCTCAAGTTCCACGAGGATCTCACGGCAAATGGTTTCAGCAGCGATCTCGATATGCCGATCAGCTCGATTCCGATCCTTGAGGCTGGAGAGCCTGTTACGACGCACACCATCTGGAACTCGTATCAAAAGAAGGTTGTACCGTCACAACTGTTCACGCGTCTGGTTGGTGCGAGCAACGCTCCGCAGTACCAGTTCGACGTTCGCTACTTACGGCTCTCAGAGCTGGAGCGTGAGTGGTACAACAGGCATGTGCTCCGGTTCTGGAACACGGAGTGCTTCGCCATTTGGGAGAGCTGGGCGAGCGTTCTGACCAGTACCAAGATCAGTGACAAAGAATACGAAAAGCACAAGCAGGCATATATGAAGGGGCTGAACGAAGCATTGGATAGAGTTGAAGACAGCTACGAGCAGCAGATTCGACCCAAGAAGGACGAACTGAGCGACGCCCTTCGCGCCGATAGCAGGCTCCTGCTGCCAAGAGTGCGCATCGTCTCGGCGGCGCGCCTGGAAACCGTTTTGCCGGCGGTCGAGAAAGTCGTGGATCATTTAAACGAGATCTCGCAGCCGGGTTTCAGGCTCAAGCCGGATTTCGCTCCGCCTTTCGCGAGGAAGGAGGAAGTGCTTTTAGAGGTGCCATAGGGCGGGTGCGCGGCACCCCGCCAACTCAGTTCGAGGTCAAATGCCTTGCCTGGCTTAATCATGCCGGCGGGGAGCCGATCCACAGTCGTGCCTCCGCAACGCCGGCAGGTCCTGTTACTCAATGCAAGCCATCTCGCTCGATTCCAGCGACCTTGGATCAAAGCCGCCCGTCCTGGAAATTGATACTTGTCAACGGCTGCGATTCGGGGAAATCTCCGCCGGCTTCCCGGAGGACGACCATGGCCGAGACTAGTCACACGCCTGAGCAGGCAAGCCGCCGTGAGTGGGTTGGCCTGTGCGTCCTGTCGATCGCATGCCTGATCTATTCGATGGACCTGTCGGTGCTGTTCCTCGCGGTGCCAGCGATCGTCGCGGACCTCGATCCTTCCGCATCGCAACTGCTCTGGATAAACGACATCTATGGCTTCATGGTCGCGGGCTTTCTCGTGACCATGGGAACGCTGGGAGATCGAATCGGGCGGCGACGGGTATTGCTGATGGGCGCTTTTGCTTTCGGCGTCGCATCGGCCTTCGCGGCTTTTGCAAACACGCCGGAGCAACTCATTCTGGCAAGGGCTCTGCTTGGCATCGCGGGTGCGACGATCGCGCCCTCCACTCTGTCGCTGATCGTCAATCTCTTCAAAAACGAGGCGGAGCGAAACAGGGCGATCAGCATCTGGGGCACGGCCTTTGCGCTGGGCGGCCTCGTTGGCCCCCTCATCGGCGGAATTCTGCTACAGCATTTCCACTGGGGATCGGTTTTTCTGATCAACATACCAGTCATGCTCTTGCTTCTGGCCGTCGCCCCGTTTCTGCTGCCGGAATACAGGAACAATGATGCCGGCCGACTGGATCTGTTGAGTGTCGTGCTTTCGCTCGCGACGGTTCTGCCGATCATTTACGGCTTCAAGCATATGGCTGCCGACGGTTTCCAGCTTGCCCAGGTCGGCTATATCGGACTGGGGCTTCTGGTCGGCCTCCTGTTTGTGAGGCGCCAGCGACGCCTCAGCGACCCATTGGTCGACCTCGCGCTCTTCCGGGTGCCAGCCTTCACGGCCTCGCTGATGGTAAACCTCGCCGGTGTCTTCTTCGTCTTCGGCGTCTTCCTGTTTCAGAATCTCTTCCTGCAGCTTGTGCTCGGTCTGTCGCCATTGAAGGCTGCGCTCTGGTCCGCGCCATCGGCCTTCGTCTTCGCAGTCATGTCTTTTCAGGCCTACCGTTTCACCAACCGCTTCGGACCCGTCAGAACCGTGCTCGGCGGGCTTTTGATCAATGCGGCGGGAGCTGCCGCCATGGCTGTCGCCGCCTACGCCGAGAGCTTGATCGGGATCCTTGGCTCCAGCATGATCATCGGTTTCGGCTTCGTTCCTGTCGTCCTCACCACGACCGGCTTGATCGTGGGAACTGCACCGCCCGAACGGGCAGGCTCGGCTTCGGCCATATCGGAAACGAGCGCAGAATTTGGAGGCGCACTGGGAATCGCGGTGCTCGGCAGCTTGGCGACCCTGGTCTATCGTATGGCGATGAACCGCGCCGACCTGAGCGGCCTCGATCCCGTGCAAGCCGAGGCCGTTTCTGCTACCCTTGCCGGCGCAGTCGAGACAGCTCGGTCGATGCCGGGTTCAACGTCAGCCGTCTGGCTGGAGACGGCGAAAAGCGGCTTCTCACTTGGTTTCTCCATATGTTGCGTCGTCGCAACGGTGACGCTCCTTCTTCTCGCGATCGTCGCCCGGCGGGTATATGCCAGCGCACAGATCGATGAGAGCACATTGGCCTCTCATTAGGTCACGATGATTTAAGAAGGGCGGGGATGCTGTCTCGCCCAAACCTTTTGGCCTCGGCGGCGTTTAACCTCCTCAATCGAAGGAGGCATCAATGAAATCCGAAACCGGGCAGAAACAGCGCGACATCCAGAAGCAGGTTGAAGAGGCCGACAAGAAGGAAAAACCGAAGGCCTCAGGAGCCATGCAGGCGGGCGCTCGCCGTTATCCGGAGCCGCCATTTCCGAAGGTGCATCAGGACAAGCCGGGCTCAGAGGCTGATCTTCCGGTTGCGCCAATGTATGATGCCCCGTTTTACAAGGGTTCAGACAAGCTGAAGGACAAGGTGGCGCTGATCACGGGGGGTGACTCCGGCATCGGTCGGTCGGTGGCGGTCCTCTTTGCCCGTGAAGGGGCGGACGTCGCCATCGTGCATCTCGACGAATCTCAGGACGCAGACGACACAAAGGCTGCTGTTGAAAGGGAAGGACAAAAGTGCCTTGTGATCAAAGGCGACGTCAAGCATGCGAGCTTCTGCCGAAAGGCAGTGGAAAAAACGGTTATGCAGCTTGGACGCCTCGACATCCTCGTCAACAACGCCGCCTTCCAGGTCCACACGCGTGACATCGAGGACCTGACCGACGAGCACTTCGACGAAACGCTGAAGACGAATCTCTACGGCTACTTCTACATGGCAAAGGCCGCTATTCCGCATTTGAAGAACGGCTCGGCAATCATCAACACCGGGTCCGTCACGGGCCTTACCGGCTCGAAGGAGCTGCTGGACTACTCCATGACCAAGGGGGGAATTCATGCCTTCACCCGCGCTCTTTCGGGACATCTCGTGCCCAAAGGGATCCGCGTGAACGCCGTCGCGCCCGGCCCGGTCTGGACGCCTCTCAATCCATCGGACAAAGAGGCTGAAGATGTGGAGAAGTTCGGCTCCCAAACGCCGATGAAGCGTGCGGCGCAGCCAGAGGAAATTGCTCCGGCCTACGTCTTTCTCGCCTCGCCGCAAATGTCGAGCTACATCACCGGCGAGATTCTTCCGATCGTCGGCGGTTACTGATCTCGCCCTGCAATTCCAGCGCTGCGGTCGCCGCCAAATCTCTTCTATACGCTGCCGTATTGACGTGGCCGCGGCGGCATAGTATACGCCACCGTATACTGAACATGGATCAGCACCATGAGAACGGATGCAGGAGTCAATCGCCTTCAAGATGGACGCGCCGGCCGTAATGCACTTCTCATGGCATCCGCCCTCAATGCAGTTGCCGCCATTTACCACATCATTGGCGGGACGCCCGAGGTGATGTACCCCGTCTACTCGGCCAATCTGCCACCCGCCTCGGCCGGTGTGCTCGACATCTTGTGGTACCAGATGGCGGCGCTGATAGCGGGCGGTGCCGTGGCCACGTTGGTGGCGGCATTCCGTAGCGACTGGCGCTGGCCGGTAGCCTGGATAATCGGAGGCCATTTCCTGGTGGTCTCGGGTATCTGCCTGTTCTTCACCTTTGTCTGGTTCGGGAACCCATGGGGCCTTATTCAATGGGCGATCTTCGGCCCGGTAGGCCTCATCCTATTTTGGGCGGCCGCCCGGCCGGCGGAAAGCGGAGCCGGCGCTCCAAGCCTTTGAAACGACGCACTTCCGGACGGAAAGTCGTTACACTCTTTCCTGGAAGTGCCCTAGCTTCGGCAGACGGGACGAAGCGTGAGGCGGGTCGAATGGCAGATAGACGAGATGGTCCAACAAAGGCCGATTGGGTCGGAGCCGGATTATCTGCTCTGACAGCCGGAGGGATTGAGGCGGTCAGGGTGGAGCGTTTGGCCGTGATTCTTGGCGTGAGCAAAGGCCCGTTCTACTGGCGCTTCAAGAATAGAGATGAGCTTCTCCAGGCGATCATAGAGTTTTGGAAGCGTGACTTCACCGCCAATCTAATCGAACAGACAAGTCACTTCGATACACCGCGTGAACGCTTGGAGGCGTTGGCAGAACTCGCCGTCGTATCGACGTCTGGTGCTTTGGACGTCGCGAAAACAGAGTGCGCGCTTCGGGCGTGGGCGGCACGGGACCCCTTGCCGAGGGCGGCAGTGCGGGAGGTGGACGCGATGCGCACAAAACACCTCACGGAGGAGTTCAAACTTCTTGGTGCGCCGCACCCACTGGCGGAACAACTTGCAAAAGCCATCTACCTGGCACTCTTGGGGCTTTATACGGTTCGCCAATACACGCCAGAGCTCGCCGACGAGCAATCATTTCTGACCGGCGTGAGGATCGCGCTCGACGCTGCACAGATACAGTCTCATTCGACCGACGTCAGCGCGGCGGAAAAACAGGCTTGAGCCAGACATGTAAACATAATTTTCCTTCTCTGACCGCCAAATCGCCTTCTGGTCGTCGACCGAGATAGCTCAGGCAGTTGCGGGCCAGCCGACATGGTGATCCGCGATCAAAGGTCTACGGGCCACGCCCTTGTCTCTTCCAGCGGGTAGCCCGTCTCAAGAAGGGATTTGACGCTGGCGAAGAGATGAGGCCATCCCTTTGACATAGCAGCGATAGCAACGGAGTTTTCCACTTCGGATTCTTGGATGACCGTCAGCTTTACCGACGTGCCGATCTCTTCGAGGACGTAGCTAACCTTGGAATGCCCCTCCTGGCGGAGCTCCTCATGAAGTTCGTCGCGCCAGGAAATCACAAGCTTGTTCGGCCGATCCGCCTCAAGGACCTCTCCCGAATCTGCTGTCCGCCCATCCGGAGCAACCAGCCGCCAAGGAGAGCCCCGCGACCAGTCGCTTTCTTGCCAAGTGCCCGCCCAATACTGCCTGGTAACCTCCCTGGCAGTAAGGGCTTGCCAAAGAACGTCGGGGCTGCAGCGGATGTAGGTGGAATATGTGAAACGTTCCTTCATGGCCCGGTTCCTTTCGGTGGTATTCAGCGAGAGCCGGAAGTCGTCACGCCTCAGAACCGAGCGCCCTTTCCATTTCACGCTGAGCTTCGGCGTGAAGGGCCCAAAAATCAGGGATGCTTTTTCCAGCGAGCCGTTTCTCAAGAACTGCAAGATGCGCGTGCCAGCCGCCACCGAAGTCGAGCGCGTCCTTAGAGCCACGAAGGCCGGTGTGGGTCAGGACTAGGCGCGTTGTTCCGCTGTCTATCTCGGTCAGCTCGAACGTGACTTCCCCCGCCTTGCCCTCCTCCCATGTGAAGGCCAGGAGACGAGGTGGTTCATAGCGAATAATGCGTTCCTGCCAACGATGGCCAACATATGGCTTGTACCGGTCCGGCGTAGGAACGACCTCGTCCGAGAGACGGTCGTGATCCATCGTCAGCCCGAAGGCGCCGCCAACCTGCAGGTCCGTTGGACCCGACATGAACCAGCGCGCGCGCAGGTCTGGATCAACGAGGTACTGCCAAACGGTAGCGGCAGGTGCCGCCAGGACTCGCTCAAAGCGAAGCATGTCGGGCGAGATCTTGTCTGCAGTCATTGATTCTGCTCCTCCTTCAGGGCCTGTTCAAGCGCGTCCAGGCGAACGTTCCAGAACCGCTCCCACTGGGCGAGCCAGTCGTTCGCCTCTTTCAGATTTCCGGCGTTTAGCCGGCACATATTCTGGCGGCCAACCTTGCGCCGTTCGACGAGGCCGGCCCGCGTCAAGATCGCGACATGTTTTGCGGCGCCGGCGAGCGTCATCTGGTAGGGCCGGGCGAGTTCGCTAATAGGCTTCTCGCCAGATGCCAAGGCGGCAAGCATTCCCCTCCGTGTGGGATCCGCAAGGGCAGCGAACGTCAGAGTCAGCTTTTCGTCAACCATATGGTTTAGTATTGCTGAAACGGAATAATGTCAACCGATTGGTTGAGTATCACAGGTTCGCATCTTCGCGGCGGCCGCAGGCGGCACCGATAGTCGGCCGAAATTCTCGAGGAAAACCGTTACCGGGTATCGCTCTAAGGCACCTGGGAACCCGCCACGGCGACATAAAGTGAATAAAGCGAGCGGCTTGCCGCAATGAACAGGCGGTTGCGCCTTGGTCCGCCGAATGTGAGATTGGCGACCGTCTGCGGAACCAGGATCTTGCCGATCAGCTTGCCGGCAGGATCGAAACAGTGCACTCCATCTCCGGCGCTCGACCATACGTTTCCGTTCGCGTCCGTCCGGATGCCGTCCGGAATTCCTTTGTCGATGACGCAGAAGACGCGTCCGTTCGCGAGCCGTCCGCCGTTGGTCAAGTCGAAGGCGCGTATGTGCCGAGGGAGGCGGTCATCGTGACTTGCCGATGAATCCGCCACGTAGAGGGTCTTTTCGTCGGGCGAGAAGGCGAGGCCGTTCGGCTGGATGAAGTCCGTCACGACCGCCGAAAGCTCGCCGGTCTCCGGATCGAGCCGGTAGACGTTGCGCGTCGGCTGCTCCGGGTCTGCGCGATAGCCTTCGTAGTCGGACATGATGCCGTAGGTGGGATCGGTGAACCAGATCGTGCCGTCCGACTTGACCACGACATCGTTCGGTGAATTGAGCCGCCTGCCTTCGAAACGATCGGCGAGCACGGTAATCGAGCCGTCCACCTCGGTGCGCGTGACGCGGCGCGTGCCGTGCTCGCAGGAGATGAGCCGTCCCTGCCTGTCGCGTGTATGGCCGTTGGTAAAATTGGACGGCTCACGATAGACGGAAACGCCGCCCTCCGGCGTCCATCGCAGAATGCGCTGATTGGGAATGTCGCTCCACAGGAGTTGGTTCGCATCGTTGAACCAGACGGGACCTTCCGCCCAGCGGCAGCCGGAATGGAGCTCGTCGAGACCGGCGCTGGTCACGATCATCTGCCGGAAGCGCGGGTCGTGGATTTCGTAGATGGAGGCCTCGGCCATGACAGTCTTTCCGTTTATCGCATGCCCCGGCGACCGCCGGCGAGCATGATGACGCTGATGATGATGAGGCCGGTCATGATGAGGCGAATGCCTGCGCCGAGCCCATAGGTGTTGAGCATGGAGACAACGAGGAACATGAAGAGCGACGCGCCCCATATGCCGGGCACGTTGGAATCGCCGCCGGCGACCGCTGTGCCGCCGATCACGACGACGGCAATCGACATCAGAAGATATTCCGCGCCCATGTTGAGCGCCGCGCCGCCGGAGAAGCAAGCAAGCAGATAGCCGCTGATCGAAGCGAGCACGGCGCAGAACAGGTAGGTGACGAAGCGCGTTCCGTCGACCGGTATGCCTGCCATGCGCGCGGCCGGCATGCTCTGTCCGATCGCCGAGATCCAACGGCCGTAGATCGTCTTCTCAAGCAGGATCCAGGCGAGGACGGAGATCAGGAAAGCGACGATTGCCACGTTCGGCACGCCGAGCGTGCTCGTGGTGGTGAATTCCGCAAGCACGCTCGGGGGCTTGATCCGAAGACCGCGGTTCGTCCAGATCGCGCCAGACTGGACGATGAAGCTCATGGAGAGCGTTGCGATAATCGGCGGGATGCGCAGCGCCTTGATAAGCGTGTAGTTGCAAAGACCGACGCCAAGACCAATGAAAACGGCAAGGAGAAGGCCGGGCAGGATCATGCCGTTTTCGACATTCATCAACTTCAGTGCCACCGTGCCGGCGAGCGTCATGGTGGCGGGAACCGAGAGATCGATGTTTCCGGGGCCGAGGGTGATGACGAACATCTGCCCGATGCCGACGATCACCGAGAAGGCCGCAAAGGTGAGCGCTGCCTGCGACAGTCCGAGCGTGCCGGCGCCGCCCGTCACCATGATCGTCAGGAACCAGACGACGAAGGCAGCAAGCCACGACCAGACCCAGGGTTTGCCGAACTGGCGGACGAGCGCGTTCATCGGCGTTTCTCCCGCTTCTCGAAGCGGTTCAGCATCAGGCGGAGCGCGAGCACGATGATCAGAATCGCGCCCTGGGCGCCAATCTGCCAGTCCGGGGAGATGCGCAGGAAGGAGAGGAACGAGCCGGCAAGCGTCAGCGTCAGCGCCCCGATGACGGCGCCGACGGGAGAGACGCGGCCGCCGATGAATTCGCCGCCCCCGAGGATGACGCCGGCGATCGACAGCAGCGTGTAGCGCAGCGCGATGTTGGCATCGGCCGAGGTGGTCAAGCCGACGAGGGCGATGCCTGCCAGCACCGCAAAGAGGCCAGCGAGGGCATAGGCGGTCGCGCGTGCCGCGACGATAGACCAGCCGGCGCGCTCCACCGAGCGCTGGTTGCCGCCGACGCCACGGATCAGAACGCCGAGCGAGGACCGCTTGACGATGAAATGCGCAATGACGGCGATGATGATGCTGGCGACGATCGCCATCGGGGCCAGGGGCGGCTTGACGGTCATCAGCCACCGCACCCAGTCGGGCGCCTGCCCCCCCGGCGCCGGCAGCAACAGCACCGCAAGTCCGCCCCAGACGAAGCTCATGCCGAGGGTGACGACGATGGACGGCAGGTTTCGTAAATGGATGACGACGCCGATCGCCGCATAGGCTGCGACCGCGCCGGCGAGGATCAGGATGCCTATTGCCGGCGCGTCCCGCAGGAACGTCGCGGCCACGCAGGCGACGAAGCTCACGAAGGCGCCCATCGAGAGATCGAGATCGTTTACCGCCATCACGAACATTTGCGCGATCGTCGCGAGCGCGATCGGCACGGCCAGGTTGAACAGCAGGTTTAGGCCGATATAGCTCATGGCGCGTGGTTGAAGCCAGAACACAGCAGCCAGCAGCAGCGACAGCGATAGAGCGGGAATGACAAGGCGAATGGCCTCGGAGGACAGGCGAAACGTCATGCGGCTCCCTCGAAGGAGGCGGAGATAATATTCGTCTCGTTGACGGCATCGCCGCCGAGTTCGGCCGTGATGCGGCCCTCGCGGAACACATAGACCCGGTCGCAGAGGCAAACCTCGTCCATTTCCGTCGAATACCAGATGAAGGTGCGGCCGCGCGCCGCCTCCTCGCGGATGATCGCGTAGACTTCCTGCTTGGTACCGACGTCCACGCCGCGCATCGGATCGTCCATCAGGACGATCGATGCGCGCGTGGCGAGTGCGCGGGCGAAGAGCACCTTCTGCTGGTTGCCGCCGGAAAGCGACAGGATGGGTTTGTCCAAATCGGGCGTGCGGATTTCGATCCGTTCTTTCCAGGTCGTTCCTCTCGTCTTTTCGCCGGCCTCGAGGACGAGGCCGCGGCGGGACATGTCACTGAGCGAGGCGATGGAGAAGTTTCGCAGGATGCTCCACAATTCGAAAACCCCGTTGAGGCGGCGGTCGCCGGCGACGAAGGTGACGAGCGGATTGCGCTGCGGCAGCCAGTTGCCGGACCGGGCGGCATGCAGCGCGAGGAGGAGCTCGGTCTGTCCGTGGCCAGCCAGGCCAGCGAGGCCGATGATCTCGCCAGTGCGCGCCGTGAAGGGAATACCCGCTGCCGGATGGGACAGAACGACCGGCGCCGCGGATTGGTCGCGCACCGGACGCTGTCGGGTTTCCGCCTTCGTGACGCTCCCCATTGCCTCCACGAGGCCGTGATGGTCGAAGCGGTGCGCCGGACGTTCGGCGACGACGCGGCCGTCCTTCATGACGACGATACGGTCGGCGGTTTCGAGGATCTCGTGCAGGATATGCGAGATGAAGATGACGGATCCGCCACCGGCGATGAAGCGGCGGACATGGTCGAGCATCTGACGGGCGAGGCTTGCATCGAGCGACGATGTCGGTTCGTCCAGGATCACCAGCCGCGGGGGAGTGCCGGCATCGGAAAAGGCTAGAGCGATTTCGACCATCTGCCGTTCGGCGATCGAAAGATCTCCCACGGTCCGGCCGCTGTCGATGCCATGGCCGGGGAAGACGGCGTCGAGGCTCTTCTCGATGATCTTCGCAGCCCGCGAACGCCAGCCGAAACCGCCGAGAGCGCGATGTACAAGACGGGTGTTCTCGACGATGGAGAGGTTGGGGCAGAGGGACAGCTCCTGAAAGACGCAACGCACGCCCCGGTCGCGGGCGGCATTGATGCCGTAGCGTTCCTGCCGCTCGCCGTCACTCGTGACGGTTCCCTGGTGTGGCGTAAGGCCGCCATTGATCACGCTGACGATCGTGGACTTGCCGGCCCCGTTATGTCCGACGAGCCCAACGCATTCGCCGGGCATGACACGAAGCGTGACGCCGTCGAGCGCCTTGACTGCGCCGAAGCTTACTTTGGCGCCGTCGACCGCAATGATCGCCTTCGCTACGTCGTCCATACTGCTCGCCATCATCTGCTCAACAAGACTACCGCGCGGTCATCTACGGCCGCGCGGCAGTCCCCGGGAGATTTACTTTGCCGACTCGATGACCTTGATCGCGTCTTCCTGCGTGTACTCCACATTGGCGACGCCACCGGCCTGGGTATTGGCGAGGTTCGCTTCGAGATTGTCCTGATCTATGCGCAGGAAGGGAACGACTAGGTCCTTCTTGACCTCCTTGCCGTCTAGGATTTGCTGGGCGACCCAGAAGGCAAGGGTGGAGACGCCGGGCGCGATCGAGACCGACATGGTTTCATAGCCGTTCGCATCCTTCTGCTCCTTCCACCACTTCAGTTCATCCTCGCGATTGCCCATCACGATGATCGGCATCTTCCGGTCGGTCGCGGCGATCGCCTGCGCGGCACCGTAACCATCTCCGCCCTGCGTCACCACGCCGGCAATTTCAGGCAAGCTCGGCAGGATGCCGGCAACGGCCTTCTGCGCAACGTCCTGCGCCCAGTCTCCGTGCACGGAGCCGGCGATCTTGAACTGCGGGAACTGCTTGACGCCCTCATGGATGCCGGCCGAGATCTCGTCGTCGACGAATACGCCGGCAAGGCCGCGGATCTCGAGCAGATTGCCGCCGTCCGGAAGTTTGTTCGAAAGATACTCGACCTGACTGCGGCCCATTTCCTTGAAATCGACGGCGATGCGCCAGGCGCAGGGTTCCGTCACGATGCCGTCGAAGGAGACGACGGTAATGCCGGCATCGCAGGCCTCCTTGACCGCCCCGTTCAGCGCCGTCGGTGAGGCGGCGTTCAGCACAATCGCGTCGTAGCCTTGCAGGATCATGTTCTGGATTTGCGCGGCCTGTTCCGTTGCCTGGTTCTCGGCAGTGGTGAAGGCGTCGGCCGAAGCGACGACGCCTGCCTTTACGGCTTCCCCCGTCACCTTTTCCCAGCTCGTCAGCATGGCCTGACGCCACGAATTGCCGGCATAATTGTTCGAAAGGGCGATCTTCTTGGCCGAGGTCTCGGCAAATGCGGAAGCGGGCATCGCGGCGCAAGCGATCGCGGCGGATGCCAGAAGCATCTTACGGATGGTCATGTCTCTCTCCCTCATGATCGCCTGGCAGGCGATCGCTTCACCCGCCCGGCCAATCGGGGTCGAGTGAGATTGTTCTTGCACTGAGCTTCCTCCTCTCAGTAAGGGGCAGGATGCGGGAGATCGACGGGCCTGTACAGGCGCAAGGCGGCAAGATGTTTGCGGGTTTTGCGAAACAAGCTGCGGGTTTACGCAAGACGGCGGCGCTCCCGCGGGCGCTTACTGACGAAGCGACTGCGGCAGGTTGAGGAGCCTGCCGCTTCTGGAGGAAACCACCATGCTGCATCCTGCACCCGCAGCCATGTTCGATCATTATCTCGGAATTTCCCGGTTGCTTGCGGGCCAGCTCGACTTTCGCTCGGCCATTCGCTCGGTCGCGGCGGAGGTCGCGCACATCATCCCGCACGACCATCTCGACGTCTGCGTGCTCCTCGAGGACGGCAACTATCACACCGCCTATGAGACGGGCATCGAGACCGCCTGGGGCGACCTTGCCGGCGCACCTGTCGTCAACAGTCCGATCCGCTCCCTTCTATGGGGCGACGTGGACTTCCTGCTGGCCGACGACGCAATGATCGACCCGCGCTTCCATTTCGAAGGCGCGTTCAAGCGGCCGATCGTCGAACAGTCGCTGAGGAGCCGCCTGCATGTACCGATGAAGGTGCAGGGCGCGATTATCGCGGCGCTTTCATGTTCCTCGCAGGAAGCGGGTGTCTACACGATAGAGGACGTCGAGCGGGCCCGCATTATCGCAGACCTGCTTACGCCCTATTTCTTCGCGCTGCGGGCGGCCGAGCAAGCGCAACGGTCGGCGATCGTGGAAGCGGAAGCCCGTGCTCGCGAGGAGGGCCTGCGGCTGGGTGCGCTGAAACTCACCGAAGCATTGGAGCAGGAGCGTCAGCGCATCGGCATGGACCTGCACGACCAGACGCTCGCCGACCTGACGCGTCTCGCCCGCAGGATCGATCGGCTGTCGCGCAACGGCGAGGTGGCGCCGGAGGCACTGGAGCCCGTCTCCCGCTCCCTGCAGCATTGCATGCAGGACCTGCGGCAGATCATCGAGCAGGCAAAGCCCTCCGTTCTGCAGCTCTTCGGACTTAGCCAGGCGATCGAGCACCACCTGGACCGCTCGACTCGGGACGCGGGCTCCATCATCGAATGGGGCCTTGCCGACGAGACGAATGGTGCGCTGGAACGGCTGGAGCCGACCGTCGTCGTCGCGTTGTTCCGCATCGCTCAGGAGGCGATCAACAATGCGGTGCGCCACGCTGCTCCGCTTGCCGTCAAGGTGCGGCTCGACGCGGGCGACGACCGGTTGTCGATCGAGATTTCGGACGATGGAACCGGACTTGCCAAAACGCGGGGACGGATCGGCGAGGGAATCGACAACATGAAGACCCGGGCGCGACTGATTTCCGCGCGTTTCACGATCGGTCCGGGCCACAATAATCGCGGCACCGTGGTCCGCGTGGTGCTGCCGCTAACGCCGCACGACGCGGGCTCAATCGAGGAGAGGGCGGAATGAAGGTTCTGATCGTCGAGGACGACCCGCTGCATCGCTCCTACCTGCATGAGGCGGTCAATGCAGCCCTGCCGGAATGCGACACTGTGATCGAGGCGGAAAATGGAACTGTCGGCGAGAAGCTCGCTCGCGATCACAAGTCGGCGCATATCGTCATGGATCTGCAGATGGCGAGCCGCAACGGCATCGAGGCGGCGCGCACGATCTGGAAGGAGCGGCCGGAGACCCGCATCCTTTTCTGGTCGAACTATTCGGACGAGGCGTATGTACGCGGTGTCTCGCGCATCGTTCCGGATGGAGCTGCCTATGGCTACGTCCTGAAATCCGCGTCCGACGAACGGCTGAAGCTTGCACTGCGCTCGATCTTCGTCGAGAGCCAATGCGTCATCGACCGGGAGGTGCGGGGTCTTCAGCAGAAAAGCCTTGGCCAGACGAACGGCTTCACCGATTCCGAATACGAGATCCTCGTCGATATCGCACTCGGCCTTACCGACAGGGCCATTGCCAGGCGCCGCGGCCTGTCGCTGCGCAGCGTACAGAATCGCCTGCAGCAGCTTTACGACAAGCTCGACGTCTACCAGGCCGCGAGCGACGACAATGACGACGGCCGCTTCAATCTGCGTGCCCGCGCCATCACGATCGCCTTCCTGCGCAAACTCCTGAACTACAGCGCGCTGGAGCGGGCGGAAGCGGAACTGCAGGAGTGGTTGGACGGAAAATAGACTCGACAGGCAATGCGGAAGCTTCGACGATCCCAGCAGTTGAGATCGGGATCCGTCATCATACCGTGATTTTGTCTCCCTGGAGGAAAATCACAGTTCAGAGCCCGCCGACCCTGGAGGGAGCGAAAGCGGGCTCGTGACGGCGATCTTTCGCAGCGCGGCTTTCTAGATGATTGTGATGCTGCCTCAGTGGGGCCCGAGGCCGGAGAACTTTTGGCGCTCGCGAATGTAAGCGATGGCGGCCGCCTCGAGGCTCGTGCATTCCTCTTCGGATTTGAGCAGGGCGGCGTCGTCTTTTGATGCCGCACATCGCAGAACGTCGCGGCGCAGGCAGGCGTGCTCGTAAACTTCGCACAGCTTCAAAAAAGTGAGGTCGTGAATCATCCAAGCACTGTCGCGCACATCAGGTACCGCCAACAGCAGTCGAGCCATTCCAGCCTTCTGTACGTCCATTGTTGCGCCCTGTATCCATCGACGAGGTTAATGCGCAATGGCTGCTGCTGAAAAATGGTTCCATCAGTGCATCGAAGCGGTGGTTTCTCGATCATTGCAGGCAGAGCAACCAGAGCCGCATTACCTCGGCGGCAATGACGGTCATTCCGAGGTTGCTTCAGGCCCATCGCCGGGTTGGATCAATGTTGAATTCTGCTCGATCGGCATTGCAGCCAAGGTCCTGATGTCCTCGGCCAGCGCGGCGAGCTGTGCCGCGATTTCCAAGAGGTCGGAAGCAGAATTTTCCTCGTCTTTGTTTTTCATATCGCGGTCGTCCATGTCCCAATTTCCCAGGCAGCGGGTGGTTGCACAGCCTCGCGAGGCAGGGTCCGCCGTGGAAATCACAGGACCTCAGTCTAGCAGGCACCAAACCGAGTGCGGAATCTAGCATGTCGTCCGTTTACGACGATGGGACATTGGTCCGAGACCAAAGCGCCAAAGGTCCTACGCCCAAACCGACAGGACGGAAAGGGGAATGGCATTTGACCCTGGTTGGACTTTCACGGCATCTGCCTCTTGCTTTCGAGCAATCGGCATCAGGTGAGCACGACATATTCGGTCAGCTGGCTGATCGTCGTATCGGCTTTCTGCACGTCGAAGACCTTCGTGCCATGGCTCATGATCACGAACCTGTCGCAGACCTGATAGGCGTGGTAGAGATTGTGGGTCACCAGCACGCTCGAGACATTCTCCGCCTTGAGCTTCAGCACCTGGTTTAGCAACGCTTCCGTCTCGCGTACGGAGAGCGCCGAGGTCGGCTCGTCGAGGAGCAGCACGCGCTTCTTGAAATAGACGGCGCGGGCGATTGCGACCGCCTGTTTCTGCCCGCCGGAGAGGTTGCCGACGAGCGTATCCGGGGAATCGATGCCGGAGATGTGCACGGCGTTTTGCAAGACTTCCATGGCGATGTCGCGCATCTCGCGCTGCCGGAGGAAGCCGAAGCGATCCGTCAGCTCACGACCCATGAAGATATTGCGGGTAATCGAGAGCGAATCGACCAGCGCGGTGTGCTGATAGATCGTTTCGATGCCGGCATCGGCGGAATCCGAGCGGCAGGAAAAGGTCGTCTTCTTGCCGTCGACGCTGAGATAGCCGTCCGTCGGCTTGTGGATGCCGGAGATGAGATTGACGGTCGTCGACTTGCCGGCGCCGTTGTCACCCAAAAGGCCGACGACTTCCCCCTCGCCGATATGGAAGCTCAGATTGCGAAGCGCGGTCAGCGCACCGAAGCTCTTCGAAATGTTGTGCAGTTCGAGAAGATTGGGGGTCGACATCACGCAAGACCTCGCCGCTCGATGAGATGGTTGAAGATTGCAGCCAGCACGATCAGCGTGGCGATGAACATGTCGAGGTAGAAGCCCGGTGCCCGCAGGAGAAGCAGGACGTCGGTAATCGTGTGGATGAGCAGCACGCCGAGAAAGATGCCGATGATCGATCCGCGCCCTCCGCGCAGCGACAGGCCGCCGATGACGCAGGCGGCGATGGCCTGAAGTTCCAGACCCGCACCCTGCCCAGGCTGCACGCTGCCGACGCGGGCCGTGGCAAGAATGCCCGCCACCGCAGCCATGCCGCCCGCAATCGCAAAGGCAATCAGTTTGACGCGGCTGGTGTTGATGCCGATCGCCTCGGCCGCAGCGCGATTGCCACCGGTCGCGAAAACGTGGTTGCCGAAGCGGTGGCGGTGTAGCAGCAGGTGAAAGCCTATGACGAAGAGGACGATCCAGATGAAGGCGGCGTTGACGCCGAACAGGGTGCCGGAAAAGAGGCTGGTGAAGACCGGCTCCGGATCGAAACGCACCTGGACGGCACCGTTGTAGAGCAGCACCGCGCCGCGCCAGAAGAGGAGCCCGCCGAGTGTGACGATGAAGGACGGCAGACCAAAGCGCAGGGTGATATGGCCGTTGAGGGAACCGATCAGCAGGCCAGTCAGAATACCGATAGGTGCTGCGACGAAGGCGCTCAGCCCCGCATTGACGAGCGAGGCCATCAGCACGGCCGTGAACGTGTAGACTGAGCCGATGGAAAGGTCGAAGTCACCGGCGATCATCAGTACGCCGGCTCCAAGCGCGAGGCATCCAAGCACGGGGATTGCCTTCATCAGGATCGTCAGGTTCTGCGGTGAGAGGTAGCGGAACTCGTCCGGATAGAGGAGCGCGCCGGCGATGCAGACGATCTGCAGGGTCATGAAGACGAGAAAGATCGCTCCCGCCGGCATGCCCATGATCTGCTTGAGGATGGATTGTCTCTGGGTCCGCGAGCGTCGCGCGGCACTTTCGGCTAGGACAGGAGTCACAGTCTGGCACCCGATCGTTGGGGAAGGGGGAACCGGCCGGCCGCGCCGGCGGGCTCCCTCGGAACGCGGTTAGCGGTAGCTGCCGATCAGCGGCTTGACCGAACCGATGCGCGACTTGTCGAGGA
The DNA here is from genome assembly GCF_042436655.1 of Sinorhizobium sp. P24N7. Lineage (NCBI taxonomy): Bacteria > Pseudomonadati > Pseudomonadota > Alphaproteobacteria > Hyphomicrobiales > Rhizobiaceae > Sinorhizobium > Sinorhizobium sp. P24N7. The sequence continues at coordinate 171,036 of NZ_JBHMIW010000003.1, read as the reverse complement.
AGGCGCCCTGGCCCGTGTCGATATCGGTCGGTGTCAGCCCGTATTTTTTGGCAAGCGCGATCTGGGCGATCGGGTAGTAGCCCTGCAGATAGGGCTGCTGGTCCATGGTCGCGTACATCGCGCCGGATTCCACCGCATTTACGATCTCGACCGCAAGATCGAAACCGCCGAAGGGAATGTCTACGCCGGCGTCCTTGATGGCGCCCGCGCCGACGGTCGAGGTGACCGAGCCGGTGCCGAACAGCGCCTTCACGTTCGGGTTGGCAATGAGGAATTGCGCAATGATGTTCTGCGCTTCGGCGGGGTCGAGACCGGCTCGAACCGTCTCCACCTTGATGCCGTTTTCGGTCATCGCCTTCTCGATGCCGCCGCCACGGGCGACTGCAAAGCTCGCTTCCGGAATTTCGCGCGGGTTGAAGACGACGTCGCCGGACTTGAGGCCGAATTCCTTGATCATGCGGTTGCCGAGCTCATAGCCGGAGGCAAGCTCGTTCATGCCGACATAGGCCTGGCGACAGTTGCCCTTGGCGCCGTCGAGATCATCGTTGTTGAAGCCGATGACGATGATACCGGCCTTGACTGCCGCGCAGATGCTCTCGTCGAAAGCATCCGAACTGGAGATCGCGACGGCGATGCCATCGACGCCGCTGGCCGTCGCGCTTTCGATCAGGTCGTTCTGGCGCACCGGATCGTTGTTGGCATACTGCACGTCGAGGTCGACGCCGAATTGGGCGGCGGCGTCTTGCGCTCCCTTCACCACCGGATTAAAGAACTGCACACTCGGATCGAGATAGATGATCATCGTTGCCTTGACGTCTGCGGCGAGCGCGCTCGACGTCAACAAGGTGGCAAGGCCCGCAGCCAGCGCCGCGGTTCTGAGCCTGGTCAGTTTCATTGCGTGTCCTCCCTTTGGATGTGCATGCGGGTCGCAAGACCCAAGTCTCGGCTGGCGGGCTCCGACCAAAGATCACGCCAGCCGAGATATTCCTCCTCCCGACCCCGACTGCGGCCGATTATGTGAACCAGGGCGCGGGGCGCCCGAGCGTCACGTGGACGCCCTTGAACTGGGAATATTCGTCAAAGCCGTATCGGCCGAGTTCGCGGCCCAGGCCGCTCTTCTTGTAGCCGCCGATCGGCAGCTCCGGCGTGCCGTCGATCACGCTGTTGATCCAGCATCGACCGGCGCGGATGCGGCGGATGCTCTGCAGCGCGGTTTCGAGATTGGTCGACCAGACGCTGGCCGAAAGACCGAACTCGGTGGCGTTCGCCAGCGCTACGGCTTCGTCCGCGGTCTTGAAGGTCAGCGTTGAAAGCACGGGACCAAAGATCTCCTCGCGTGCGATCGACATGTCGGGCGTGACGTCGGCGAAGACCGTCGGTGCGTAGTAAAGGCCGGCCTCCCTGCCGGTCCTTTCGCCGCCGAGCAGCAGTTCCGCGCCCGATGCGATGCCGGCCGTCACATAGGAATGCACCTTTTCGGCATGCGTCTCCGAGATCATTGCGCCGATCCTGGTGCGTTCGTTCAGCGGATCGCCGAAAGTCACCTTGCGCGAGATGTCGAGCAGGCGCTCCACCAGCGCGTCGCGGATGCCCTCCTGCACCAGAAGCCGGCTGCCGGAAATGCAGCACTGGCCGGCATTGTGGTAGACGCCATAGGCGACGCCGTCTGCCGCCGCGTCGAGATCCGCATCGGCGAAGACGATCTGCGGCCCCTTGCCGCCAAGCTCCAGCCCCACGCGTTTGACGCTGCGCGCCGCGATCTCGCCGAGCTTCGTGCCGACGCGGACAGAGCCGGTAAAGGCGACCATGTCGACGCTCGGGTCTTCGGCCAGCACCTGGCCGGCGGGGTCGCCATAACCGGTGACGACGTTGAACACTCCATCGGGAATGCCGGCTTCGCGCGCCAGCTCCGCCATACGGATCGACGTGCCCGAAGTGAACTCGGAGGGCTTCAGCACGACCGTGCAGCCGCTGCCGATCGCCCATGGCACGCGTTCCGACGCGATGATGAAGGGGAAGTTCCAAGGCGTGATGATGCCGACGACCCCGACCGGCTCGCGCAGGACAAGGCCCAAACGATCGTCGCCGATATTGTTGTGGGTCTGTCCTTCCAGCGCTCGGGCCTGGCCGGCGGCATAGGACCAGAGATCTGCGCAGAAACCGATTTCGCCGCGCGCCTGCGCGATCGGCTTGCCGACCTCGAGGCTCTCGATCAGAGCCAGCTCCTCCTGTCTCTCGAGGATGAGGTCGGCGACCTTGAACATCAGGCGCGACCGCTCTGCGCCCGACATGCGCGGCCACGGGCCGGTATCGAAAGCCTTCCGAGCGGCCGCGACGGCCTTGCGCACGTCGTCGGCCGAGGCCTCCGGCCAAGTGCCGACCGTGACGCCGGCGTGGCCGGGGCTCACCCGATCGATCGTCCTGCCTGAAGCGGCATCGACCGACTTGCCATCGACAAGCATCTGGTAGCGGGATTTAATACGCAGGCGGGGATCATTGGAATCGGGTGCGATGAAATTGGACAGCAATAGCGTTCTCAGGCCGGCCCGCGCGGTGCCAGCCCCTCCCTGTTCGTCCGGTTTGCCGGATTTCTGTTGCGCCTGAATTGTATGGTACTGTATGGTGGTTCAAATTGGATGTCAACGGATGACGGCGGCGAAAGACATGAACCTCGAATCCCTGAAGATCGACACCGGCGAAACCGCCGCGGCCCAAGTCGAGCGGGACTTGCGTGAATCCATCATCCGGCTGGAGCTCGCCCCCGGAATGCGGCTCTCCGAACAGGAAATCGCCACACGCATGGGCGTGTCGCGTCAGCCCGTGCGCGAGGCGCTCATCGCGCTGGGCAAATCGAAACTGGTGGAAATCCGGCCCAACAGGGGCACGGTCGTCGTGCGGATTTCAGCCAGACAAATGATGGAATCCCGCTTCGTGCGCGAGGCGATCGAAGTCGCGGTGGCGCGTCGGGCCAGCGAGACATTCGATAGCTGGACGCGACGCAAGATCGACACGATCCTCGCTCGGCAAAAGACGGCGAATAAGGCGAATGACCACAATGCTTTCCGCCGGGAGGACGAGCAGTTCCATATTGCGATCGCCGAGGGTGCAGGCTGCGGCCTCGCCTGGAACGCCATCTCCGACATCAAGGCACACATGGATCGGGTCTGCAACCTCCAGCTGCGCCATCCGGACTCGATGAAGAAACTGATTGCCGAACACGAGGCGATCATCACCGCCATCGACGCGCGGGATGCCGACGCGGCCGCGGCCGCCATGCGCAGCCATCTCAACGGCATTCTGGCCGACCTGCCGCAGATCGAGGCGGACAATCCAGACCTGTTCGAGTGACCGTTTTCCGGCGTCTTCCTTTGATCGTAGCCGACAAAAACATGCAGCAGATCAAAGCGCTACAGCGACTTTTGCCCGTCCGATAAGACGCGCGGTGCTGTTGCCGCTGCGGTCACCGTTCCCGGTCGGGCCTTGATACTCCAGGTGATCAACGATGACTTCTGTCGATCATCGCGACAATGGTCGCGAAAAGCTCCTCCTGCGCCTGCGCCGCCGTGATCTCCCCCGTAGAGGCGGCATCCGACAGGGCGTTAGCAGCGCCGAGCATAGCCCAGAACCCCGCCGGTCCGATGCCTCGCCGCCCCACGAAAGCCGCCAGTGCCCTTCGGCACTTCTCGATGAAAGCCAGTTGATAGTCTCGCTTTACTGCCTCCAACTCGGGGGAGCCCGCAAGGGCTGCGAGCACGTCGGGCATTTCCCGGCCCTGCGCGAGCACACAGTCGACGTATGAGGTTGCGATGACCTTGGCTCGATCTTCGAGGGTCGGGCCGCTCCCGTCGAGTGCGGCGTCGATCATCTCGGTCTGCCGGGCGTCAAAATCCCGATAGAGCGCTATCAGCAGGCCATTGCGCGTGCCGAAATGATCATAGACCACCGGCTTGGCGACAGCAGCTCCTTGCGAAAGCCTTGGGAGCGTCAGGGCATCCGAACCTTCTTCGCGCACAAGCTGCCACGCCACGTCGAGAAGCTGGCGCCGTCGCTGCTCGCGACTGAGACGGACACGCTTGGCGGGAGGCTGCATTTTCTTCGGCCTGCTTGACATCGCTATATACCAAAAGTAACTTACCTGAAGTATATAGTAACTGCCCTTCAATCGCAACCATCCACCGGCCTCGCGCCGGCGGCCGACTCCGCATGCCTTCGCATGCGGTTCCCAGAGGATTTGTGCCCATGACCGATACTTCACTTCCACGCTCCGCCGATCGAACCGCATGGCTGGGCCTCATCGCCATTTTACCCCTGGTCCTGCTTGTGGCCATGGACGGCTCGATCCTTTATCTCGCCATGCCGCATGTCACTTCGGCCCTCCAGCCGACCGCTGATCAGGCGCTCTGGATCCTGGACATCTACGGCTTCGTGGTCGGATCGCTGCTGATCGTTTTCGGGAATATCGGCGACCGCTACGGCCGGCTGAAACTCATCATGACCGGCGCGGCGGTCTTCGGTGCAGGGTCGCTCGGCGCGGCCTATTCGCAAACGCCAGAGCTGCTGATCGCCTCGCGTGCCCTGATGGGCCTGGGTGGCGCAACACTCCTGCCGTCCGGCTTGGCCATCGTCAGCGCCTTGTTCCCCGATCCGCGACTGCGCGCTCAGGCTATCGGCATCTTTGCGGCCACTTTCGCAGCCGGCTTTGCGATCGGCCCGCTCATTGGCGGCATGCTGCTGCGGCAGTTCGCGTGGGGCGCCGTGTTTCTCATCAATGTCCCCGTTGTCATCGGCTTCATGATCGGCGCACCCATCCTGTTGCGGGAGGTGCGCTCGACCGTCGGCGGCAGCATCGACCTGGCGAGCCTCGTCCTGTCCTTTGCCGGCATCTTGCTGTTCACCTATTCGCTCAAGCATGCGGCCGCCTATGGCTTCACTCCGACACAAATCCTTGCCGGAGCCGCCGGCATAATGGCGCTGGCGCTATTCGTTCTCAGACAGGCAAGACTTGAATACCCGCTGCTCGACCTCGGTCTCTTCCGCGACCGCATCTTCTCTATCGCTATTCTGACGGGCCTTCTGTCGCTGGTCGTGTGGTCTGCTGCCGGGTATCTGTCGGGCGTCTACCTGCAATCGGTGCTGGGCATCGATGTGTTCGCCGCCGCGCTGTTGACCCTGCCGGGCGCGATCGTGCTGACGGCGACCTGCGTTTGCACCGCCCGTATCGTCGAACGGATCGGCCGGAAGACCGCACTTGTGGCAACGCATCTGCTGATCAGCGCCGGCGCTTTCCTGCTGCTTTTCACGACGACCGAGGCAGGCATTGCGGTCTTCGTCGCCTCCACCATGGTCGCCGGCGTCGGATATGGATTGTCCTTCAGCCTTGTGGCCGACATCGCGGTTTCGGCGGTTCCTGCGAGCCGGGCGGGTGCGGCGGGTGCGATAGCGGAGACCAGCAACGAACTGGGCAACGCGCTGGGTATTTCTCTGCTTGGATCTTTGGCGACACTGAACTTCCGGCTATTCGGCCCCGGTGTAGCGGGGACGCTCGATGAAACGCTCGATCAGCCCGGACTTGCATATCAAAGCCTGATTCAGGCTCAGGAAGCGTTCCTCACCGGCATGCATGTCGCGATCGGCACGGGCGGTCTCCTGACGCTCGCAGTCGGGGTCTTGGCATGGGTCTGGCTGCCGAGCAGGTTGCCGGAATGATGTTCCGTCGCGGCGTATGACGGTCCTGTGCGCCCGACGAAGGAAAGAGGAGATCACTTCGCCGTGAGGCTCGGACTTCGGCTTGAAACGGGACTGCGCCGCTCCAATTCCGTTCCAGCACGATTCGCGTGCATTCGGAGGGTGGCGATGGGCCTCTCATTCCCGAAAGCCGGTTTTGTCGCGCTCGTCTCAGCCGTGGCACTCGCCTGCGGCCTGCCCCTCGGTACGGCGCGGGCGGAACTGCTCGCGCGCGTGCCGTCCGCACGCGAGATGGCGGTGTGCGGCGACGTATTGTTCGTCGGAACCAAGGGCTCCTCGGTCTATGCCCTGTCATTGTCCGGGGGCCGCGCCCGCAGGGTCGCCTCCGGATTTTCCAATGCGAACGGCGTTGCCTGCTCACGCGGCCGGCTGTTCGTCGCTTCGGGAAACAGCATAACGGCTTTCGAGATCGGCCGCGGCGGCACTTTGAGCGGCAGACGCGTTATTCGGCGCGACCTGCCGGATTCGGGCGCCCACGGCTATCGTTATGTCGCCGTCGGCCCGGATTCCCGCCTCTATGTCTCGCTCGGATCACCCTGCAACATCTGCATTCCCCGCGGGCTGCAAGGTACGATCGTCAGCATGAACCAGGACGGGTCCGACCTTCGCAGAGTGGCCTGGGGTGTGCGCAACTCTGTCGGCTTCGACTGGCGCGGCGGCACAATGTTCTTTACCGACAATGGTGCCGACAGAATGGGTGACGATATCCCGCCCGATGAGCTGAACGCTTTGCGGCCAGGCGGCTTTTACGGCTTCCCCTATTTCGGAGGCGAGGTGCCGCTCACAGGGTTCGAGGACGCGTCGCCGCCCGCGCGCCAGATTCCACCTGTCTTCAACTTTCAGGCGCATGTCGCAGCGCTCGGGATTCACTTCTTCCGCAGCCTGGGCGGCGATGCTCTGGTGGCCCAGCACGGCAGTTGGAACAGGTCGGTACCGGTCGGCTATCAGGTCGTGCGGGTACGCTTCCGCGGCGGCCGCCCGGTCTCGGCGACCGCCTTCCTCAGAAACGTCGGTCGTCCGGTCGACGTCAAGGAAGCGCCGGACGGGTCCATCCTCGTATCCGACGACGCCGGCGGCGCGATTCACATCTTCAGGCGATGACGCCCCCACGCAAAGGGATTTGGGAGGTCTGAAGCGCCTTTCGCCTACTGGTGGTTGAACAACCGAAAATTGCTTATTCCCTAAATCACATCGTTCGGATATTGCGCCTGTGCCGATTGAGGTAAGACGGCGTTAGGAGAACCATTGTGAATGTCGACGAAAAACTGGAACCCATTCTAACCGAAGTCCTGAGGCGCAACGGAGGTGAACACGAGTTTCACCAGGCCGTGCGCGAGGTCCTGGAGAGCCTCGGGCGCGTGATAGCCAAACATCCCCGTTACGCCGAAAACGCGCTCATCGAGAGGATCTGCGAGCCGGAGCGTCAGATCATCTTCCGCGTGCCCTGGGTGGACGACAAGGGCCAGGTCCAGATCAACCGGGGATTCCGGGTTCAGTTCAACTCCGCACTCGGGCCGTACAAGGGCGGGATCCGGTTTCATCCTTCGGTGAATGTCGGAATCATCAAGTTCCTCGGCTTCGAGCAGACCTTCAAGAACGCACTGACCGGGATGCCGATCGGCGGGGGCAAAGGCGGCTCCGACTTCAATCCCAGGGGCCGTTCGGACGGCGAGATCATGCGCTTCTGCCAATCGTTCATGACGGAGCTTCACAGGCATCTCGGCGAATACACGGACGTTCCTGCGGGTGACATCGGTGTCGGGGGCCGGGAGATCGGCTACATGTTCGGTCAGTATAAGCGGCTTACCAACCGCTACGAGGCCGGTGTCCTCACGGGCAAGGCATTGTTCTACGGCGGTTCGCGCGCCCGGAAAGAAGCGACGGGCTACGGAGCCACCTATTTCGTCCAGCGCATGCTTGGAACCAGGGGCCTGGACTTCGACGGCAAACGGGTGACCGTCTCCGGATCCGGCAACGTAGCGATCTATACCATGGAGAAGGTGGTCGAGTTCGGAGGGAAGATCGTGGCGTGCTCCGATTCGAACGGATACGTTGTCGACGAGGACGGCATCGATCTCCGACTGGTCAAGGAGATCAAGGAAGTGCGTCGCGAGCGGATCTCGGAATATGCGCGACTGAAAGGCGCCGGGGCTCACTATATCGAAGCGGGCTCGATCTGGGATGCGCCCTGTGATGTCGCGATGCCTTCCGCGACTCAGAACGAGCTTACCGGGAAGGACGCAAGGGTATTGGTCAAGAACGGTGTTCTTGCCGTGGGGGAGGGCGCCAACATGCCTTCCACGCCGGAGGCCGTCCGCATCTTCCAGGAGGCGGGTGTGCTGTTCGCCCCGGGCAAGGCCGCGAATGCAGGGGGAGTTGCCACCTCCGCTCTCGAGATGCAGCAGAACGCCTCACGCGACAGCTGGACGTTCGAGCAGACCGAGGCGCGTCTTGCAACCATCATGCAGGCGATCCACGATCGTTGCGCCGAGACCGCAGAGGAATATGGAGCTCCGGGAGACTATGTCCTCGGAGCAAACATAGCTGGCTTTGCCAGGGTGGCCGAGGCAATGGATGCCCTCGGCGTGATCTGAGGCGCAGGGGCGATAATGCCGCTCCGGCTGCGTGCCGCGGGTGCTTGCGCACTTGCGTCACCCGGCCGGGCGGCTTGACTTCCCTGATACCGCGGGCGATCATCCGGCCATGCTGACGAACCGCGACATATATCCGCCTAACGCTCTGGGGATCCGCCTGATCGCAGGATCGTAACCCGGATCCGGCCTCGTCGCCCGCCGGATCCTGGGTGAACGCGGTCAGCACAATTCTCGCTGACATGCGCGACAATCTTCCCGAATATTTCAACTGCATGCACGCGGAAATCCCGTGCCTGTTCCGGAGGTATCGCGAACGATGTCCAGCATCATGGTCTCCTCGAATCTGCCCCTGCCTTTCATTGGAGCGACGGACTATTCTCTTCTCAGCCGCCTGGCCTATCAAGCCTTGTCGAGGGACTTCGACATCGCCGCTGAACTGATCCAAAAGCTGGAGCGCCCTTGCGTTCTGCCAGACGACCAGGTGCCGCCCGACGTCATCAGGATAGGGTCCGTGGTCACTTGCGAGGTCGAGGGCGGAATTCGCCGGACCTTCTCTCTCGTCCATCCTGATGACGTCGATGCCGAGGAGGGGAGGATTTCCGTCCTGACGCCGGTCGGAGTGGCGCTTCTCGGTCTCCGGTCCGGACAGGCGGTCGAGTGGTTCTCTCGAGATGGGCAGAGAAACCGTCTGACGGTCGCTCGGGTCGAGGACGACGTGACGGGCGAACTCGCCCTCTGAGGCTTCCGGCGCTCAAAAGGACTCGATCGAGGACTCCATGCACTTGCCCGGTAGCAGAAAGCGGAAACCTAGAGGAGGTTGCCTCACCGCAGGCTCGTAGCCCTGTGTCGAACCGCTCGCGGTCGGCACAGGGAGTTCCTGTCTCGTCAGCACGAGCAAAGGCCGACCGCCATGGTTGCGCCGTTCGTGCCCCCATATTTGCTCGAGAGGGCAGGTCCACGACCCGACGGAAGCTGGAGTGATGCGCAATGTCGAGAGAAGCTTTCTGCCAACTGACTGCAGGAGACCTCAACATCCTGATGTCCATGCTGGACGAAACCGGCCACACGGAAGCCTTTACGATTCTACTGCGCGAGAAGTTGAACTACGCCAGCGTGTTCTTCCGTGAAGACATACCTGAGAATATCGTCACGCTGGACACGCAGGTAGCCTACACCGTCAACGGCGTGTGCTGCGGACCACATGTTGTGGTCCGCAGCACAGCGAGTAGACCTGCCGACTCTGCCATCTCCGTTCGGACGATGCGGGGTTTGGCGCTGCTTGGGCTGGCCGTCGGCGAGAGGACCGAGATCCTCGGAGAGGACGGCTGGCCCGAAATCCTCGCGGTCGAGCGCATCGTCCTTCAACCCGAGTCGGAGGCTCGCCTGAAACACACGGGCAACGAATCCGTGCAACTGATCGACCACGCTCCGCAAGTGGTCAATTTCCGGCCGCGGCCCAGGAAAGCGGCCATTCCACATGACGATGATCCGGGTCCCACGGCCGCATGATCTTGAGGCAGCCGGTCATGGCTGTACAGGGCCAAAGATAGAGAGCAGCGATCTAACGCGACGGATCCGGTGATGTCCTCAGATCATCGAGAAAGTCCCGGCACCAGCGCGAGACGTCGTGTTCCAGCAAGTGATCCATCATTGTCTTCCAGCGATCCTTCCGCTCTTCCAGCGGCATGCTGAGTGCGCGCGCCATAGCGTTTGCGGTCCCCTCGATGTCGTAGGGGTTGACGAGCAGGGCACCTCTCAGATCGCGGGCGGCTCCGGCGAAGCGCGAAAGCACGAGCACGCCCGGATCGTCCGGGTCCTGCGCGGCCACGTATTCCTTCGCAACCAGGTTCATCCCGTCTCGAAGCGGTGTCACGAGGCCGACTTTGCCAAGCCGGTAGAGCCCTGCAAGAATATTCCGGCCGACCGAGCGGTTGATATAGCGTATGGGCACCCAATCGACCGCGCCGAGCGCGCCGTTTACCCTGCCGGCCTGTTCGGCCACAGTGCGCTGCATGGCTTCGTATTCCGGCACTTCGGAGCGCGACTTCGGCGTGATCTGCAGATAGGTGACACGCCCCTGCTGGGCCGGATTGGCCAGGATGAAGCGCTCGAATGCGTCGATCCGCTGCGTGATTCCCTTCGAGTAATCCAGGCGATCGACACCGATGATCAGGCTGCGGTGCTCGATGCTTTCTCGCGCTTTCCTGACGGTCTTGTTGGTCAATGCCTTCTTGGCGAATTCGGCAAAGGCCGCAGTCTCGATGCCGATTGCATAGATGCCGCCCTTGAACACGCGGCCATAGGCGCTGAAGCGGCCTCCGCCGAGTTCATCGCCGATGCCTTCCCGCCGGAGGCAGCCGGCAAAGTTCTCAAGATCATGATCGGTCTGGAAGCCGACGACATCGTAGTGCGACAGGCCGCGCATGATCTCCTCGTGAACGGGCATCGTGAAGAGCACGTCGGCAGGCGGCCAGGGAATGTGGAGAAAGAAGCCGATCCGGTTCTTCAAGCCCATTTGGCGCAGTTCCGCGGCGAGAGGGATCAAGTGGTAGTCGTGCACCCAGATCACGTCATCGGGCCTGATGAGCGGCGCCAGCCGGTGGGCGAAGAAGCGGTTGACGCGGAAATAGCCGGCCATCTCCTTGCGGCCGTATTCGGCAAGATCAAGCCGGTAGTGACAGATCGGCCAGAGAACGCGATTGGCAAAGCCTCGGTAGTATTCTTCTACGTCGGTATCGGTCAGATCCGTGAGTGCATAGGTGATATTGCCTTGCTGCAACTGAGCAAGCGGCTGCGGCTCGTGCTCTCCGCTCGATTGTCCCGACCAGCCCATCCAGATGCCGCCATGCTCTTCAAGGGCGACTTTCAGCGCGACCGCCAGCCCGCCGGCAGGCACAATGCCGCCCTTGTCCGGAACGGGTACACGATTGGAAACAATGACGAGACGGCTCATGCCGAGTTCCTTTCATTCAAGAAAATATAGACTTGGCGCTCAAACGTTCAGGGGGAGAACGCGTTTCCGACGCAGACGATCCCGACGGCGGGAAAATCGCCGAGAGGATGCAACCCGCGCGTGGAGCGGCGACGGCCGCTCTGGTGTCGAAGGCGTATTCAGCGCCGATCATTCGGGGGGCATGGACGAACTGGATGAATAACGGGTTTCTCGGCGGTGCGCGATGATGTCCGCGCCGCCGCACTTTCATGCCCCACCCGGCTTCTGGCTGGGAGCTATCCGTTGAATAAAAAGGGCGGCCGGAGCCGCCACTTCATCATCAGGGATTTGAAACCTACGAACGCTTCCTGGAATTGCTCTAGAGCGGGATGAGGAAAAGTGTGTCGGTTTTCCTCATCCCGTGTCTCAACTTCTTGGAACCATTTGATCCAACGCACTTCCGGACGGAAAACACTTTTCCCGGAAGTGCTCTAGTGATTGTGGCGGGGCAGGTTCTTGGCGATCTGCCGGAAGTCTGCTGCACCTTCGAGCACCGCGCCGTCGGAAAGCTGGGTGACGGACTTGCGGTAGATGCGCTGCCAGGGCGTGGCATCGGCCTGTACGGCGGGAATGCCGTCCGCCTTGCGCCTTTCGATATCCTCGTCGGAAACCAGCATGTCGCAGCGACCCAGGTTGAAATCGATGCGGATCACATCACCGCTCCGCAGCCAGGCGAGACCGCCGCCGGCCGCACTCTCCGGCGAGGCGTTCAGGATGGAGGGACTGTCGGCTGTGCCGGATTGACGTCCGTCACCGATGGTAGGCAGGCTCCTGATGCCGCGTTTCAAGAGGTGATCCGGCGGCTGCATGTTCACGACTTCCGCCGACCCCGGCCAGCCGAGCGGGCCGGCGCCGCGGATCACCAGGATGGTGTTCTCGTCGATCTCGAGTTCAGGGTCGTTGATGCGCTTGTGGTAGTCCTCCGAGCCATCGAAGACCACGGCCTTGCCCTCGAAAACGCCCTCGCGGCCCGGCTCCTGAAGATAGCGCTTCCTGAAATCGTCGGAGACGACACTCATCTTCATGATGGCGAAGTCGAAGAGATTGCCCTTCAGTACCAGGAAGCCTGCCTTTTCCTTGAGGGGCTCGTCGAAGGGGCGAATAACTTCGCGATCCGTGGATTCGCGCCCTTCGAGGTTCTCGGCCATGGTTTTTCCCGTGACGGTTCGACAGCCGCCGTCGAGCTTTCCGGCCTTCAGGAGTTCCCACATGATCGCGGGTGTGCCGCCGGCGCGGTGATAGCGTTCACCGAGATAGGCACCCGCCGGCTGGATGTTGGCGAGCAGCGGGATATCGAAACCATGGACCTGCCAGTCGTCCGGATAAAGCTCGACGCCGGCATGCTTCGCCATGGCGGCAAGATGCGGCTGGGCATTGGTCGATCCGCCGATCGCCGAGTTGACGCGGATGGCATTGAGAAAGGCGTCCCGGGTCAGGATGTCGGAGGGCTTCAGGTCCTCGAAGACGAGTTCCACGGCGCGGCGTCCGGTACGATAGGCCATCTGCCCGCGCTCGCGATAGGCAGCGGGGATAGCGCCGCAACCGGTGAGCGACATGCCGAGCGCTTCGGCCATCGCGTTCATTGTCGAAGCCGTGCCCATGGTGTTGCAATGGCCGACGGAGGGAGCCGAATCGAGTGCTGCCTGCATGAACTCCTCGCGGTCGATCTCGCCTGCCGCGAGCTTGCGGCGCATGCGCCAGATCACCGTGCCGGAGCCGACGAGATCGCCTTCGTGCCAGCCGTCGAGCATGGGGCCGCCGGAGAGCACGATCGCCGGGATGTCGACCGTCGAGGCCGCCATCAGGGCGGACGGAGTGGTCTTGTCGCAGCCGGTGGTCAGCACCACGCCATCCAGCGGATAGCCGTAGAGAATTTCAACGAGGCCGAGATAGGCGAGGTTGCGATCGAGGGCGGCCGTCGGGCGCTTGCAGTTCTCGAAAATCGGATGCGTCGGGAACTCGATCGGAATCCCCCCGGCATCGCGGATGCCGTCGCGAACGCGCTTCGCCAGATCCATGTGCACCCGATTGCATGGGGTGAGATCGCTGCCGCTTTGGGCAATGCCGATGATGGGCTTGCCGCAACGCAATTCCTCCGGCGTCACACCGTAGTTCATGAAGCGCTCCAGATAGAGCGCCGTCAGATCGATATGGTCCGGATTGTCGAACCAGTCCTGTGAGCGCAGGCGGCGCTGGGGTTTGTCAGTCATGGCGGGACCTAATTCCTTGGGTTGAGCTTTTCGAGATGCAGAAGCAGTCCGCTGTGGTCCTGTTCGCCGCCGCCGGACTCGACGAAATCGGCAAATTCCTGCCGCACTTGCTTGGTCAGGGGAAGCTCGAGGGACAGCCCATCCGCCATGGCCATCACGGCGTTCAGGTCCTTCAGCTGGTTGTTCGAAGCGCCACCGGGCACGAAGTTGCGCTCCACCATACGGGCGCCGTGCAGTTCGAGGATCCGGCTTTCGGCGAAGCCGCCGCGGATCGCGTCCCGAAAAGCCGCGCGCGAGGCACCGCCGGCCTCCACCAGGATCATGGCTTCGGCCACCGCGCCGATGGTGACGGCGACGATCTGTTGGTTGGCGAGCTTGCAGACCTGGCCGGCACCGCTCGGGCCAACGTGGGTTACGCGACCGAGCGCGGCAAAAACGTCCTTCAGGCTTTCGACCGCGGCGCCATCGCCGCCGGCCATGATGGCGAGCGTACCGGCGGCCGCGCCGACCACGCCGCCTGAAACCGGTGCGTCGAGGTGACGGATGCCCTTTTCCGCCAATCTGCGCGCATGTTCGCGGGCGATCTGCGGGGCTATGGAGCTGCAATCCACGACGATCGTACCTTCGGCCAGGCCATCGGCGACGCCGCACTCGAAGAGGACCTCCGATACGGCCTGGCCGTTGGTCAGCATGGTGAAGGCGACAGCTGCGCCGGCGACGGCATCGGCCGGCGAGGCAGCGATTTCAGCACCGTCGGCGGCCAGCGGCTCGGCCTTGGCGGTGTCACGGTTCCACACCGTAACCGGAAAACCGGCACCGAGCAGGCGCCGCGCCATCGGTGCCCCCATCAAGCCAGTGCCGAGAAACGCAACCTTCGTCTTCCCGGTCACAGCTTTCCTCCCAGTTCGTCCTCGATGTGCACGCGGATGATCTCATCGAAACTCTTTTCGGCAGTGAAGCCAAGTTCGGTTGCGCGTTTGGCCTCGAAGCCCGGCGCCCAACCGGCGACCATCTTCATGATCATCTCGTCGGGTTCGCGGCGGATGAGCTTCACGGCCTCTTCGCCGGCAACGCGGCGCAGCGCTTCGATCTGCTCGCCCACGGTGGCACTGAGACCCGGCATGGAAAGGTTGCGCCGCGGGCCGACCTTTTCAAGGTCGATGGTCGCGCCATGGATGAGGAAGCCGACCGCCGAACGCGGCGAAGTGTGCCAGTGGCGGACATCCTCCGAAACTGGCAGCACGGCTTCCTGGCCGACCAGCGGCTCGCGCAGGATATTGGAGAAGAAACCGGAAGCCGCCTTGTTGGGCTTGCCGGGCCGGATGCAAATCGTCGGCAGGCGGATGCCGATGCCATCGAAGAAGCCGCGGCGGCTGTAGTCGGAGAGCAGCAGCTCGCAGATCGCTTTCTGGGTGCCGTAGCTCGTGAGCGGAGTAAGATGATAATCGTCCGGAATGGGGAAGGGGAGCGGCGCTCCGACCACGGCGATCGACGAGGTGAAGACAAGGCGAGGCTTGTAGCCATCCTGATCGTGAGCAAGGCGGATCGCATCGAAGAGATAGCGCGTGCCCTCGAGATTGATCCGGTAGCCCTTGTCGAAATCGAGCTCGGCTTCACCCGAGACGATTGCCGCCAGATGAAAAATGACATCCGGGCGCCCCTCGACGAGCGTCTCGGCTTCGCCGGAAGCGGAAAGATCGCCTTCGCGTGCAAGGACGGTACCGGCAAAACCCTGCGGCCTTTCCGGTGTCACCACGTCCACGAGCGTCAGCTTCTCCACCGTCCTTCCGCCGAGAGCGCCGTCCTTGACGAGGCGCTGCGTGAGCTTGCGGCCGACCATGCCGGCAGCGCCGATGATCAGGATATGCATGAATGTCTCCTCCTTGAGTGAGGCCGCATGCGATCAGGTCTTCATGCGGGTCGAAAATATGTCTTGTACGGTTGTCTGATAACCTTATATGATTCGATTGAAAACAGGAGACTGGCGGTTCGAGCGAAAGAATCTCGATCGCGTGCAGGCATATAGCGGACGCTTTCGCAGAGACGCGCGAGGAGGGGCAAGGAGCATGACGAGCGCAGGCACGATAGAGGAAGCAAAGGGACCTGCGGAACTGCGCCTGGTGCTACGTCAGATGCTCGGCGAGGATATCGTGCTGAGCGAAACGGAGGAAATGCTCCGTTACTGCCGCGACTGGCATGGCGACGTAACCAGCGGCACCGTGGCGGTGATTCGCCCGCGCTCGACGGAGCAGGTGGCGGCGGCCGTGAAGGCCTGCCGTGAGCTTGGGCTTTCGATCGTGCCGCAGGGCGGCAATACCGGCCTCGTGCTCGGCGCGATCCCCGATGCTCCGGAGAGGCAGGTCGTGCTTTCTCTCTCTCGCATGAACCGCATCCGCAAGATCGATCCGGCCGACTTTTCGGCGGTGGTCGAGTCCGGCTGCATCCTGTCCGAACTCAAGGATGCGATTGCGGAGATGGGCATGTTCTTTCCGCTTGCACTCGGTGCGCAGGGAAGCTGCCAGATCGGTGGAAATGTTTCGACGAATGCCGGCGGCATCAACGTGCTCCGCTACGGCATGACCCGCGAATTGGTGCTGGGACTTGAAGTGGTCCTCCCGGACGGCAGCATCCTCGAAGGTCTGTCGACGTTGAGAAAGGACAATCGCGGCATCGACCTGAAGCAGCTTTTCATCGGTGCGGAAGGCACGCTCGGCATCATCACCGCCGTCTCCATCAAGCTAACGCCCTATCCGGATCACGTGGCCACGGCGCTGCTCGGTCTTGCCTCCCTGGAAGATGCCATCAAGCTCTATCGCCGGGCGCGTCGGGACTGCTGCGACCTGATGTCGGCCTTCGAATTCATGCCGCCGCTCGCCTTCACCTTGGCGCAGGAGGCGATGCCGGATTTGCCGATCCCGATCTCGGCGGAATATCCAGCCTATGTGCTGATGGAGATCTCCGGCTCCGGCCTCGTCGATGTCGACGATCTGATGCAGCGCTTCCTCGAAGGTGTGATGGAGGAAGGGCTCGTCCTCGACGGAACGATCGCCGCCTCGCAGACGCAGGCGCGCAATCTTTGGTTGATCCGCGAGGGCATGAACGAAGGCCAGGCGAAACGCGGCGCTCATATGCGCACCGATATCTCCGTTCCGCTCTCGCAGCTGGCATCCTTCGTAGACGAGGCGGAAAAGGCGGTCTCCGACGCACTTCCCGGCGCCGTCAGCGTTTCCTATGGCCATGTCGGCGACGGCAATGTGCATCTCAACGTCCTGCCGCCGGCCGGCAGTACGCCCGACGAGCGGATTGAATTGATCTACAAGGCCAAGACGGTCGTGAACGAGGTGCTCGATCGCTATACCGGAAGCATCAGCGCCGAGCACGGTATCGGGCGCCTGAAGCGACCGGATTTCGACGCCAGGCTGCCGGAGACCCGCCGAAAGCTGTTGACGGCGCTCAAGCATGCCGTTGACCCGGAGATGATCATGAATCCCGGTTGTCAACTGAGATTCTAAAAGGGAGAGCAATCTTGGCGGCAATGGATTTCGGCCAGATCAGCAGGAGCGAGCATTTGCCCGCGCGCATCGCGGCGAAGATCGGCAGGGAGATCACCGAAGGACGTATCGCACCCGGAGAGAAACTGCCGACGGAGCATCTGCTCGCCACGACCTTCGGAGTCAGCCGCTCGGTGGTGCGGGAGGCGATAGCTCAATTGCGAAATGAGGGCCTGGTGGAAACGCGCCAGGGCGTCGGTGCCTTCGCCACGGAAATCGAGCGCCGGCAATCGCTTCGTATAGAGCAGGGAGATCTCGCCAATCGGGGAAGTTTCCGGGATCTGTTTCAACTCCGTATTCCGCTTGAGGTGGAGGCGGCCCGGCTTGCGGCGATCCATCATACGCCGCAGGAATTGGGCAAGATCGACGAGGCGTTGCAGCAGATGACCGGCGCGGAAAAATGGACGGAGCAGGGGATCGTCGCCGACCTCGCATTTCATCGGGCGATTGCGGCGGCCACCCATAACGAATATTTCCTGCTTTTCATCGGATTCATCGCCGAGCGGATCAGCCTGGCGATCAACGCGGCACGCGCCGCTGCAATTCTGGAGGAGATCGTCGAAGTCACGATTGCGGAACATGTCTCTATCCGAGATGGCGTGGCGGCGCGGGATCCGGCCAAGGCCGAGGAGGCGATGCGCAACCATCTGAACGGGGCGGCGGCCCGCCTGGACCTGACGATTGAAAGCTTCTCGTCCTGAGGTTCGAGTCGGGCGGCGCGGCCCGTGAAGGGCGTATCAGACTTTACTTACCAACGGCCTAGACATGGGCAAAAAGTCATACTAGAAGCAGGTCATCCCGTTGTCAGACATCCTGACAATAGGAGACCCGTACCTTCGAGGTACGAGATGAGCGGAGGATTTCTCGTGAGTTTCGAACAGGCACTGAGCGCTGAATCAATCCAGCCTGCGGACGCATCCGGCGCGATGCTCGTCGGGCGCGTCTGGTCCAAAACCGCCGGCGGACCTTGCCCGGTCCTGATCTCGGATGGAGAGGTTTTCGACCTGACCCCACTCGCAGCAACGATTTCCGAGCTTCTTGAGATCGACGGTCTTGTCGACGCGCTGCGCGACCCGTCGCGCTTTGCCAGCCTCGGCTCTCTCGATGCATTCCTCCGTGGCGAGGCGGGCGATCTTCTGGCGCCTGCCGATCTGCAGGCCGTCAAGGCGGCCGGCGTCACCTTTGCGGACAGCATGCTGGAGCGGGTGATCGAGGAGCAGGCCAAGGGCGATCCGCTGCGCGCGCAGGAAATTCGCGGCCGGCTGGCCCCCGTCCTCGGCGACAATCTCAAAGGCCTCGTAGCCGGCTCCGACAAGGCCGCCGAGGTCAAGAAACTGCTCCAGGAGCTCGGTCTTTGGTCGCAGTACCTCGAAGTGGGTATCGGTCCCGATGCTGAAATCTTCACCAAGGCGCAGCCCATGTCTTCGGTCGGTTGTGGTGCTTATATCGGTATCCACCCCAAATCCGACTGGAACAATCCGGAGCCGGAGGTGGTGCTTGCCGTCACGTCGAAGGGCAGGATCGTCGGTGCGACGCTCGGCAACGACGTCAATCTTCGGGACTTCGAAGGCCGCTCCGCACTGCTTCTCAGCAAGGCGAAGGACAATAATGCGTCCTGCTCGATCGGCCCCTTCATCCGGCTCTTCGACGGTGCTTTCACGATCGAGGACGTGAAACAGGCGGAAGTCTCGCTTCTCGTCGAAGGCAAAGAGGGTTTCAAGATGACCGGCGTCAGCCCGATGTCGGCCATCAGCCGCAGCCCGGAAGACCTCGTTTCGCAACTTCTCAACGACAACCACCAGTATCCGGATGGCGTGGTCTTCTTCCTCGGAACGATGTTTGCGCCAGTGAAGGATCGTCGGGGCGCCGGGCTCGGTTTCACCCATGAAATCGGAGACCGGGTCGAGATCTCGACGCCGCGCCTCGGACGCCTCGTAAATTGGGTCGATCATAGCGACCGCTGCCCGAAATGGAGCTTCGGCCTGGGCGCTCTGATGAAGAACCTGGCCGAACGCGGGCTCTTGCAGGCGAAACGGGAGGGCTAGATGCAAAAAGCGATCGATACGTTCTATAAACTGCTCGAGCTGCTTTTGATCGTGCTGCTCGCAGGCATGGCGGTGATGGTGTTCCTGAACGTCGTGCTGCGCTACGGCTTCAACTCCGGCATCAACGTCTCGGACGAGATGTCACGGTATTTCTTCGTGTGGCTCACCTTCATCGGCGCGGTTGTCACCTTCCGTGAAAATTCGCATGTCGGGGTCGAGACCTTGGTCTCGCTGTTCGGCCGCAAGGGCCGCATCATCTGCATGATCCTCTCCAATATCGTCGTCATCGCCGTGTCGGCGATCTTCTTCTGGGGTACCTGGAAGCAATCGCCGATCAATGCCTCGATGGCCGCACCCGTTACCGGCATCTCGATGCTGTGGGTCTACGGAATCGGATATTTCACCGGAGCGGGCGTGGTCTTGATCGCGCTCGAGCGCCTTTTCCGCCTGCTGACGGGGCGCGTCACGGAAGAAGAAATCGCCGCCTTCGCCGGTGAAAACATGTCTCTCGAGCAGCTGGCGGAGCGCACTTAATGACCCTTGTCGTCTTCATCGTTTCGTTGCTCGGCGCCATGGCAATCGGCGTGCCGGTTGCCTTCTCGCTGATGTTCTGCGGCGTCGTGCTCATGTGGTACATGGGCATGTTCAACACCCAGATCATCGCTCAAAACATGATCGCGGGTGCGGATACCTTCACGCTCCTCGCCATCCCGTTCTTCATTCTCGCCGGTGAATTGATGAACGCCGGGGGATTGTCGCGTCGCATCATCGATTTCGCAATCGCCTGTGTCGGTCATATACGCGGCGGTCTCGGCATCGTTGCCATCATGGCGGCCGTGATCATGGCAAGTATCTCGGGTTCGGCGGCAGCCGACACTGCGGCACTTGCGGCAATCCTGATTCCGATGATGGCGAAGGCCGGCTACAACGTTCCCCGGTCCGCGGGCCTGATCGCTGCAGGTGGTGTCATTGCCCCCGTCATCCCCCCATCCATGGCCTTCATCGTGTTCGGAGTGGCGGCGAACGTCTCTATTACGCAGCTCTTCATGGCAGGCATCGTGCCCGGTCTCATCATGGGTATCGCGCTTGTCGCCACGTGGCTGCTGGTCGTGCGGAAGGATGATATCCAGCCGCTTCCACGCACGCCGATGAAAGAGCGGCTCCGCGCCACCGGGCGGGCGCTTTGGGCTCTTGGCATGCCGGTCATCATCCTCGGCGGCATCAAGGCCGGCGTCGTGACGCCAACCGAAGCTGCTGTGGTCGCCGCAGTCTACGCCCTCTTTGTCGGCATGTTCATTTATCGGGAACTCAAGCCGCGTGACCTGCCGGGTGTCATACTCCAGGCGGCGAAGACCACCGCTGTGATCATGTTCCTCGTTTGCGCCGCGCTCGTTTCTTCGTGGCTGATCACTGCAGCGAACATACCAGCGGAAATCACCGGCTTCATCTCTCCGCTGATCGACCGCCCGACGCTTCTGATGTTCGTCATCATGCTGGTCGTATTGGTGGTGGGCACCGCACTCGACCTTACGCCCACGATCCTGATCCTGACGCCGGTGCTCATGCCGATCATCAAGCAGGCCGGAATTGATCCTGTCTACTTCGGTGTCCTGTTCATCATGAATACCTGCATAGGGCTGCTGACCCCACCTGTCGGCGTCGTATTGAACGTCGTCAGCGGCGTCGGCCGGGTTCCGCTCGGCAAGGTAATTGTCGGCGTGACGCCATTTCTGATCGCTCAGATACTCGTGCTTTTCCTTCTGGTCCTGTTCCCGGACATCGTCATCGTGCCCGCACGCTGGCTCCATTAGAAGGGCTTTAACCCGCAACCCCTCACCAACAATCCAAGGGAGGATACCCCCGTGAGAAAACTGCTTCTTGCCACGACTGCCATCGCTTTCGGTCTTTCGGCCGCGGCGCCGGCTTTCGCCGAGTTCAACGACCGCAACATCCGGGTGTCGAACGGCATCAACGAAGACCATCCGGTCGGTAACGGCATCAAGGCGATGCAGGCCTGTCTCGATCAGAAATCCGGTGGCAAGCTGAAGCTCACCGCTTTCTGGGGCGGCGCGCTCGGCGGCGACCTTCAGGCGACGCAGGCCCTGCGCTCCGGCGTGCAGGAGGCCGTCGTCACCTCTTCCTCGCCGCTCGTCGGCATCATACCGGCACTCGGCGTATTCGATCTGCCGTTCCTCTTCGGCAACGCTCAGGAAGCCTACACGGTGCTCGATGGCGATTTCGGCGACATGATGAACGAGAAGCTGGAAGCGGCCGGCCTGGTCAATCTCGCCTACTGGGAAAACGGCTTCCGTAACCTGTCGAACTCGGTTCGTCCGGTCACCAAGTGGGAAGACTTCGAAGGGATGAAGGTTCGCGTGATGCAGAACAACATCTTCCTCGACACCTTCCAGAACCTCGGTGCCAACGCCACTCCGATGGCTTTCGGCGAAGTCTTCTCGGCGCTCGAAACCAAGGCGATCGATGCGCAGGAAAACCCCTATGTGACGATCGATACGTCGAAGTTCTTCGAAGTGCAGAAGTACGTGACCGAGACTAACCACGCCTACACGCCCTTCCTCTTCCTGTTCTCGAAGCCGATCTTCGACAGCTATACGCCGGAAGAGCAGGCAGCACTGCGTGAATGCGCAGTCGTAGGCCGCGATGAGGAGCGCAAGGTCATCCAGGAGCTCAACAAGAAGTCGCTGGAGAAGATCAAGGAAGCTGGTCTCGAAGTGAATACCCTGTCTGCTGAAGAACAGGCTCGCATCCGCGAGAAGTCCATGGTCGTCTATGAAAAGCACAAGGCTGAGATCGGTGCCGACGTGGTAGACGCCATTCTCGCCAAGCTGGAAGAGATCCGCAAGTAAACAAAAGAACAGGCTGCGTCACCGAGCGTGGCCTTTCTCTATGCTTCCGGGAACCCCGCGGCCGTCCGGCCGCGGGTTTTATCCGATCAGGACGATTGTCCGGTAGGGGCGGATCGATATAGCTTACGGAGCGATTCTTCGCTCCAACCTGCAGGCATATGGAAACGTCGCTTTATCTCCCCGTCAAAGGCTTTCTCGAAAAGGCAGGTTACGTCGTCAAGGGCGAGGTCGACGGCTGCGATCTCGTCGGCCTTAACGACGACGATCCGCCCGTGGTCGTGATCTGCGAGCTGAAGCTGCGCTTCAATCTGGAGCTCATACTGCAGGCCGTCGATCGCGCCGCTGTCGCGGACGAGGTCTGGATCGCGGCGCGGGTCTCGGCCAAGGGAAAAGGGCGCGAGGCCGACAAACGCTACCGTGATCTCTGTCGCAGGCTCGGGGTCGGCATGCTCGGCATTTCCGATGCCGGCGACGTCAGCGTGATCGTCGGCTCCGTATCGCCGATGCCGCGCACCAATCCGAAACGGCGTTCGAAGCTCATGCGCGAACACCAGAGGCGGCGCGGCGATCCCGCAATAGGCGGGAGCACGCGCGCGCCTGTCATGACCGCGTACCGCCAGCAGGCGCTCGGCTGTGCGCTGGCGCTGGCATCAGGCCCGCTGCGCGTGCGTGAAGTCAGATCCGGCGTACCGGATGCCGGGAAGATACTGCTTTCGAATGTCTATGGCTGGTTTGAACGGCTCGACAGAGGCGTCTATGGCCTGACGGAGGCCGGACGGGAAGCACTGCAGCGGTGGCCGCAGCAGGACACGCAGGTAAAAACGGCCGTCCCGGCCTGATTTTGCCGACGCGCTGAGCGCATGTGGGGTGCTCCATCGCATTATCGGTGGGTATGAGCATGGGGGAGGTGTTCACAGGGCAACCGGCGCTTTAGAGTCTTGGAGAACCTTAACGATGGGGACCGGATGACCTCTCAGCTCGACATGTTTGCCCGAGATGTGCGACCAGCAGCCGCGAGAACCGAGCGAAGCCGGGCCCGGCGGCAGGCATCGACCTCCCTTTCCGAAACCGAGATGCTTGCCGCGTTGAAGGCGACGGGTCGCTACAGGATATTGCGAAAGCTTGAAGCCCGCACGGTCGTGTCCGATGTGAGACCCGGCTTTCCCCTGAGGGGCGTCATCCTCGACACCGAGACAACCGGCCTCGATGCCCGCAGATGCGAGGTCATCGAGATCGGGCTGGTCGCATTCACCTACAACGCAGAGGGTGAGATCGGCGATGTGGTCGCTGTTTATGGCGGTTTGCAGCAGCCGACCATCGCCATTCCGCCCGAGATCACCCGGCTGACGGGTATTACCGATGACATGGTCGCCGGCCAGTCGATCGATATTGCTGCAGTCCAAGCGATCGTTGGGCCTGCGGATCTCATCATTGCCCACAATGCCGGCTTCGATCGGCCGTTTTGCGAGGCGCTTTCGGATGTGTTTGTCCGCAAGGCCTGGGCATGCTCGGTCTCCGAAATCGATTGGAGTGGCCGAGGTTTCGAAGGCACGAAGCTCGGCTATCTGATCGGTCAGAGCGGACATTTCCATGACGGGCATCGGGCTGTGGATGACTGCTTCGCTCTCCTCGAGGTGCTTGAGCAGTCTGCGGAGGGTGCCAAGCTGCCGCCGTTTGCCGAACTCTACAAAGCGAGCCAGCGTTCACGGGTCAGGATTTTCGCGGAGAATGCGCCGTTCGACCTGAAGGACGTGCTGAAGGCTCGCGGGTACCGCTGGTCTGACGGCAGCGACGGCCGCCCAAAATCATGGTGGACAGAGGTCGCCGAGGATGAGCTCGAGGCTGAACTCGGCTTCCTTCGGAAGGAGATCTATCGCTGGGACGAGGCAGATCCTCCGACGCAGCGGCTGACGGCGTTCGACAGATACCGAGCGCGAAGATAATCGAGCATCGCGGTCGAGCGTGCCAAACCCATTCGGTGGGGGCCGCGGGACCATCCTACGCCGAGCGAAGACCGTAAAGCCTTGCAATATCTTCCCGCATGAATGGCGCCCGATCCTTGTCGACCTGTTCCTGATAGGTCCGGGCATATTGATGGCCGGAATAGACGGCGGCGGCGATCAGGCCTGGCGCGAGGCAGTCGCCGAGGCGGGTGACGGTCTTGATGCCGGCATCGGCCCACTCGTCTTCGCGTGCTTTGAGTTCCAGCCACAGCGTTTCGTCCGGCAGGCGGGCGGTGACCGGGACGAGAGTGGCGCAATCGACCGGACGGGTCCTGCCGCTGTAGACGCAGGATAGTTCCAGCTGGTCTTTCGTCCGACCGGCGAGGGCCATGGCCGTGACGATCTCGACGCCGAGATCGATGAGGCGCTTCTGGATACGTGCCTGCTCCAGCGTGTTCCTGCTCCAGGGCGAAACCTGGGATTCGGGGGTTATGAAGATGACCGTGCGTCCCCTCCTGGCGAGCAGTTCGGCGAGCACGCTGCCCATGTAGAAGCAATCGTCGTCGAACACGATGACGGGACCGTCGGCGGGCACCGCCTCGACGCCCCCGGAGAGAATTGCGTCGGGAGAGACGAGGATGCCTTTCGACAGAAAATCGAGCGGCACCCGGTGGGTGCGGCCAACGCCGTCGGTGCGCCAGCTCGCTCCGGTCGCGATCGCCACATGGGGGATGCCGTATTGCAATATGTCGGCGGCCGAAAGCGGACTGTGCAGGTAAAGCTCGGCATTGACGCGGGTGCTGAGTTGGCCGACGCGCCAGTCGCGCACGCGGCCCCAGGTCGCAAGACCGGGTAAGCGACACTCGCGCGCAACGCGGCCGCCCCATTCGCCGCCGCCCTCCGCCAGCACGACATCGACGCCGCGCTGGGCAAGCGCCCGTGCCGCTTCCAGGCCCGCAGGTCCGCCGCCGATGATGAGGGCGGGTTCGGGAGTTTCGGACAACGCGATGGTCTCCGGATGCCAGCCCTTGCGCCATTCCTCGCCGACCGTCGGGTTCTGCGTGCAGCGCATCGGCACGTTGGTATTGTCGCCGGAGGTGCAGATATTGCAGCCGATGCATTCGCGGATGTCATCGATGCGCCCTTCCTCGATCTTCTTCGGGAGGAAGGGATCGGCGATCGACGGGCGCGCGGCCCCGATGAAGTCCAAAATACCCTGCCTGATGACCCGCACCATGCTGTCCGGCGACGTATAACGGCCGACGCCGACCACCGGCTTGGTGGTGACGGATTTGACGAAGCGGACATAGGGCTCCTGGTAGCCTTCCTCCGAGAAACGCGCCGTCTGGCTATCGTTCGACCAGTCGGAGAGATTGACGTCCCAAAGGTCCGGAAGTTCGCCGAGCGCCGAAATGATGTCTTTCCCCTCTCCCTCGCAGGTGATCCCGGAGGGGCCCATCAGTTCGTCGACGGCAAGGCGCACCGCGAGCGCACAGGTGTCACCGATCGCCTCGCGCACATCATCGAGAATCTCTCGGAACAGGCGGAGCCGGTTGTCGAAGGAGCCGCCATATTCGTCGCTGCGATCGTTATGGCGGCGGGACAGGAAGTGCTGCAACACGCTCATGTCGTGGCCGGCATAGAGATAGACGATGTCGAAGCCGGCCTTTTTGGCGCGAAGCGCGGCATTGCGATACCAGCGGCGCATGTCGCTGATGTCGGCCTTGTCCATTGCGCGCGCCTGGACGGGATCGAGGCTGTCGCTGACGGCGTGCGAGGGAGCGAGCGGGATCATCCGGCTGAAACGGTTGGCGACGTGAAGGCCGTTGTGCACGAGCTGGATGGCCGCGAGGCTGCCATGGGCGTGGATACGTTCCGTGACGGCGGAAAGGGCCGGCAGATCGCCGTCGTCCCAAAGACGAGCTTCGTTGGCTGGCGTCAGGTCCGATGTCGGGTGGATTTCCGCCTCCTGGGTGGAGACGACCGCCCAACCGCCTTCCGCCTTCGTGCCGCGCAGCTGGGCTTCCGCATTGGGGTAGCGGTAGCCCATGCCGGAACAGTGGGGCACCTGATAGAAGCGGTTGCGCGCTGTGACCGGGCCGATCTTTACGGGTTCGAAGAGAATATCGAAGCGGGTGTCTCGGGACATTGCCTTGGATCCTGAAGGGAGCTGCGGTCCACCGCGCCGGAGCGCCGCGGTTGGGGTGGCGGCAAGATATCGGGAACCTTCCGTCAGGCAAGAGATTTGTTATACGAGTGTATAATATTATGCTGCGGCGTAGTTTTTGATGTGGCCCGCGGTTCGCATCCCTTCAATGCGACCGATATGGACCAACGCACCGGCGCCGAACTTCTTCGGCGCTCGCCGCGAGCATTTCGCCCCAAGGCGCTTTTCCGGATTCACCGCGTTGGTCTGGCCACCAAATCGTGAAGCTGCCGGCCGAGTATGCCGTCGGTATCGGCAAGATCGAGCACGACGCTCATGTGGTTGAGATCAGGAACCGGGAGCAGTTCGGCACTTTCGTCCCGGGCACGCAGCAGCTCACATAGCCCGGCCGCCTGACTGTGGAATGGCGCCGTCTCGTCCGCGCCATAGGCGATGACGCGCGTCGGGCAGGGGAGCTGCGAGCTGGTGAGAGGGGACCATGCGGCAGCTTCCATCGGGGTCATTTCCGCTTCGTGTCGAAGGAAGCTGTCCGGTATGCCCGACAGGTCGTAGATTCCGCTTAGAAGCAGCAAGCCTTGAAGTGTCGGCAGGGAGGGCGGATAGGCTTCCTCGGGCCCGGTTGCTGCGAGGAAGGAAGCAAGATGCGCGCCTGCCGAATGACCGCTGACGGTCAGTCGCGCAGGATCCGCGCCGAAATCGCTTGCGTGGGCCTGAAGCCAGAGCACCGATCGTCGAACCTGATCCACCAGCACGTCCAAGCGGCTGCGAGGCATCAGGTTGTATTCGACCAGGGCCGCAATGCCCCCCGCCGCAAGAACCGGTGCAGCGACGAAACGATAGTTGATCTTTTCGCCGGAGCGCCAATATCCGCCGTGAACGAACACATGCAGGGGCGCACCGGCCTGCAGGCGCTCCGGCAAGATGACATCGACGACCTCGCGGGCGCCGGAGCCGTACGGTATGTCTGCCCGCACATCGGCGCGCGCCGACAGGGCCCGGCTGCGTTCGGCGAACTCTGCGGCGATGGTGTCGAAATCGGGCACGAAGTCGCGAATGCGGTAAAGGTCCTGTGCTGTCATCGTCTGCTCCGCCGATCAATAATCAACTGCATAATATTTCGGCTCCATGAATTCCAGAATGCCGGTCACGCCGCCTTCGCGGCCAAGGCCGCTCTGTTTAACGCCGCCGAAGGGAGCGGCGGGGTCTGACATCAGGCCCCTGTTGATGCCGAGCATCCCGGTTTCGATGCGCTTGCCGACCGTCATCGCACGTTTGAGATCGCGGCTGTAGATGTACGCGGCGAGGCCATACTCCGTGTTGTTTGCGAGGCTGATCGCCTCGTCGTCGCTTTCGAACTTGTAGACAGGCGCGACCGGTCCGAAGATTTCCTCACGTGCGATCGACGCGTTTACGGGGACGTTTTCGAGTACCGTCGGCGGATAGAAGTACCCGTTTTCCGTAAGAGGTTTGCCGCCGGTCGTTGCCCGCGCGCCCGCGGCGAGTGCCTCTGAGACGAGCCGGTCGATCTTGCGGACGGCGTTTTGCGTGATCATCGGTCCACATTGCGTCTCGGGATCGTAGCCGGGACCGATCTTCAGTGACATCATCCGCGCCGTGAGGCCGGCGACAAACGCATCATGGATGCCCGCCTGGACATAGAAACGATTGGCGGCAGTGCAGGCTTCTCCAGCGTTTCGCATCTTGGCGATCATCGCACCGTCGAGTGCCTCCTCGAGGTCCGCGTCGTCGAACACGATGAAGGGCGCATTGCCGCCGAGCTCCATCGAGCAGCTGACGACCGACTTGGCGGCTTCGGCAAGCAGAACGCGGCCAACGCCGGTCGAGCCGGTGAATGAAAGCTTACGAACCCGCGAATCGGCGAGCATCGCATTCGTCATTCCGCCTGGATTGCTTGTGGTCAGCACGTTGACGACGCCAGGCGGAACGCCCGCCTCTTCTCCGAGTCGGGCCATGGCGTAGGCCGTCAACGGCGTCTCCGAGGCAGGTTTCAGGATCACCGTGCAGCCGGCGGCAAGCGCGGGCCCGATCTTGCGTGTCGCCATGGCGGCGGGGAAATTCCAAGGCGTGATCAGGACGGCAATCCCGATCGGCTCATGGTCAACGAGGATATTGTGCGACCCGGAGGGAGTGCGCCGGAATTCGCCCGGAATGCGGGTCGCCTCTTCAGCGTACCAGCGGAAGAATTCGGCGGCATAAGCGACTTCGCCGTGTGCGTCGACCAGGGCCTTGCCGTTTTCCAGTGCGATGAGAGTTGCAAGCTCCTCGGCGTGCTGTGTCATCAGCTGATACCAGCGTCGCAGGATTTCCGAGCGCTGGCGCGCCGGAGTGGCGCGCCACCCTGCCGCAGCGGCATGCGCGGCATCGACTGCGCGCTGTGCGTCCTCGATGGAGGCGTCGGCGACCTCGGCCAGCAGATTACCGGTCGAAGGGTCGAGAACGGCTATTCCGCTGCCGCTTTGCCATTTGCCGCCGATGTAGAGGCCCGCGGCATGCAGGGCGGGATCGGCGTAGCCGGAAAACTTGGCATGGAAGGTCATGGAGGGTCCTTTCTATTCAGTTCAGGCGCGAGCGGTCGCCGCAATGGGCGGCGGCGACGAGGTTGCGCATCTCGTGCGGGTTCAGGGGGCGGGGATTGTTCTGGATGAGGCGTGCGATACCCGAGCTTTGTTCCGCCACCCAGTCGATCCGGTCTTCCTCGAGGCCGAGATCCCGCAGCGTGGCGGGAATGCCGATGCGTTCGAAGAGCGAAACGAGGGCAGGGATCACTTCATCCGGTCCGCCGAGCCCGGCCGCATGCGCGATCTGCGCGAGTTCGTCGCGGATGAGCGGCGCATTCCAGGTCATGACATAGGGCATGAGACAGGCGACCCCGAGGCCATGGGCCTTATGGGTGAGCGCGCCGACGGGGTACTGGATGGCGTGGGCCGCGGCAGTGCCCGCCACCCCGAAAGCAAGACCGGCGAGCGTTGCGCCGAGCATCACCTTTTCGCGCGCGCCGGCGTCGGCGCCGTCCTTGCAGGCCCTCTCCAGCCCCTGCCACAGGAGGGTAATGGCGCCAAGGGCAAAGTGATCGGAAAGCGCGTTCTTACCGACGAAAACGCGCTGCTGCGCGATACCGGGGACGGGCTCGCGCCGGATCGCCGTGAAGGCTTCGATGGCATGCGTCAGGGCGTCCGCGCCGGCGATCGCAGTCAGGCCGGATGGGCAGGAGAGGGTGAGTTCGGGGTCGCAGATCGATACCGCCGGGATCAGGTGCGGGCTTGAAATGCCGACTTTCAGGCTACGTTCGGCATCCGAAAGCACGGCGACGGGCGTCACCTCCGAGCCGGTGCCGGCGGTGGTGGGAATGGCGATCAATGACATCACCGGGCCGGGGACGGCATGTTCGCCATAATAGTCCTGTGGCCGCCCGCCGTGGGTAAGGAGGAGGGCGACGCATTTCGCCATGTCGAGACAGGACCCGCCACCGATGCCGATGACGAGGTCCGGCGCAAAGCCCCTGGCCGCGGCAGCGCTTGCGATGGCCGATTCCACGGGGACGTCCGGCAGGGTGGAACTGTCCACCATCACCTCCAGCCCTGCCTCCTCCAGTCGCCGGACCAGCGTAAGCAGGTCGGCATCCACTGCAAGGCGCGTGTCGGTGACGATCAGCGCGCGCCGGCCGAGCTTGGCGGCGATGCCGCCAAGGGCATGGCGCTGCCCGGCGCCGAAAAGCAGTTCGCGCGGCGCCCTTAATGTGCCGAATAGGTTCATTCCGTATGTCCTCCGATGAATTCAGCGACCTCGAGGGCCGTAAGCTGGTCGAAAAGCGTCCGCGGCAGTTCGATGCCAGTCTTCGCTGCTGCAGCGCGGCGTACTCGTGCCCCGTCTCCCGGAATGGCGACTGGTTGCGCAGGGTCGAGCGGGCGGGATAGGCGCAGGCGGTCGAGATAGGCGGCAAGTTCCGGTGTGTTACCCGCGCCTGCCGAGGGATCGATCAGAATGAGAAGGTCGCCTTTATTGGCGGGATGAATGTCGTCGAGCGTTCCATGCACATCAGGCGCCAGATTGGATCCGGCAAGCGCCGCGACAAGAAGCTCGATCGCAAGGCCCAGACCATATCCCTTCGCGTCGCCGAACGGCGCGATCGCCCCTGCCTGTGCCGCGTGCGGATCGGTTGTGGCGCGACCGTCTCGGTCCACTGCCCAGCCGGCCGGGATCGCGAGACCGCGAATCGCATGGTTGTTGATTTTGCCCATGGAAACGATGCTGGTTGCGAGATCCAGCACGAAAGGGCGGTCACCCGCAGGAATGCCGATCGCGACCGGATTGGTGCCGACCATGGCTTGCGTTCCGCCGAATGGGTGCACGAGCGCTTCGCTGGTCGACATGACAATGCCGATCAGGCCGTCTCTTGCGGCGGCCTCCGCATAATAGGCAAGCATTCCCAGGTGATTGGCGTTGCGGATCGCGGCAATGGCGAGTCCTGTCTCCTTAAGGGTGCGTTGCATGACGCGCAGGGCGTTCATCATCACGACCGGGCCCAGGCCGCGTTCGCCGTCGACGCTCAGAAATGAGTCTCTTCGCCAGAGTCCGTTTCCACGCGTCGTGGGGTTCGCGAGCCCTTTATCGAGCCGGGTCAGAAGCAATGGCAGGCGTTGCAGGCCGTGGGAGGGCAATCCGCGCAGCTCGGCCTCCAGGAGGAGATCTGCCTGAAGACGAGCGGAGTCGGCGGGAACACCCCGCTTTTCCAGCAGAGCGACGCTCAGATTCCTCAGGCGGGAGGGCGGCAGCCTCATTCGATAATCCTATATCAGATCATATACGATATTGTATTTGACATGCGATATGTTATTTGCAACAAAACGTCGTATGTCAATAAGCAGTCGGAGAATGGCAGTGGCAGTTGCAGCGGAGAGGTCAAGCAGGGGGGCTGGTATTCGCCCGACGAGTGTGGTCGAAGGCGTTTATGACAGCATCTATCACCGGCTGATGTCCCTCGATATTGCGCCTGGTGCACGCATTCCGATCGATGTCCTCGCTCGCGAACTCGGCGTATCCCAGACACCGATCCGCGAGGCGCTGAGCCGCCTGGAACGCGAGGGCCTCGTTCGCAAAGAGCATCTGATCGGCTATAGTGCAGCCCCGCAATGGACGCGCAAGCAGTTCGAAGACCTCTATGCTTTTCGCCTGTTGGTCGAACCCGAAGCTGCCCGGCTTGCCGCCGTCAACATGACTCCGGAGGCGCTCCAGCAGCTCGAGAATTCCGCGGCCGACATGGGCCACGGCGAGGCGCCGGTCGATCGTAACACGCGCTACTCCCGCTTTGCCCGCGCCGATGCGCAGTTCCATGACGCGATCCTGAAGATCGCCGGGAACGACGTGATCCGCAGCACGCTGTCGAACCAGCATGTCCATCTGCACATCTTCCGGCTGATGTTCCACATCCGGGTGACTGAGGAGGCGCTCGAAGAGCATGAGAGCCTGCTGGCTGCCTTCCGGGCGCGCGATCCGCAGGCCGCATACGATGCCATGCGCGTCCACATCGAACGCTCGCGCGATCGTTTGCTTTCGGCGTTCGAATGAACGCCGCTCTGCCTTCCAATGCGGTAGCGCCGCCAAACCCCGCTGTTGCCGCACTCGCGGCAGAGGGTCTTGGCAAAGCCTACGGTCCGATTACCGTCCTTTCGGGCGTCACGCTCGAGGTTCGCGCCGGGGAGGTTCACGCCATTATCGGTGAGAACGGCGCCGGAAAATCGACGCTGATGAAGCTCCTTTCCGGCCATGTTGCCCCGACGGCCGGCCACCTGCTCCTGGAGGGGAAGTCGATCGAGTTCCGAAACGCGGTGGAGGCGGAAAATGCCGGCATTGTACTCGTGCACCAGGAAATCCTGCTCGCTGCGGACCTCACCGTTGCGGAAAACCTGTATTTGGGTCGCGAGGTCGGCCGAGGTCTGCTGGTCAATGACAAGGCGATGAACAGTCGTGCCGCCGAACTCCTCGCGCGGGTCGGTTCAGCGGCCCGGCCGCGCGACCGTGTGGGTGAGCTGCCGCTCGCCCAGCGCCAGCTCGTGCAGATCGCGCGCGCCCTTCTGGACGAGCGAAAGGTCGTCATTTTCGACGAGCCGACTGCGGTTCTCGCAAACGACGAAGTGGCGGCGCTGCTCGACATCGTTCGCAGCCTGCGCGATCACGGGGTTGCGGTGCTCTACATCTCCCATCGCCTCGATGAGGTTCAGGCGCTTGCCGACCGCGTCACCGTGCTTCGGGACGGCCGCATGATCGGGACTTGGCCGGCGGCCGGCCTCGGCCAGCGTGAAATGGCGGAGCTGATGGTCGGGCGGGAGCTGGAAATGCTCTATCCGCATAAGCGGCCAACCGCGACTGCGGCTCCGATCCTGTCAGTCACCAACCTTGCCGTCGACCACGGCTCGCAGAAGGTCTCATTTAGCGTCAGGCCCGGCGAGGTGCTGGGTATCGGCGGCATGATCGGGGCGGGTCGTACCGAACTGATCGAGGGCCTGATGGGTCTTCGTCCGTCAGAGGTTGAAAGCATTGTCCTGAACGGCCGGCAGATCGGGAGCCGTTCCGTCGGCACCTTAATGGACGCCGGCCTGGTTTACCTCACCGAGGACCGCAAGGGCAAAGGCCTGCTCCTGGAGGAGAAGCTCGGTCCCAACCTCACCCTGCAGGCGCTGGACACGATCAATCCGGGTGTCCTTCTGGACAAGCGGGGAGAGCTTTCCCGCCTTCGAAAGGCGGTGGCCGATTACGACATCCGCGTTCGCTCGCTACGCCTCGAAGCCAGCCAGCTTTCGGGTGGGAACCAGCAGAAGCTGCTCCTTGCCAAGGTGATGATGGCCGACCCCTCGGTGATCATCATCGACGAGCCGACGCGCGGGATCGATATCGGCAACAAGAGCCAGATCTATGAATTCATCGACGGGATGGTGCGCGCCGGCAAGGCCTGCATCGTCATTTCGTCGGAAATGCCGGAACTGGTGGGTCTTTCCGACCGCGTTCTGGTGATGCGTGCCGGGAGGATCGTCGCTGAGCTGAGCGGCAATGAAATCAATGAGGAAAATGTCGTCTACGCCGCCACGACCGGTGGGCGCGCGGACGTCGGGGAGGAGAAACATGACCGCAGCGACAGCAACACTCGCACCCACTGACGAAGGAGCGCGCATCCGTTGGGCCGATCTGGCGCCCTTCATCGCTCTTGCGGTGATCGTGCTGTTCGGGGCGCTGGTGAACTCCAACTTCGTGTCGTCGGCCAATCTGATCAACGTCATTACGCGGAGCGCCTTCATCGCGATCATCGCCGTCGGGGCGACCTTCGTCATCTCGTCCGGCGGGCTCGACCTGTCCGTGGGTTCGATGATGGCCTTCGTCACCGGTATCATGATCATGGCGATGAACCAACTCGCCCCGGCATTTGGACCTTGGGCGATTCCGATGGGAGCGGGCATCGCGCTGCTGGTCGGAGCGCTGTGCGGCCTCTTCAACGGGCTTATCGTGACCGTCGGGCGAATAGAGCCCTTCATCGTGACGCTGGGCACGATGGGCATTTTCCGAGCCTTCATCACCTTCATGACCGATGGCGGCTCGCTGCCTATCGATCGCAGCCTCCGGGAAGCCTATCGTCCGGTCTATTTCGGCAGCGTCTTCGGCATTCCCTATCCGGTGCTCATCACCTTCGTCGTCGTCGTGGCCGGCGCCTTCCTGCTCTACAAGACCAAGTATGGCCGCCGCTTGAAGTCGGCGGGATCCAATGTCGAGGTCGCGCGCTTTTCAGGCGTCAACGTCGCCGGAGTGCGTACCGTCGCTTACGTGATCCAGGGCTTCTGCGTCGCCGTCGCTGCGATCTGCTATGTGCCCCGCCTCGGCGCGGCAACGCCAACGACCGGACAGCTCTGGGAGCTGCAGGTCATCACCGCGGTCGTGATCGGCGGCACGCTGCTCCGCGGCGGGCGGGGACGCATTGGCGGCACGGTGGCCGGCGCCCTCATCCTTGAGGTGATCGCCAATGTCATGGTTTTGTCGGACATGGTTTCGGAATACCTCGTCGCCGCCGTCCAGGGAGCGATCATCATCGTCGCCATGCTGGCGCACCGCTTTACTGCCAACCGCTGAAAACAGCACCGACTTCGAAGGAGGAGAAAATGAAGTCTATTATCCGCAAGGCTGGACTCTTGTTATCGACGGCTACCCTGGTCCTGGCTCTGCCACTGGGCAGCGCTCAGGCCCAGGAGAGGAACGTGACTGTCGCCGTCTCAATTCCGGCCGCAACGCATGGATGGACGGGAGGAGTCGTCTATCATGCAGAGCAGGCTGAGAAGGAGGTCGAGGCCGCCTTTCCGAATGTAGACGTCGTGCTGTCGACCGCGTCATCGGCGACCGCGCAGGTCTCCGCGCTTGAAGA
Organism: Sinorhizobium sp. P24N7; assembly: GCF_042436655.1. NCBI lineage: Bacteria > Pseudomonadati > Pseudomonadota > Alphaproteobacteria > Hyphomicrobiales > Rhizobiaceae > Sinorhizobium > Sinorhizobium sp. P24N7. Next base: position 136,500 of record NZ_JBHMIW010000003.1, on the reverse strand, counting down.
CCTGTCGGCGACCCGGAAGCTCGACGCGCTGGTCATTCTGCCGTTTACGTCGGAAGAACTGACCGGACCGGTCGAGCAGATCAAGGAAAAGGGCACCTTCATATCCGTGGTCGACCGTGGCCTCACCGACCCGACGATCCAGGACCTCTATGTCGCCGGCGACAACATCGCCGTGGGTGCCAATACGGCGCGCTGGCTTTCCGATAAACTTGGCGGGGAGGGCGAGATCGTCGTCTTGCGCGGCATCCCGACCGTGATCGACGACGAACGCATCAAAGGCTTCTCGGACGTCATCAACAAGACGAACATCAAGATCCTCGATATCCAGTACGCCAACTGGAACCAGGACGAAGCCTTCAAGCTCATGCAGGACTATCTCGCAAAGTACCCGAAGATCGACGCCGTCTGGGCCAACGACGACGACATGTTGCTCGGCGTCATCGAGGCCGTCGACCGTGCGGGCCGCAAGGACATCAAGTATGCCCTCGGCGGCAACGGCATGAAGCAAGTCATCGAAATGGTGAAGGAAGGCAATGAGCGCACACCGGTCTCGACCCCCTATCCGCCGTCGATGATCAAGTCGGCGATCTATATGACCGCGGCACAATTCTCCGGTCAGGCGCCGATGCGCGGTTCGTTCCTGCTCGGTGCACCGCTTATCACTCCGGAGAACGCCGACCAATTCTACTTCCCCGATTCCCCATTCTGAGTGTTGCCCGGCCTGCTGGCCGGGCATCGATCAAACATGAGAGCGGGTGAGAAAAATGTGTGCGGTTTTCCACCCGCATCCCGTGTCTCAACCTATCCAAGGCAACAGGAGATATGACATGAGCGGCAAGAAGATCCTCATGCTGACCGGCGAATTCACCGAAGAGTATGAAATCTACGTTTTTCAAAAGGGCATGGAGGCCGTCGGCCATACGGTGCACGTCGTCTGCCCGGACAAAAAGGCGGGCGACCGTATCAAGACCTCGCTGCATGACTTCGAGGGCGACCAGACCTACACGGAAAAGCTCGGCCACTACGCCGACATCAACAAGACGTTTTCCGAAGTGCGGGTCGAGGAATATGACGCCGTGTATGCAGCCGGCGGACGCGGCCCGGAATATATCCGCACCGACAAGCGCGTTCAGGACATGGTGCGGCACTTCCACGAAACGGGCAAGCCGATCTTCACGATCTGCCATGGGGTGCAGATCCTCATGGCTGTGCCTGGCGTGCTGAAGGGCCGGAAGGTCGCCGGCCTTGGCGCCTGCGAGCCGGAGGTGACGGCTGTCGGTGGCATCTACATCGACGTGGAGCCCACCGGGGCCTATGTCGACGGCAACATGGTCTCGGCGAAGGGGTGGACTGGCCTCGCCGCTTTCATGCGCGAGTGCCTGAACGTGCTCGGCACGAAGATCACCCACACCTAATGGATTGAGGGTGAGATCGACAACTGCGTGCCCTCGGGTCGTCGGCCCGAGGGCATTTGCGGCGAAAGCCGGTCTTGAGTGCGCTTCTGCTGCACAATCTTGAAACCGGGGCTGACTACTTCCGCAGGATTTTCTCCATCGCCTTCCCCTTCGCCAGTTCATCGATCAGTTTGTCCAGGTAGCGGATTTCCCGCATGGTGGTATCCTGGATTTCTTCCACTCGGACGCCGCAGATCACCCCGGTAATCAACGATCGGGAGGGATTCATCCGAGGTGCTTGCGCAAAGAAGTTCTGGAAGTCGGTGTTCTTCGCCAGCTGATCGTCCAGGGCCTGTTGGCCATATCCCGTAAGCCAGCAGATGATCTGGTCGACCTCTGCCTTCGTGCGTCCTTTCTTCTCAGCCTTGGCGATATAGTGGGGATAGACGCTCGCGAGGCTGACCGAATAGATGCGATGCTTCTCCATGCGTCCTCCTGAACGTTCCGGATGTCCTACCGGCCCAGGATAGCTGACGAGCCGGCAAAAGACACAAGGCTGCTGCTTGTCGGGCCGCGCTATGTGTGTTTTCCTGAAGCCCCCTTTAATTGTTTTCAAAGGACGGGAGCCTCCGAACCCGCCGATGCAATGAGCAGACCTGCTACTCAAACGAGGGATTTCTGGAATGGGTATAATCTGGACCATCATCATTGGCTTTGCCGCCGGTATCGTGGCGAAGATCGTGGTGCCCGGCGACAACGAGCCGAAAGGCTTCGTCCTGACGACAATCCTGGGCATCGTAGGGGCTTTCGTCGCCTCATATCTGGGGCAGGCATTGGGGTGGTACAACGCCAATCAGGGCGCCGGGTTCATCGGAGCTATCGTCGGCGCCGTGATCGTTTTGCTCGTATGGGGTGCCGTCGCCCGGCGCGCTTAAGGTTTCACCAAGCAGAAAGGAACTGACATGGCCTCATCTCGCAACACCATGCCGTCGCTCGCGGCGCTATTGGGGCTGCTCGCGGTCGCTGGCTACCAGAACCGGGACAAGCTGGGACAGATCTTTCAGGACGCGAAGGGGGGCGCTCAGAACAGCGGCGGTATTCTCGGCGAACTCGGCAAGATGTTCGGTGGCTCCGAGGAAGGTTCGCTCAGCAAAGGCCTGGGAGAACTTGTCGATGCGTTCAAGAACGGTGGGAACCGGGAGGCCGCAGACTCCTGGGTAAGCGCCGAAAAGCCGTCTCAGGGCGTTTCGGCCGAACAGGTTGAAGCGTCGATCGGCAAGGATACCCTCCAGGAATTGGCCGCGAAGACGGGACTGGACTACGATGAGCTGCTGAAGCGCCTTTCGACATCGATCCCAGACGCTGTGGACAAGATGACCCCGAACGGTCGGTTGCCGCAGAACGATGAGGAAGTCCTTGGGCGGTCCGCAGGCCCCGCTTCCGCATAGCCAGATCGGCGGGATGCGCCACGTCTCGAATGCCTTTCTCGGCTTCGCCGGTCACCTTTCTGACGGCCAAACGCCACGCGTGGTGATCTTCGGCGCCGGTCATGGAAGCACGTACCCTGGCAAGGATAGCAGCGGATACGCTCTAGCTGCTAACGCCATACGCGCCGCCAGCCAGGAAGATGCCTCGCTGATCGAGCATTGGGATTTCGACCTCGGTGGTCCGCTATTCGACGGCGGGCCAATCTCATGCGTCGACGCCGACGACATCCCTACCAGCATGCATGACAATGCCGGCAACCGGGCTGTGATTGAGGCGAAGACGCGTGAGATCCTGGCACTTCAAGCGGTCCCCATCCTCTTGGGCGGGGATTGTTCCGTGACCTTTCCGTTCCTCGCCGCTTTCGCGGATGACAGGCCGATTTGGGTTCTCCAGATCGATGCCCACATCGATTGGCGCGACGAGGTGGATGGTGAGCGCTATGGCTATTCGAGCCCAATGCGGCGGGCAAGTGAGATGCCGCATGTCGCCGGTATCGTGCAAGTAGGGCTACGCAGCGTCGGCAGCGCTCGCATGACCGATATCGAAGCGGCACGCCGCTATGGCAGCCGTTTTGTCACCGCACGCGAGGTACATAGCCATGGTGTTGAGGCCGCTCTGCAACAAATCCCGGAGGGTGCGCGTGTCGTCATCACCCTCGACTGCGACAGCATCGATCCCAGCGTCATGCCGGGCGTGGCTGCGCGAACGCCGGGAGGGCTAACCTATACTCAGGTAATCGATCTGATCAGCGGCGTTACCAAGCGCGCACGGATCGCGGGATTTGATCTCGTGGAGTTTTACCCACCCGCAGATATCGACGGAACCTCAGCTCTGACCGCGGCACGCATCCTCGTCAATGTGATAGGTTCTGTGGTTCGGCAGGTTTGAGCCAAAAGCTTAGCGCTGGTTTCGCTCCTCCCGCAAACGCCCCAGCTTGCCAGTGTGCAAAAAAGATGAGATTACGGCTCCACTTACTTCGCCTGCGATGCGGATGCGGAACGACAGTGCAATTTCGTCCACGCACCGACATCTGGCGCCTTGAAGAGGAAGAACTGATCTACAAATGAGCTTCTGGCATTCCATGTCTTGGAAAACCGAAGGCATTCGGGTCACGGCGCCAGTTCAATGGCGCCAATACGATGGGATGGTCAGCGTCCTTTGGGAGGCGGAGAGTCAACCCGGTGCCAGTGGCTATTATCTCGCGGACGATCCGCGCATCATGTTTTTCTTCAACGACGTCTCGTCGAACGTTCGCATTTCGAACCAGGACACTGATCTGGCGAAGAATTCGCGCCCGATGGCGCGTGCCGTGTATGTTCCTGCCGGTGTGCCGTTGTGGACGGGCAGTCTGAAGACACATAGCTTCAGCCACCTCAATCTGCACCTTCACAAGGATCGGGTGTTACGGTTTCTGGCTCCATCGGTTGGGAGCTCAGCAGCGCTGACGGCGTTGCGCCGTCCGGTCGAGCTTCAAAACGTTGCGGCAATCGATGCGTTGGCGAAGCTGCTGGCCGACGAAATAAAGAGCCCTACCAAGCATGCAGTCTATGCGGAGAGCCTTGTCGGCAGCATCGTCGCGGGGCTTCTGGATATTCCTGCCGAGAGGGAGGAAAGGGCCGGCGGCAGGCTGACGCAGGCACAGATGAACAAGCTCATCTCGCATATCGACGCGCTTGGTGATTATCGTATGCCCGTCGCCGATATGGCTGCCGTCGTCGGCCTGTCCGAAAGCTGGTTTGCAAACGTCTTCAAGCAGTCAATGGGTAAGACACCGCTGCAATGGCAACTTGCAAAGCGAGTCGAGCTTTCGAAAAAGCTGCTCGGCGAAAGCGACCTCCCGGTCGCCAGCATCGCCGCGCAGCTCGGCTTCTCCGATCAGGCACACCTGACGAAGGTCTTCCGTCAGATCGTTGGCGAAACTCCCGCGGCCTGGCGGCGGATGCGGCAATTCCGGCAATCGTGAAGATCCCGGCGGCAAGTCGCGGGTGGACGGCTTGCCCCTACCAAGTCTGGCGCAGCGTCGCGAGAATGCTGCGGCCCGGATTGTAGTAGACCGCCCCGGAGTCCTTGCTCGCCACGTGTTTTTCGTCGAATATATTGTTGACGTTCAGCTGGAACGTGGTGTTTTCCTGAACCTTGTAAGTAAAGGCTGCATCGAAGACGACTGCACTCTCCGACGATGAGCTGTTGGTAATGTCCGTGTAATAGGCGTCCGCGTAGCGAGCTCCGAGCCCGAACATCATGTCGCCCCGCGCGCCGTCGCCCTCCAGCGTGTAGGTGCCCCACACCGAAGCAATATTCTTGGGGACACGCATGAGGCGGTTGCCATCATTAGCACCGCCAGGTTCTTCAATCTTTGAATCGATGTAGCTGTAGGCGGCAATCACGCTGATATTGTTCGTTACCTCCGCCTTGGCTTCCAGTTCGAAACCACGATGTCTGACCCTTTCGACGGTTTGCGGCAGGTAGGTGACCTGGTCGAAAACCGTAATGTTGCCCTTCGTCAGGTCGTAGACGGAAGCGGTGAACAAGGCCGGAAAGGCATCCGGCCGATATTTGATCCCGACTTCATACTGCTTTCCCGTGGTAGGATCGCTACCTGCGGCAGGCGGCGCGGCCGACTCGGCGTAGCTGATGTAGGGCGCCAGCTCCTCGGTTATCTTGTAGCTCGCGCCGATCCGCGTCGTAAATTCACTGTGGTTGCCAGCCCTTGTGGTACCCGCAAGGAGGTTCGTCTCGCTAAGATCGAGCCAGTCATTGCGCAAGCCGACACTCACGGTGAGCTTGTCGAAAAAGGTCAGATCCTGCTGCAGATAGATCGCGTTGGTCTGCTGGTCGTTGTTCGTGCTGGCATAAGGCGCCATCGCGCCGGGCCCACCTGAATAGATCGGGTTTTCCCAATCGATCGAAGGCGCAGACGTGTAAAAGTTGGCACTGTCCGATTCGTATTTATTGTAGTCGGCACCGAGAAGCGTGCGGCTTTCCACATTGTCGAGACTTGCTTCGTAAATCAGGTGAGCATCGATGACGAATTGTTCAGTCGATTTCTCGTTTCCGAAGAAATAGCGACCCGCCACGGTCGAGCCATCGGTTGGCGTGCTGCCGATATAGGCACTGCCGAACCCGTCGTTCAGCTTGCTGTAGCGGGCGTTGGAGCTGACACTCAGGCCGTTGCCGAAATCGTGGTCGAAAAGAACGCTGTAGCTATTGCGGTTCGTCTCTGTGAAGTAATAGTCCGGCTCCCCAAAAAACTGATCCCTGTCGAAATCGGTCCCGAGTGGGTGGCCACCGCTCCCGGGAACTCCGTCCCTGTCGAGATGATCGAAGACAAATGTCAGATTTGTCGCGTCGGTGGGGCGCCACGTCAGGCCGCCCATGACGAAGTTCTCGTCATCCTGAGAATAATCGTATTCCGCGTCCGAGCGCTGAAATTTGCCGGTTAAACGGTAGGACAGGGTGTCGTCCGCTGTAAGATTGTCACCGAAATCGAAGCCGAGTTCCTTATGCGAGAACGAGCCGCCCGTGCCATAGACTTCACCGAAACGATCGCTCTTCGGCGTTTTCGTGACGTAGTTTATCGATCCGCCGGGTTCGGCCGCTCCAAAGCTTGAGGAGCTGGCGCCCTTCAACACCTCGATGCGCTCGAAGGCATAGGGCTCTTCCCGGACCCCTGCAAAGGTCCTGCCGATCGCCAAACCGTCGCGATACGTATACGGAGTGAAGCCGCGAATATCGAAGTAGTCGTAACGGTCGTCCGAACCATAAAAGTCGGTCACGACCCCCGCCGTATATTGTACGACTTGCTGGATGGTGTCGGCGGCGCGTTCCTCGATTTCTTTGGAGGTGATGACGGATACCGAGGCAGGGGCTACCAGTATATCGGTCGGCATCTTGCCGGCGCCGGTCGTTTCGGTGGCGACGATCGACTTTGAATCGTCCTCCGTATTGAGAACGCTTCCGCCACCGGTGCCGTGCGCCACAATAGTCTCCAGCACCGTTGCGTCGCCTTCAGTGCCTGCGTCCTGTGCGAACGAGAGGACAGGCGTTAAAGCAAAAAGTGCTGTGCAGCCCAACAGAAATGCGTTTCGTGAACGAAACGGTACCCTGGTTGGCCAGCGGCCGGTCTGATCGATGTCCATGTCCATGTTCCAATTGACGTAAATGCTGAAAGCGGGCCCCAATACCAACGCCCTTTGAGGTCTCCGAACTGCATCGCGTCCGGCCGTCCGCTACACAGGAAAGCTGCGCTCAACCGGCCCCGGCGTGAAGCCGTTCTCCCACGAGCCGCTATTAACTGGAGCAGTATTGTCCAGTATTGTATGTTTCCCCGGATTTGTACGATCCTCCGGAAATCTGCGCGCTCTTTCTGGATATCGGCGGCTTTGCCGTTGACGCCGCTTAATTAAGCTGAGACTGGGGGTCAACTTAAAACCTTGGATGGAGTGTGGCGATGAGGCTGTTCCGTTTCGCTGTACTGGCAGTCATAGCCCTTCTTTGGACAGGCAGGCACGACACTGCGTTCGCTGCCGAGAGTGCTGCGTATCCCATCACCATCGAGCATGCCTTCGGCAGCACCATCATCGCAAAGAAGCCGGAGCGTGTCGCAACCGTCGCCTGGGCGAACCATGAGGTGCCGCTGGCTCTGGGCATCGTTCCGGTTGGAATGGCGCGCGCCAACTTCGGCGATGATGACAATGATGGCATTCTGCCGTGGGTGGCCGCACGTCTCGGTGAACTCGAGGCTGAAAAGCCGGTGCTTTTCGACGAGGGGGATGGCATCGATTTCGAGGCGGTCGCCGCCACACGACCGGACGTGATCCTTGCGGCCTATTCGGGCCTCAGTCAGGCGGACTACGACACGTTGAGCGAGATTGCACCTGTCATCGCCTATCCGCAGGCTCCCTGGTCCACCGACTGGCGCGAGACGATCCGGATGAACAGCGCGGGGCTCGGGATGGCTGCGGAAGGGGAAGCGCTGATAGCCGGCATCGAAGCTGAGATTGCCCTGACGCTTGAAGGATATCCCGAGCTCAAGGGCAAATCGGCAATGTTCATTACTCATCTCAGCTCATGGGACCTCAGCGTCGTCAATTTCTACACGACCAACGATACGCGCGTCAGGTTTTTCGCCGATCTCGGGCTCAGATCGCCGAAAAGCGTGGTGCAGGCTTCACAAGCCGGAAAGTTCTCAGGCTCCGTCAGCGCCGAACAGATCGATGCTTTCGACGATGTGGATATTCTCGTTACTTACGGCGACGGGATGCTTTTCGATGCCTTGAAAGCCAACGCGCTGATGCAGCATATGCCTGCCGTTGCACGGGAATCGATCGTCATGCTCGGCAACAACGCGGTCGGCAATGCCGCCAATCCCACGCCACTGTCCATCAGATGGGTCCTGAAGGACTACGTGAAGCTGCTCAGCGAGGCAGTCAAGAAGTCAAAATGACCGCCGGGATTATCAAGACATCGGACGGGCGTTGGTCGCCCGTGTCCCGTTCCAGCCGGATGCGAAGTCTTTGGCTGGCAGCGCTTTTCGCGCTTCTGGTGGCCTTGCTTGTCGCCTCTGTTACGGTCGGCACGCGCTATGTCGGGTGGGACGATGTCGCCGCGGCGCTCGGCGGTGCGCAGGATAACATCGGTCGCGCATCGGTCGCGTTGCGCATTCCGCGGACGTTGCTGGCCCTGCTTGCGGGGGGCGCTCTGGGGCTGGCCGGAGCGGTCATGCAGGGCGTGACCCGCAATCCGCTTGCAGACCCCGGCATTCTCGGCGTCAATATGGGGGCATCCCTCGCAGTTGTCATCGGCGTCGCCTGGTTCGGGATGTCGTCGCTGTATGCGTATATCTGGGTGGCCATCCTGGGTGCCGGATGCGCCGCGATCTTCGTCTATGCCATAGGTTCGCTGGGCAGGGGCGGCGCGACCCCTTTGAAACTGGCGCTGGCAGGCGCGGCAACGTCCGTCGCATTTGCGTCCATGGTCACCGCCGTCGTGCTGCCGCGTGGTGATATCGCAGGCGGTATAAATTCCTGGCAGATCGGTGGTGTTGGCGGCGCGACTTACGAGCGCATCCTTCCCTTGGTGCCGTTTCTGCTTGTTGGGTTCGTGATCAGCCTGCTGTCGGCCAGAAAACTCAACTCTCTTGCACTCGGTGACGAGCTTGCGACCGGGCTCGGCGAGAGCGTCGCAACCGCGCGGGCCGTTGCTTCCTTCGGCGCCATCCTTCTCTGCGGCGCGACGACAGCCATATGCGGGCCGATCGGCTTTCTCGGGCTGGTCGTGCCGCATCTCTGCCGCCTGTTGATTGGCGTGGACTATCGGTGGCTGCTGCCTTTTTCGACGCTGGCAGGCGCGTGCCTCCTGCTCGCGGCGGACGTTGTCGGGCGCATCGTCGCGCGCCCTGCAGAGATCGACGTCGGCATCGTCACCGCCCTGATCGGTGCGCCATTCTTCATCTGGATCGTCCGGCGCCAGCGCGTGAGGGACCTGTGACAGCTCCCTCATCCACCCTTGGCGTCGTGATCGCACACCGCAGAAAAAGCGCGCGCAGGCACGCTGTCATTCTCGCGGTGTTGCTGACCCTGGTCGCAGTGGTCTTCGCCGTCACCTTGTCGGTTGGGCAATCCGTCACGCCGCCGAGCGATGTTCTGCGCGTGCTCGTCGGTGAACCGGTTTCGGGCGCATCCTTTACGGTGGGGCAACTGAGGCTGCCGCGCGCCGTGCTGTCGATCCTTGCAGGAATATGCTTTGGACTGGGCGGCGTGGCGTTTCAGGTCATGTTGCGCAATCCGCTCGCCAGTCCCGATATCATCGGGATTACCTCTGGCGCTGGGGCGGCTGCCGTTTTCGCCATTGTAGTCCTGTCCATGGACGGGCCGATGGTTTCGGTTATCGCTGTCGTAGCGGGACTTGGCGTGGCGCTGCTCGTCTATGGCCTTTCCTTCCGCAATGGGGTCGCCGGCACCAGGCTGATCCTTGTTGGCATTGGCGTTTCCGCCATGCTGCAAAGTGTTATCGCCTATATCCTTCAATCGGCGCCTGCCTGGAATTTGCAGGAAGCGATGCGTTGGCTGACCGGCAGCGTCAACGGCGCTCAGCTCGGCCAGGCGCTGCCGCTTCTGCTTGCCCTCCTGTTCTTCGGGGCGCTGCTGCTCGTTCGCGGTCGCGATCTCGAGACATTGCGGCTGGGCGACGATACGGCGGCCGCTCTCGGAACGAGGGTCTCGCATACAAGGATGCTGGTGATTGTCGCCGCGGTCGGACTGATCGCGTCGGCGACCGCGGCAACGGGGCCGATCGCCTTCGTCGCTTTCCTGTCGGGCCCGATCGCCGGCCGGATCGTACGAAACGCCGGCTCGGTGCTGATCCCGTCTGCACTGACGGGCGCCCTTCTCGTGCTTGTCGCCGATTATGTCGGGCAGCACCTTCTGCCGAGCCGCTACCCTGTGGGGGTCGTAACCGGGGCGCTTGGCGCACCCTACCTGATCTATCTCATCGTTCGCATCAATCGGATCGGGGGGGCTTTATGACCGATCATCTGCTCGTCGCCAGCGGATTGACGGCCGGCTACGACAATACTGAAATCCTGCATGCGCTCGACCTCACCATTCCCCCGGGCAAAATCACGGTGATCGTCGGCGCAAATGCCTGTGGCAAGTCCACGTTTCTTCGCACGCTCTCGCGGCTGATCGCGCCCAGCAAGGGACAAGTTCTCCTCGACGGCAAGTCCATCCACCGGACACCGTCGCGAGACCTCGCCCGGACGCTGGGTCTGCTGCCGCAATCGCCGATCGCGCCGGAAGGCATTACCGTGGCCGACCTCGTCAGCAGGGGACGGCATCCGCATCAAAGCCTGTTTTCCCGCTGGACGCGACAAGACGACGAGGCGGTCGACCGCGCGCTTGAGGCGACAAAGACGTTCGACCTTGCCGAACGGCCGATCGACGAGCTCTCCGGCGGCCAAAGGCAGCGGGTCTGGATCGCCATGGCACTCGCGCAGCAGACCGAGATCCTGCTGCTCGACGAGCCGACGACCTTTCTCGACATCAACCATCAGATCGAGGTGCTCGATCTGCTGACCGATCTAAACAGCACGCGTGGAACGACGGTGGTCATGGTGCTGCACGATCTCAACCTTGCTGCCCGCTATGCCGACCATCTCGTGGCGATTGCCGGTGGGCGCGTGCACATTTCGGGCACTCCGGAAGAGGTGCTCACCGAAGAGACCGTGCGGCATGTTTTCGGCCTCGACAGTCGCGTCATCAGCGATCCCACCTCGGGCCGGCCGATCATGCTGCCGATCGGGCGACACCGGATGGCCGTCATCGACGACACGAGCGATGCACCACAAAAGGAGAGTCGCGCATGAACGCAATTCATTCATTCAAACTGTCGGGCGTAGCGGTCTGCGGCAGCGCTGCCGACATGCTCGACGAGATCTGCGAGCATTTTGTCGAACATGCCGAGGTCGAACGGATAGACGACCTGGCGGTGCTGCGGAGCGAGCTCGGCGTCGCTCGCATCGGCATTGCAAACGCGGGCCTGTCGATCGAGCTCGACTGCCCGACGCGTGAAATGCTGCACATGAGCCGCACGATCCTGGCGGAACATCTTTTCTATTTCGCCGAAGACCAACCGTTCGAATTGACCTGGTCGGAATCGATGTCCCTGTCGGTGCTGCCGAACCTTCATGAGGTGACCGTCGTCTCGGCGCACGATGTCACTCCGCATATGCGTCGCGTGATATTTTCCTGCGCCGATGTGACGCCTTTTGTGGGCGGCGACATGCATGTCCGCCTGCTGGTGCCGCCGAAGGGCAAACCGCCGGTATGGCCCGGCTCGCGGGAAGACGGCCGCATAGCGTGGCCGGAAGGCGAGAACACGCTTCTGGTTCGTGTCTATACCATCCGTGCCGTCGATTTGGATCGGGGCGAATTGTGGATCGATTTCTTGCAGCATCCCGCTCCTGGCGTACCGACTCCGGGTGCAGACTTTGCGCGCGACGCGCAGCCCGGAGACGTGGCCGCCCTGTTAGGGCCAGGCGCAGGCGGCCTGCCGGCGGAGCGCTCCATTTTGCTGATCGGTGACGAGAGCGCCCTACCGGCCATAGCACGGATCGCGGCAGAGGCTCCGGCTGAAACGCATATACGTGCCATGATCGAGGTTGAGGACAAGGCGGAAGAGCAACCGCTTCCGACCGATGGCGTGCTCGACGTGCGTTGGTTGCACAGGCGGAGCTACCCGGAAGATGCTGCCGACGTTCTCGTGTCCGAGGCGAAAGCAGCGATAGAAGCCGTCGATGCCGAAACGTTTGTTTGGGTTGCGTGCGAACGAAGAGACATACGAGCCATCAGGACCTTCCTCAAAGCGCGGCAACATGATCGCAGGAAGATGTATGTCGCTTGGTACTGGGAAAGAGGGAAAATCGCATAATATATTGACGGGAAGCTTGCCACGTGGGGCCTGGAGTGCCGCAGCCGATCTGTAATGTGTTCTCCGACGCTACAGCTGCTGATCGACGGCGTGTTCGCCGATGCCCGGCATAGAAGTGCGAAGGTCTCACGTGTCGGCGTCGTGGTCCTCAATGGATGCAGGAGCCGCAAAATCGCTGGCGCTGGGACACTCTCGACAGTGGAAGCTATTGGTGGGCGGGCGGTTCGCATCCGCTCAAAGCGATGGACACTCTGAGGCTGGTCCGGGCCCGAAAGGCTAGGCAGGTCCAGCGGATGATTCAACCTGGCCTGCAATCCATCTGCGCCAAGGGTGACGGAACGCATTCAGGCATCTCGGCTGGCAACGGGTAGCTCGCAACGCCATTTTCTGACGCTCAGGCCTGGATGCTGTCCAGACCAGTTGCTGACATACATGACGGAACGGAACATACATTGCGTCAACGAGTCTTGGATCTCGAGCTCCAGGCGCTCCTCACGGCACTTTTCGGGTGCCGACAAAAGGCATACCGTCAGTACAAGCGTTACCGGCTCCATGATAATCCCCTCCCGCGGTGAAATTAAGCACACGCGGATAGCGGCAATGACTGTATTGATGGGCCCTATGAACCCATTCACGCCATGTGCGCCTTCCTTTTGGTGCACGAGCCGCTTCTGCAAGTTTCGGGTTCCAAGCTCTAATTTATGACCGTCACTGGGAACCCCGCAGTTCCAAAGGGAACAGTTTAGCGAAAGCGGGTTCTGCAGATCCATTCTGACCGGCAGATGCTTGCGCTGCCGGTCTCCTCGGAAACTTCTTTCCTGGCTCAGATCTGCTTTCCTTGCTCAGATGTGCCAGTCGGCGTCGAGCGAATAGGCCTTGACATGGTCGACCTTCATTTCGGCGCCATCCACGAGCCCGTCGTCCGGTGGGCCAGCCATCCCGCCAACCGCAAGATTGACAACCATGTACATCGGATCGTGCATGTCCGAGGGGGTGTCGGCGCGTGCGATCGCGGTATCGTCGAAGTACCAGACGATCTCCTCTTCCGTCCAAAGCACACCATATTTGTGAAAACCACTTGTATCGATAACCCTGGCTGCGCTTGCGATGCTGGTCTGCGAACCGGTCTCATTGGAATGAACGGTGGCGATGACCGTATTTGGATCCTGGCCGTACATTTCGACCACATCCAGTTCCGGCGGCCAGGTGCCGTCGGCCGGCAGCAGCCAGAATGCCGGCCACGCCCCCTGATCATCGGGCATGTCGGCGCGCATCTCGAAGTAGCCGTAAGTCTGAGCAAATGACGAGTAGGTCGTCAGCATGCCGGAGGTATAATCATACCAGTTGGTTTCGGCTTGGATCGCCTGCGAGGCCGGCTTGGCGGTGATCGTCAGAACGCCGTCCGTCACGGAGAATGGATTGGCCGAGGCGGTCGGCTGATAGGTCGGATTGACGTACCATTGCAGCTCGTCGTTACCGGTGAGGGTCGCGCCCTTTTCGGGTGCCCACCAGTACTTCGGGTCCCAGACACCGCTGGTGCCGTCGTTGAGCTGAAGCGTGTTGAAGTCGTCGGAGAAGGTCTGCGTCAGAACGGATCGGTCCAGCGCTAGGCTGAACTGGCTCGCCTGCAGCTGATCGGCGGTCGTATTTGCAAAGACGAGACTCTCGCCATCGGCGAGGCTGAGCCTGAGATCCCCGCCTTCCTGGGCAACGTTGCCAAGAATGTGGTCGAATGACGTGAAACCATAACCTTCGAGCCTCACCATATCGTCGGCGCCGAAGTCGCTGATCAGGTCGCTACCGTTGCCCTTTTTGAAAGCGAAAGTGTCTGCACCACCCGCCCCGATGAGGATGTCGTTGCCGATGCCACCATCGATCGTCTGGCTGCCTGAGCCACCGCTGATGATGTTGTCGGCACTATTGCCGAAGCCAAAACCTTCAGCGCCTGTGACCGTCAGGTTTTCGAAATTCTCCGGCAGGGAATAGCTCATCCAGGTCTTGATGGTATCGAGGCCGGCGCCGGGCGCCTCAGAGGCTCGGTTGGCCCCCGAATAAAGATAGTAGATATCGTCGCCTGTGCCCCCGATCATAGTGACATCGGTGGAACTGTCAGCCCACATCGAATCGTTGCCGGCCGTTCCGTAGAGCACCGGTCCCGACGCGCTGGCGGAAAACCATGCCGTAGAACTACCGCTATAGGACAGCGGCTCGCCTGGGGCATTCGTGACAGTTCTGCTCATCGAGAAGTCTCCTGCTTAGTGGCTTGACCCCCGCCCGCGGGGCCACCCCTAGCATCGCGTACTGTGACTTGTCGCACACACCTCCCGCCTTAACCGAACAAGATGGAGGTGCGGTGAGCATTGCAACAACCCACATTCGCAACTGGTGCGCCGTGCAGTGGCCGACGGGTACGACTGCGCTGCAGGCACCATGGCTCGCAAGTACGGGGGTCCATCAACTATCTGTAAAGCGGGTGTTTGGTGGTTGTGTTGACTCTGTGGTGCACTCAGAAGGAAACAAGTGAAGACCAAGGAGGGTATTGCTGATGGCTGACGAGAATAACACCGGGTCAATTGCTGCGCCCGTAGCGCGGGACGTCGATCAGCGGCTAAGAAGAAGAGGTCGCCACGGCGCCGGAAGGGGCTGCCGAATCGGGGCGAGCTGTATCAGAGGCGCCGGCCGCTAAACCGAGGAGGTATAGCAAACAAGAGAGAAAGGAGAAGCTCAAGCTGATAGAGACGCAAGTCGCCGAAGGCAATGGTACACTCAAAAACGCTATCAAGAGTGCCGGCATTTCGGAGCAAACCTACTCTCTGTGGAAGCGGACCGTTAATCGGTTGAGCACAGGGCAGAGAAGCCTCTTCCCGCCGGCGAAGAGCTGGCGGATCTCGATCGGCTCGAAGAAGAAAACCAGAGGCTCCGCAAGCTTCCGGCGGAAAAGTTGCGAGCGGAAAATGCCGAACTGCGCAAGGCTTGGGCTGGATTAATCACCACCGGAACGCGCGGCTCGCCATAAACCTGAATTCGCTCTCGTTTTCGCATCAATGCCGGCAAAATTTTGCGCTGCCGTTTCCTGCCGTCACTTCGCGAAAGGCAAGCGAGTTGGCGCGTGAGGCATAGAGCCGCCTCGCACGTGGAGGAGTTGAAGCGCGCGGAAAGGACTGTATTGATGCGCCGTCAGGAATGCCGCGGCGCCGAACGGCGTGGATCTCCCTCGATGAGCTCGCTGCCCTTGACGCAGACAACGAGCGGCTCAGGAGGCTGCTGGCGGAACAGCTTCATGCACAGAACTTGCTCCTCAAGAAGATGCTTGCGCGTTTGATGCGCGATAGCGGGATTGCATGCGGCGCCCGATTTCGATCCTTCCCGGCAAGGTAGGCGTAATCCGACTATCGCCCGATGCACGCTACCGCTCGGGCCCGGGCGAGCGTATTATCGGAGTTCGGTTTCACGAGGATGGACGATTTGGATTTGCAGGTTTTCCGAGATTCGCTTGCCAAGCCACAGCCGCCCGCCGGTCTAAGCCGTGCGCTGCAGGCGCTGTGGTGGGATGGAAAGGGCGATTGGGACAAGGCGCACGAACGCGCGCAGGAGCACGAGGATAGCGCGGGCATGCGTGTGCATGCCTATCTCCATCGCAAGGAAGGTGATCAATCGAACGCCGAATATTGGTATCGCCGATGCGGTACCGCACCGTCGACCTTGACGGTCGATAAAGAATGGGAAGAGCTCGCACGGGCACTTTTGGAGCAAGTTTGAGTTCTGCTCCTCGCGAAGTGGTTCTGCATGTTTGACGCGAGAGCGCATCAATGCGCGAACCGCCGAATCGAGGTAGTATTTTTGATCCGCGGGCACTAGGAAGGCGCCATTGCCTATGGCCAAGGAACCCATCAGACGTCGGCTTGCAGCCATTCTGGCCGCTGACGCGGTCGGTTACAGCCGGCTCATGGAGCGGGACGAAAAAAGCACGCACACATTGCTTATGGCTCGGTGGAAAGAGGTGCTGGAGCCGCTCGTCGGCATTCACCAGGGCCGTGTCTTCAAGAGGACTGGCGACGGCGTGCTCGTCGAATTCGGCAGTGCGGTTAACGCCGTCGAATGCGCTGCAGCACTTCAACAGGCGATGGCGGCTGCCAACAGAGACCTGCCGGAAGACCGGGCCATCGTACTGCGCGTCGGTGTCAACCTCGGCGACATCATGGTTGAGGACAGCGATCTTTTCGGCGACGGCGTCAATGTAGCTGCCCGTATCGAAGCGCTTGCCGATCCCGGCGGCGTGGCGATTTCTGATGGAATTCATGAATATGTGCATGGTCGCACCGACATCGACTTCGTCGACAGCGGTTATCATGAAGTCAAGAACATCGAGCGGCCGGTGCACATCTGGACATGGTCGCCTAACGATCGCACGAGCGAGCCCCATGAAATTGCTGCCGAACCGCCCCCGCAGCTTCCGGCGAAGCCGTCCATTGCCGTCCTTCCATTCGACAATATGTCCGGCAACCCGGAACAAGGTTATTTCGCCGATGGCATCACCGAAGACATCATCACCGATCTCTCGAAGGTTTCCGGCCTTTTCGTAATCGCCCGGAATTCCTCTTTCGCCTACAAAGGCAAGACGCCGGACATCCGCAAGGTGAGCCGGGAACTCGGTGTACGCTACGTCTTGGAAGGCAGCGTACGCAGGGCAGCCGATCGCATCCGCATCAACGCCCAGATGATCGACGGTACGACCGGCGGCCATTTGTGGGCCGAGCGCTACGATCGCGGGCTTGAAGATATCTTCGCCGTACAGGACGAGGTGACGCGCACCATCGTCAACGCGCTGCGCGTGAAGCTGACGGCCGGGGAAGAGGAGCGGCGCGAGAGCCGCGGCAAGGTCGACCCGCAGGCCTATGACCTGCTCGTCCGCTCCCGTCAGGCGATCCTGCAGTTCAGCGCGCTGTCGTCCATGGAGGCCCGCGGCATGCTGCACCGCGTCCTCGAGATCGATCCAGGGATGGCGGCTGCCCATGCTTCGCTTTCGATCATTGCCTTGACCGACTTCATCAATCAGTGGAACGGCGCGACGCCTGACAATCTCACACAGGCGCGCGAACTGGCCCAAAAGGCCATCGATACCGACGATACCGAGCCGCAAGGCCATTACACACTCGCGCTTGCCCTTTCCTGGATGCGGCGTCTGGACGAGGCGGAGCACGCTGCAGAGCGAGCGATCGAACTCGACCCCAATTCCGCCAACGCCTATACGGCACTCGGCACCATACGGGATTTCCAGGGCCGGCACGAAGAGGCCCTGACGCTGTACACACGAGCCCACCGGTTGGATCCGCAATTCGACCTGTCACTGCATTTCCAAGGGAGGGCCTTGTTGAATCTCGGGCGTTTTGACGAGGCCGAGGTAGCCTTCAAACGTCGGCTGATGCTTGCGCCCCGATCGGACATGACGCGCTTCTATCTTGCCTGCCTCTATGGTCGTACCGGGCGGCACGAAGAAGCGCGGGGCTATTGGCGGGAAGTATTGGGGGTCAATCCGAGCTTTTCCGTCGATCACCTGAGGCGATCTCTACCCTACCAAGATCCCCATCTGATGGACCGGATGGTGGAGGGACTCCGCGAGGCGGGAGTCTCCATCTAGAGCACTTCCGGGAAAGTGTGTAACGGTTTTCCTGCTAACATTTGGGAACAGGGGGTTTGCAGATCTAGTTCAAAGGGCGCCGCCGTGGATTTCATGCTGATGGTTCGACCGCTTGAAATCTGGTTCAGGACATTCGTCCTCAGCGAATGGACATTCTACCAGCTTGGGATTATCGCCGCCGGTTACGTTTTCGCCTCCTTCGTCGCATCCAGATCCGAGCCGGCGATGGAAACGAGGGCTCGGCGCATCAAGGGCAATCCGGACCTGCTGCGCGTTATCATCGCCTTCATGCGCCGCCTGAAATGGCTTTTTCTGACCCTGTGGCTGTGGCTTGCGAACGTCATTCTCAAACAGGGTACCTGGCCGTCGCAGCGATGGCTGGTCTCTACGGCGCTATCCCTCGCGGCCGCCTGGTTCATAATTTCCGTCCTGACCAAGATCATCCGCAACCCGACCTTGTCGCGCCTGGTGGCGATCGTAAGCTGGGGATACCTCGCCGTATATGCCACCGGCCTTGACGGCCCTGTCCTGGCGGCGCTCGATGCTGCCGCCGTCAATCTGGGCGTGATGCGTCTTTCACTGCTGATCATTCTGAAGGCGGTTGTTCTGACAGTCGCCCTTATCTGGGTCGCAGTGCTCGTTGGCAATGTGCTTGCCCATTGGGTTCAGCGTTCCGGCGACCTTTCGCCATCGTTTAAAGTGCTGATCAGCAAGGTCATCAAGATCGTTCTGATCATGATCGCCGGTGCAGTCGCCTTGTCCGCGACGGGTATCGATCTCACGGCGTTGACGGTGTTTTCGGGTGCTGTCGGTGTCGGCGTCGGCTTCGGACTGCAGAAGGTCGTGTCCAATTTCATTTCCGGGATCATCATCCTGCTCGACAAGTCGATCAAGCCCGGCGACACCATCACGCTTGGAGACACGTTCGGGTCCATCCGCGACCTCCGTGCGCGTTTCGTGTCGGTGATTACCCGCGACGGGAAGGAATACCTCATCCCCAATGAGGACTTCATCTCGCAGCAGGTGGTGAACTGGTCGTTTTCCAGCGACTACGTCCGGATCGATGTCGATTTCGGCACGTCCTACGACAGCGATCCGCATGAGGTGGTACGGATCGCCATCGGCACGGCATCGAGCGTTCCCCGCGTCGTCAATGCCTACAAGGCGCCGGTCTGCTGGATGACCGCCTTTGGTGCCTCCTCGCTGGATTTCCGCCTCCGCTTCTGGATCTCGGATCCGGCCAACGGCCTGACGAATGTGCGCGGCCAAGTTCTGATGGCACTATGGGATGCCTTCAAAGAGGCGGGGATATCCATCCCCTTTCCCCATCGGGAAATCATCGTCAAGACGCCGGTGGAGATTCAGCGGCCACCGCGAGCATAGATTAGGCCTGATCGGCGGACAGGCGCTCCAGGATGCCGTCACTGCTGATTGTCCGGGGAAGGGGCGGAAAAGCCGTTGCGCGCGGCAATTTGCGAGGCCGTGGCGTTGAAGTGGTCGGCGTCGTCTCCGACGAGCAAGACCGGGTCGCAGCGCCTTCCGCATGTAAAGGTTGCCCGGCGCACGCCCTGGTGAACCGTCACCAGACGACCGCTTCCCGCGACGACATCCAGAATGAGGTTGGCCACTTCGGCACCGTCGCCGTCGATCACGATCAGGTTCGTGGAGCCGGGTGTCTTGCCGGTGAGGATCACGGTTCTGTCGTCGCTGAGGCTTGCCTGCGCTATTCCTGTATTGCCGATGATGACTGTGCTTGCAGGCCGAGGAAGCGCAACGGTCTTGGCAAAGTCAACGACAAGCCGCTCCACCCCTTCGGCTCCCATGCTTCGCTGCTGAACGGGAACGATCGCCATTTTTGACTCGTCCGCTGCGGCGGGCCTGACCAGAGCTGACATTGCCAGCACCAAGACGGCCCCTGTTGAGCGCCTGTACATGGGAAAACTCCTGCTTTGATGACAGTGGGAGTCAACGGCTGGACGTCCCCTTGCGTTCCAGCCGGCTACAAAGAAGTGGCCGCTCGTTCACTCGATGAGCGATACCGTTCGACCGACCAGGATCTCCTTCGTCGGCGAGGCGCAGGTCTCCATCGTCGAATTTCCCGTGAAGGTTACATGATCGGCAATGATCTGCGTACATCCTCCCGAAACGCTCGAGTTTCCGGTGAAGTCGATTTGGCCCGTCGGCGCGTAGAGGTTTCCAACCAGCGTCGACTCGGAATTGCCTGTTATCTGATGGACTACGCCGACACTTTTGCGGCTTGAGAAAAACAGCAGGCCGGCAAAAGGTCCGGTGGTCGGAGCGGACAGATCGATGTCACCGTTGCCGAGCAGATTGGCGGCCGCCGAATTGACGAAGAAAAAGGTGACGCCGTCGCCGGTGAGTTTTGCCCCGGCCGTTATCGTCAGTTCGCCGCCGTCTATGATATAGAGGCCAGGCTTCAGCGTGATCGTTCCCTTGATGTCGACTCCCCCGCAGAAACGGATTGCCTCGACCCCGCTTGCAAGCCGGTCGAAGACATAGGTGGAGTTCGAGACATAGGTCAGATCTCGGCAGGGAAGCTGCTGAATGTGCAGTTTGTCCGGCTCGACGACGGATGCAAAGGGATCCGGCGTCGGTGGAACCTGCTGGACGGGTTTGCTGCAGCCGGTGAGCGTGAGGCCTGTCGTGGTTACGGCTTCGCCGACCGTATACACGCAATCGGTCGACATGAGCGCGCTGCCGTTCTTCATCAGAAAGGCGTCGGCCGCAGTTGAATTAGAGACCACGCTGCAGCCGGACAATCGAACATCCGTCGAGCCGGTTACGGTTACCGCGCCCGATGCGGAGTTCGACAGGGCAAGCACGCAGGCTTTCGAGCCGCCCGTAACCTGAGCGACTGCACGTGCCTTCATCGTAATGGTTCCCGCACCGAACACGGAAGAAAACAAGCGGGGATGCGTCTCGGTCAACTCGACCGTCACGTTGTTCGATCCACCGGCAGAGCCCGCGGCCGTGGACACGGTGAGGCCGCCCGGGGAAAAACCCGAGCCGCCTGCGACCCTTCGCGCGGCGGCCTCGAGTGCGGATTGTTGATCACCTGCGCGATGGCGCACGGCTGCGGCATAGGCCGATACGTCCGCAGCGTGCTGCAGCTTGCGCTTTTCCAGATACCAATAGCCCGTTTCGGCCCCCAATCCCATCGCCCCGACGAGGACCGGAAAAGCCACCGCAGCGATGACCGCAACGGCGCCGCCCTCCGCCTTCAGAAATCGCCGCGCGACCCCTGGCCGTCGAGGCGAACGGCTCGCTTCATCGATCGCGTCAATTTTCTTGCTCATCCACGTTTCCCGAAGCCGAAGCCTTTGCGTGCCGCTACTCGAAACCGCATATCCTTGAAGAAATGCATCAGGGCTTTCCGGTGGGACGATATATCCCGCCCGCCGCCTGCCGGCGATTCGGCCAGTCGGCCTAGTCCGGATCGCAGCCCTTGCCTGGCGTTCCTAGTCCATCAGGTCGAATGGATATTCCTTGGCTTAATAGGCACATTCCGGACATTCCAACCGGCCCGTCGGCCCTTGTGCATGAGGCATCGAAGATGATCTCGACATCCGCAGCCTGGCTCGCTTTTTTTGTCTTTGCCGGAGCGATGACTTACGCCGGCATCAGGGATGTGGTGACGATGACCATATCCAACCGCCTGGTGGTCTCCCTGGTGATCGCCTTCGCCCTTCTTGCGCCCGCTGCAGGCCTGGACCTCGCGACGGTTACGTCAAGCGTTCTCGTTGCCTCCGCCGTGCTCGCTTGCACTTTCGTCCTCTTTGCTGCCGGCTGGATCGGCGGCGGTGACGCGAAACTCCTGCCTGTCGCCGTGCTCTGGCTCGGCGCCGACCTTGCGCTCCCCTTCATCCTCTACACGTCGGTGATCGGCGCGGCCCTGACGGTTGGGCTTCTTCAGCTTCGACGGGTGCCTCTGCCGCTCGTCCTGAAGAAAAATGCCTGGGCGAAGCGTCTTCTCGACCGCGAGACGGGCATTCCCTATGGCGCGGCAATGGCGCCGGCTGCCCTTTTGCTGCTGCCGGAAAGCCACTGGTGCTCCGCCCTTCTTTGATCGATCGCGCCACGGTCCGCTTGCGCAAGACGAGGTTTAATCCATGATCCGTATCGTCATTCTCCTGCTCGCACTGGCATCCGGTGGAGCCGCCTCCTGGCTGGCGCTCGGCGTCGGCGAAGAGCCCGCGGTCAAGGTTGCTGAGGTTCGGGAAGCGCCTTCGCAGGAGGTGCTCGTGGCCGCCGCAGAGTTCAAGCGCGGTGCGGCGATCGACGAGAGTCACCTGCGCTGGCAGCCGTGGGAGGGCGAAATCCCTCCTGTCTTCATAAGCCGCAGCTCCCGCCCGGACGCGACGACAGCGCTAAAAGGTTCTCTGGCCCTGAGCGACTTCGTTGCCGGTGAGCCCATTCGCGAAGACAAGCTGGCGCAGCGTGGCACGGGTTACCTGTCGAGTCTGCTGCCTTCGGGAAAGCGGGCGATCGCGGTTCGCGTCACGGCCGAAAGCACGGCCGGCGGATTTATCCTGCCGAACGATCACGTCGACGTGGTTCACACCGCCGCCCGCCCGGACGCCTCCGGCGACGCCGGCAAGGTCGTCAGCCGCGCGATCCTGTCCAATATTCGCGTCCTTGCAGTCGATCAGACCGTCTCGCAGGCAGCCGATGGAACCTCGGTCATCGGCAAGACCGCGACGCTGGAAGTGGATCCGGAACAGATCGCAGCCGTCGCGGCCGCCGAGGCTTCCGGCACCGTCTCGCTCGCACTTCGTGCGATCACCGACAACCACGAGGCCTCTGTCGTCGAGTCCGAGGGAACCAGACGCGGCGTGGTGCGCTTCTTCAACGGCGGACGCATGTCGATGGTGGAGGTTCCCTCCCGTTCCGACGGCAGCTGATCCATTTACGGAACCCTTGACGATGAAACAGCCTGACGAAATCAAAGAATCTCCGCTGCCAGCCACGGCTCCCCCGCTGCTGCCCATTCCGAAGGTGGACATCGCAATCTTCTGCCAGTCGGAATCGGTAAGAGATGCCGTCGCAACGGCGGCGATCGATCGGCGAATGGCGCGTGCCAGCGTGACCGTGAAGGCCGGCGGGATCAAAGAGGCGGCGGCGCTCTATGGCGGCGTCACATCGCCGAATCTGGTCGTGGTGGAGAGCGAGGAAAGCGAAGCCTGCCTGATGCAGGCCCTGGAAACGCTGGCAATGGAGTGCGTCACCGGCACCAAGGTCATCGTCATCGGCCGCTCCAACGATGTGGGACTCTACAAGAAGCTTCTGGACGCGGGCGTCAGCGACTACCTCGTCATGCCGCTCGAGCCGATGGATTTCGTTGCGGCGGTACACCGCTGCTTTCGCGATTCCACCGAGGAGAAACTGGGGCGCATCGTTGCATTTGTCGGCGCGAAGGGCGGAACCGGCTCCTCGACACTCGCACACAATGTTGCCTACGCCATGTCCAAGCGGGTGGATGCCGATGTTCTTCTGGCGGATCTCGACCTTCAGTCCGGGACGCTCGGCCTGAACTTCGATATCGAAGCAAAGTACGGCATGGTGGATGTGCTCCAGAGGCCCGAACGCCTCGACGATGTGCTGCTGCGACGCCTGACGGTGAGCTACACGGATCGCCTGCACCTGCTTCCGGCAACCACGGAACTAGACAAGTTCATCAATCTGCGTGAGGAGGATGTCGATCATCTCCTCGACGTCGCTCGTTCGAGCTCATGGCATGTTGTCGTCGACCTGCCGCATATCCTCACGCAGTGGACCCGGAAGGTTCTGCTCGAGGCCGACGAAATCGTCGTGACCGCGACGCCGGATCTTGCCTGCATGCGCAATGCCAAGAACCTGATCGATTTCCTGAAGAAGGCGCGACCCAACGATCCGCCGCCCCGTCTGGTGCTCAACAAGGTCGGCACCCCGAAGCTGCAGGAAATCAAACAGAAGGATTTTCTGGCGGCCGTAGGCCTTGACGAAAGCGTCTCGCTGTCATTCGACCCGTCCCTCTTCGGCGCAGCGGCCAATAATGGCCGGCTGATCATCGAGTCGGCGCCCGACTCCAAAGCCGGGAAGGCCATCGTTGCGCTTGGCTGGCGGGTCGGCGGGACGCGTGAGCGACGAATCCGCCAAAAAGGGCTAAAGGCGTTGCTGCAGAAAGTGTTCAAGCGCGGCAAACCGAAGGCATCATCCTTGCTGAGCAAGAAGGCCGGCGAATTGAAGACCTCCGAGGCCGGTGCTTCGGCGGTCGAATTCGCGCTGATCGCGCCGGTCCTCGCTCTCGGTCTCGTGGCAACGGCCGATCTCGGTCTTGCGATCAACGAGCGGATGACGATCGACCATGTCCTGCGCGCCGGTGCGCAGGCAGCCCTGGCGGATCCCGGCGCGGCGCAGGTCCAAAAGGTGCTCGTTTCCACCCTGGCCCAGAGCCCGCGTCTGGCGAGTGCCACGCTGCCGGCAGTGAAGCGCTACTGCGCCTGCCCGGAAAATGCCGATGTCGCCCCTGAGGCCGCGCCGCAATGCGGAACGGTGACCTGCGCGAACGCGAAACCGCAATTCGTGTATTATCGGCTCGCGGCTGCAAAGTCCTATCGGCCGATGTCCTTGCCGGCGGTACTTCCCGTATTCGAGCTCGGGTCCTCCATGCAAGTGCAAGTCCAATGAGGGCTCCGCCCGCCATCCTTCGCCGCCTGTTGCGCAGTCAGTCAGGCGCTACGGCGGTGGAATTCGCGCTCGTCTGCCTGCCTTTGCTGCTGCTCGTCTTCGGCATCCTCGAGTTCGGCCGCGCCTTTTACATGCGCAACGAGCTGTCGCACGCCGTCGATGTTGCTGCCCGTCGGGTGCTGATCGGGCAGATCGCCCGCGATGCTACGGACAGCGAAGCACTGGCCAAGCTGGCTGGGGCGGTGCGCGAGAGCTTTCACAGCGGCGACCCGAGGCTGCTCACTATCGCCGTCAGCAAGGAGACGGTGGACGGCATAGCCTTCCGCGTGCTGTCGATCCGCTATCCCTTTACCTTCGTCGTCCCCGGTCTCACCCAAAGCCCCGTCAGCCTCAACCTGTCGCGGCGCATCCCGATCGGTTGACCGGATTTCCAGGCGCGGCCCCGGGGCGTTTGCAACGATCCGGATTGGCTGCGGCCATAGCTATTCGGATGGGGGGGTGAATCGTCTCCGATTAACCCGTGAATCGCGGCGTGTCGCAGTAAAAGGTTGAAGCAAATAGCGGTATCGGCGATCGGACTAGACCAACCGGACGAGCCATCTGCTCCGCCGGCTCGGCCATCAGGCTGAATAGATCAAGAGGGTTAACAAAGTCTATATAAGAGCCACACAGCAAGCGGGACACGAGGCAGAACCCGGCCCAACCCTGTGACGCCGAACTTGGTTTCGGCACTTTCTCCAACCCATTGAAGGACCGAACCATGAAAAATCTTCTTGCCCGTTTTGCTCGCAACGAATCCGGCGCAACCGCCATCGAATACGGCCTGATCGCCGGTCTTATCGCCGTCGCCATCATCGGTGCGGTAGGGCTTGTCGGTACCGACGTGACGGCCGCGTTCCAAGCGATCGCGGACAGACTCGTCATCCCTGCCGCTTAATCCGGGCCGTCGGTCGCCAAGCGAAGCGGAAGGCATTGCCTTCCGCTTTCGCATGCAACGCTCACGGACCTCAAACAAGCAGAGCGACACCAATGTTCGGCAAGAAATTCCACCTGGAAGAAAAGACCCGCGAAGCGGCCGTTCAACCGGCGTCCGGTAATGCTGAGCCGGTGCGGGAGCCGAGCCAAAAACCGATCGAAGTTCCGGCGGTCCGTACGGAAAAGGCCCACAAGGCCGAATATTACGCGCTGAAAAAGGAAATCTTCAGCGCCCTCATCGCGACAATCGACGTCGCAGCACTCTCCGGCATGGATGGGGAGCAGGCGCGCAAGGAAATCGGAGCGATCGTCAACGACATCATCGCGGCCAAGAAGGCCGGCATTTCGATGGCGGAGCAGAACAATCTTCTCAGCGACATCTGCAACGACATCTTGGGTTACGGGCCGCTCGAGCCCCTGCTCGCACGCGACGACATCGCCGACATCATGGTCAATGGCGCAAACCAGGTCTTCATCGAGGTGAATGGCCGCGTGCAGGAGACGGGAATCCGTTTTCGCGACAACGAGCAGCTACTCAATATCTGCCAGCGCATCGTCAGCCAGGTTGGCCGGCGCGTCGACGAATCGAGCCCGATCTGCGACGCGCGTCTGGGCGACGGTTCCCGTGTCAACGTGATCGCGCCTCCCCTGGCAATCGACGGCCCCACGTTGACGATCCGCAAGTTCAAGAAGGAAAAGCTGACCCTCGACCAGCTGGTCCGGTTCGGCTCGATCTCGCCGGAGGGCGCCGAGGTTCTCAAGATCATCGGACGCGTGCGCTGCAACGTTCTCATTTCCGGCGGTACCGGCTCCGGCAAGACGACGCTTCTGAACTGCCTGACCGGTTATATAGAGCACGGCGAGCGCGTCATCACCTGCGAGGATGCGGCGGAGCTTCAACTGCAGCAACCGCATGTCGTGCGCCTCGAAACGCGGCCGCCGAACATCGAGGGGCAGGGTGAGATCACCATGCGCAACCTCGTGAAGAACTGCCTGCGCATGAGGCCCGAGCGGATCATCGTCGGCGAGGTCCGCGGGCCCGAGGCCTTCGACCTGCTGCAGGCGATGAACACCGGTCACGACGGTTCGATGGGAACGCTCCACGCCAACTCTCCGCGCGAAGCGATGGCGCGCGTCGAGGCGATGATCACCATGGGCGGGAGCTCGCTGCCGGCCAAGACGATCCGGGAGATGCTCGTCTCGTCGGTCGACGTGATCGTGCAGGCGGCGCGCCTTCGCGATGGTTCGCGCCGGATCACCCACATCACCGAAGTGCTCGGCATGGAAGGCGACGTGATCACGACGCAGGACCTCTTCGTCTACGACATCCTCGGCGAAGACGAGAAGGGAAACATCATCGGACGACACCGTTCGACCGGCATAGGGCGGCCGGCATTCTGGGATCGCGCTCGCTACTATGGCGAAGAGGTCCGGCTCGCCGCGGCCCTCGACGCGGCGGAAATGAAGGCCGCCGCTTGAATTAAACGCTGACAAAGGGCCAAAACAGATGGCAACCTCTTTGCTGTTTCCCGTTTTCGTCTTCCTCCTGGCATCCACCAGCATAGGCGGTGTGATGATGGCGGCGTTCTATCCGCGTGTTTCCAAGGCAAGCGCCTATCGCCAGAGGTTCGAGCGCATTTCGGCGCGGGCGGAAGACAAGCGAAGCGAACCAGCCGAGACGGATGGCCGCGACCGCCGCCGGTCGGTGGAAAAGACGCTGCGCGAGATAGAGGAGAAGCGCCAGGCGAATGCGCGCAAAGGCAAAGTGACGCTCTCGGCGAGGCTCCGTCAGTCCGGCCTTCATTGGTCCCGCAAGGCCTATTTTCTCGTCTGTGCCGGCACCGCGCTGGTCACCTGGGTCGCGATGCTGATGGTTGCGGGCCTCGGTGCGCTAGTGTCGGTCGGTTTCGCGATCGCCGGCGGTCTGCTCCTGCCGCACCTCTACGTGAACATCAAGCGCAATGCGCGCTTTGCCCGGTTCGCTGCTGAGTTTCCGAACGCCGTCGACGTCATCGTCAGAGGGCTCAAGGCAGGTCTGCCGATGCCGGATTGCCTGAGGGTGATTGCCACGGAAGCGCAGGAGCCGGTCAAGGGCGAGTTCCTCGCGATCGTTCAGGACCAGACGCTGGGCATACCGGTGGACGAGGCCGTAAAGCGCATGAGCGAACGCATGCCGCTTGCCGAAGCCAACTTTTTTGCCATCGTTGTCGCCATTCAGAGCCGCACCGGCGGCAGCCTCTCGGAAGCGCTCGGAAATCTTTCCAAGGTGCTCCGAGAACGCAAGAAGATGAAAGCCAAAATCAAGGCGATGAGCGCGGAGGCGAAGTCCTCGGCCGGCATCATCGGTGCTTTGCCGTTCGTCGTCGCGGGCGCCGTATACTTCACGAGCCCGGACTACATGACGCTCCTGTTCACGACGACGATCGGCAAGATCGTACTCGTTTGCTGCGGCCTGTGGATGGGCATCGGCATCCTCGTCATGCGCAAGATGATCAACTTCGACTTCTGAGAACTTGAGATGAACCTTGGCGTCCATATCCCAGACCCGGAACAGTTGGCGGCCGTGATGGCCGGCTTCTCCGCCTTTTCAGCGGTCGTCGTCGTTTCCTGGCCTTACGTCTTCCGGAACACGCTGTCGGATCGCATGCGAAAAGTGGAGGGCGAACGCGAGCGTATCCGCCAGCGCGAACGCGCCCGGCTGGAGGAGAAGAGCAAGGTATCCTTGCGTGTGGAGCCGAAGCGCCTCTTTCAGGCGATCGTCGACCGCTTCCGTCTTGCCAAGCAGGCGGAGGACGGCGAGATCGTCCGCAAGTTGAGCATGGCGGGCTATCGTGGCCATGCCGCGGTGACGGCCTTTCTTGCTTTCCGGCTGATTGCGCCGGTTGCCATCTTCACGGCCTGCTTGCTTTACATCCTTTTGGTGGTCCGCCCGGAGGCACCGCTCCTTTTGGTGGTGGCGATGGCCGCCGCCATGGGCGCGTTCGGATATTTCGCTCCGGCGATCTTCATCAGGAACAGGATCACCAAGCGGCAGCAGTCGATCCGGCGTTCCTGGCCCGAGGCGCTGGACCTGCTGTTGATCACCGTCGAAGCCGGCATGGGAATCGAAAGCGCCTTCCGCAAGGTTGGCGAGGAGGTCGGCACGCAATCGCCGGAAACTGCGGAGGAGATCCTGCTGACGACTGCGGAGCTTTCCTACCTGCAGGACCGGCGACAGGCCTTCGAAAACCTGGGGCAGAGAACCGGCGTGGAGGGCGTGCGCGCCGTCGTCACCAGCCTTATACAGGCGGAGAAATACGGCACACCGCTTGGTCAGGCGTTGCGTGTGATGGCGCAGGAGAACCGGGACATGCGCATGAGCGAGGCCGAGAAAAGAGCGGCCGCTCTCCCGCCCAAGCTCACCGTGCCGATGATCCTGTTCTTCCTGCCCGTGCTCTTTGCGGTGATCATCACACCGGCGGTCATTCAGATCATGAGCATCTAGAGGGGGGCGGTGTGGCGCCTGCGCGTCAAGTCCGACGCGCGGGCCCCACAACGTTCAAGTCCTTGTCTCGCCTCCCGGTTAGCTCCGTCCCCGGGCGATGGCAGCGATGTTCTCAGCTATGCTTTCCAGCGGCAGCACTAGGTCCACGAGGCCGGCACCGATCGCCGATTTCGGCATGCCGAAGACCACCGAACTCTTCTCGTCCTGCGCGATCGCCTTGCCGCCCGCCACGCGCAGCGCCCGAAGCCCCTCCGTCCCGTCATCGCCCATTCCGGTGAGGATCACCGCGAGCGACTCCCCCTTGAAGGCGCGCGCGATCGAGCCGAAGAGATAGGATCCGGACGGCTTGAAGCCGTTGACCGGAGCATCGTCCGAGACGCGTAGGCGCGATCTGCCCGAGACGCCGAGCTGATAATTGTCCGGTGCGAGGTAGACGGTGCCGGGTTTGAGAAGTTCTCCATTCCTGGCGACCTTCACCTTGAGCGGCACGGTCGCGTCGAGAGAGGCGGCAACGCCGTCGATGAAGCCGCTCGACATGTGCTGGACGATGAGGATCGGCACCGGGAAATCGGCTGAGAGGTCTCTGAGTATCGAACGGATCGCCGCCGGCCCACCGGTCGAGGCCGCGATGGCCACGATTCCGATCGGCGTCCCTGCCGCTGGCGGTTGGTCTTTGGCCGCGCGATCTCCGCGGACTTTCTGGCGCCATTGCCGAACGACCTTTACCTGCGACATGGCTTTGATCGTCGAGAGAAACTTCTCAACTGCCGGCTGTTCGAGCGGCATGCCGTGGGCGGCCGGCGCCGGGATGACCGCGAGAGCGCCCGCTTCGAGCGCCCGCGCCGAAATGGTCCCGAGCTGCGAGCCGTCCCTATGTGAGAGCAAAACGACCGGCGTCGGTGCCGCGATCATTATCTCCCTGACCGTTTCTGCGCTGTCATCCCCGGAAGGGCTAAGTTCCAGGGCGACAATGTCCGGCAGGAGTTCGCCGGTCATTCTAACGGCGTCTCTCCCGTTTCTTGCGATCAGGACGAGCTCCGCAGAGGCGTCCCGCTCGATCGCCCTCTTTACGAGATCTTCAAGCTCGTGCGTGGATGTCGCGAGAAGAATGCGTACCATCCTCTTCCCTCAAACGACCTGCCGCATTGTTTCCAGGAAGTCGTGCGCATCGAACTGATCCTTCCTCAGGTAGGCGTTTGCGCCGGCGCGCAGTCCCTTCAACTTGTCTTCAAGGGATTCCCGCCCGGTGACGAGTACGACGGGCGTGCCGGTAAGGCGGTCCGACTGGCGAATGGCCCGGGTCAGCTCGAAGCCATTCATTGATGGCATATCGACGTCGGCTACGACCACGTCGGCTCCATGGTCGCGAAGCTGCTTCAACGCTTCCGTGCCGTCGGTCGCCATGGTCACATCGTATCCGGCGCCTTCCAGTATGAGCTTCACCAATGTTCGAACATATTTCGAATCGTCTACGACAAGGACCTTTCGACGAGCGGCCGCAACGGGCCGGCGCCCGACGACGCTCTTGCGAGGCTGCACCTCGGCTGCAGCCTCGGCGAGGGCTGCGACGTTCAAGAGGAGGGCGATGCGCCCGTCGGGGAGCACCATTCCACCGCTGTAACGCCGGACATTTGCCAGGCGCGGACCGAGCGATCGTGTGAGCAGTTCCTGTTCCCCGGTGATTTCGTCGACGAGCACTGCCATGGGCCCGCCCGGCGAGTCGACAACCACTGCCGGGATGGTTTCGCTCGCGTCGCTCCGGTTCGGCTGGAGGCGGAGCCAAAGCGAAAGATCGACGAAGGGCATCGGACCGGCGGGGGTACGGACGAAATCCCTGTCCTCCACCAGCGTGAAGTCCCCCCGGCCGATCCGGATGACGCGCTGGACGGACGTGGTGTCGATCGTGAACACATGTCCTCCTGCAAGGACTTCCAGAACACGAACCGTTGCAAGGGTCAGAGGCAGGGTGAGGGTGAAGGCAGCACCGCCGGTCGGTACCTGCGAAACGTCGACCGCGCCGCGTAGCTTTTCCACATTGCTTTTCACGATGTCGAGACCTATGCCGCGCCCTGAAAGGCTGGTGACGGTCGCCGAGGTGGAGACGCCCGGCTCGAAGACACGCCGCAGGAGATCCGCTTCGGGTTGATTGCTTCGAGGGCTTTCGCCTGTCGCCGCACTCAGCAAAGCCAAATTCAGGCCGCGGCCGTCATCTTCGACACGAACCTCCATCCTGTTTCCGCGCATGGCGGCCGAAACCAGGATGCTGCCCGTTTCCGGCCGCCCTGCCGCCCGACGCTCCTCCGGCGTCTGGATTCCATGCGCAACCGCGTTGCGGACGAGGTGGCGCAGCGAATCCTGCAGCGCTGAAATGACGGAGCGATCGACTTCGATCTCTCCGCCCCTGATCTCCAGTTCTGCCCGTTTCCCCGATGCCGCCGCCACGTCCCGGACGATTCGGCCAAGGCCCTTGCATGCCTCCGCAAAAGGCTGTGTGCGCGCTAGCCTGATCTCTTCGTCGAGCGCGGTCACCGCACTTTGCATCAGGCGAACATCCTGGCGAAGGAATGCCGCGAGCTGACGCAGGCCGCTTTCGACACGCGCCACCTGTCCGGCGGGTTCAGAGCCCGGTGCGCGCATTTTCCTTGCTTCCTCGCGCAGCGAAGAGGCCTGCTCGGCATGACGCCGCATGACGCCATTGAAGGTGAGCATCTCACCGCTCCTGTAAAGGAGTGCATCGAGGCGCGCGGCGGAGACGCGCATGGAACCGTCGGTGTCGGTGGTGCGAATGGCGATCTCCGGCTCAGGCAAGGGCGGATGGTGGTGCGCTTCTTTCATGCCGTCATCGGAACCCGCGCTTGCGATGGACTTCAGCTTTTCGACCACGTCCTCGCCATGCACGGGAGAGGGGATCTCGCCGCCCTCAAGCAGATTGGCCGCGTTCCTGATCGCGTCCGCAGCCGACAGCAGCAGGTCCAGCCTCGATCTCTCGAGCACAAGCCGTTCATTCGCAGCGATCGAGAGAATTTCCTCCATCCAGTGACAAATCGTTTCCACGCCGCGCACCTGAAGCAGGCCGGCGGCACCCTTGAGGCTATGCGCCACCCTTAGAAGCTGTTCCTGCAGATGCCGTTTCCGATCCGCATCGCCGGACGCCTCAATTGCCAGCACGGCGTTCTCCATCTCCGACGCACGTTCCCGCACCTCCTGAGTGAACATGGTCAATAAGCCGGGGTCGAGTTCTTCAGGTGTTATCATGTTCGCTGCCGTGGTCGGTGAGCATTTCCTTCAGCCTTGAGCCGAGTTCGTTCAAGTCCTTCGCGGCCTCCTCGGCCTGCCGTATCGCCGAGAGGTTCTGGCTGCTGGTCTGTTCGATGTAATGCATCGCTTCGTGAATCTGCTTCATGCCGGCGCGCTGCTGACCCGCCGACGCGGCGATCTGAGCGACCGATCGCGCGGAATCGTCTACGATCGCCTCCAATTGCCGGATGGTCTCGCCCGCTTCGCTGACCGTCTCGAGCGCACGGCTGACGCTCTTGGATCCATCCTCGGCGCCGATGACCGCGGAGTTTGTCGATTTCTGGATTTCCATGAGAATGCGGCGGACCCTGGTAGTCGCAGCCTTCGACTGGTCGGCAAGCGTCCGGATCTCGCTGGCAACGACATTGAAGCCCCTGCCGTGTTCACCGGCGCGCGATGCCTCGATCGCAGCATTCAATGCCAGGAGGTTCGTCTGGTCCGCGATCTCGGCAACGACCGACACGATTTCGCCGATCTCGAGGCTGTTTTCCGCAAGCGAGAGAATATCTGCAGCAATCGTTTCCGTCCGCGCGCTGACGGCATTCATTACCTGCACCGTGTCGTCCAGCGCTCTGCGGCCCTCATTGCTGATCTTGACGGCGTTGTCGTAGGAGGCGGCAACCTGCTGCGCGCGCTGCGCCGCCTGTTCTGAAGTCTGCAATACCTCATCGACGCTCGTGACCGTCTGGGCAACGGCCGAGGACTGCTCGCGCATGCCTTCGACCTGTTGCGTGGTGCCGGCGAGAATCTCGGCAGCCGACGATGAGAGGTGTTGCGCCGTTTCCGAAATCGTGGCGAGCAACTTCTCGAGCCTCTCCCTGCTGCCCCGCTCGTTGTCGATCATTCCGGCGAGCCTCTCTGTCATCGCATTGAAGGAGGCGCCGAGAACTGCGAGCTCGTCGCTGCCGTCGACCGACGCCTTCTGCGCCAGGTCACCGTCGCTGACCTTTTCCGCCAGCACCGCGAGCGCGCGCGTGCGGCGGGCCAGACGGCGCCCGACCCTCAGCACCTGAAGGAGCACCAGCAGGGCGAGAGCCGAAAAACCGAACTGCAGCAATTGGGAGCGCTGAAGCCGGGTGGCTCCGGCCTGTTCGATGCGGCTGATCAATCCGTCCAGACGCGCCGCAAACGCTCTGATCTCCGGATCCAGCTCGTCCAGCGCGCCGCGGCTGAGCGGTGCGCTGGCCATGGCGCTTTCCAGAGCGGGCCTGATTTCATCTCGCCATAGTTGGCGGGCTTGTTCGAGCTGCGTGAGGGCAGCAGGTTCGTTCGCTGCCGCCAGTCCGATCCCTTCTTCGCTATTCGCCAGACTTGCAAGAAGCCGCTCATTGCGATCCATCAAGCGGCGCAGTTCGTCGGCAACAGCGGCCCGAGCCGGACCCTCGGCTTGTTCCAGGTGACTGGCCGTGTAGATCATCTGGTAGGCCAGCCGTTCCTTACCGAGCGAGGACGTCGCCGCAAGATCCGCCTGGACGCGTTCCAGAGCAATGAAACTGGACGCGACGAGCAGCGCCGATGCTGCTAAGAATAGGAGCATTGCCAACCCCAATGCGCCATAGAGGCTATTTGCTGGTCGGGGACTCATGAAACTCGGTCCTTTCCGTCTCGTCGCTGGCGGTGATCTGCCCATCATCAAGAAAGAAGCGGCGATCCTCCAAAAGCAGTCGGCCGTCGAGAATGACCGCCCCGGCTTTCGTCGTCGCCCAATGCCAAGCTATGCCCGCAGCGGGCTCCGCTGCGCGGATTTCCTCCAGCGGGAGCGTCGATATTTCTGGGGCGGCTTCGGAAAGGATCAGGAATTCGGGCCGTTCCCGCCCGCACACGATCGCCCAGTCATTGGCGATGCCGGCCAGTTGCGGGAGATCCAGCGGTCCGCGCAGATCGAATACGGGAAGCAGCTGACCGCGCAGGTCGTAAACGCCACAGGCATGCGGGGGCATTCCAGGGAGCGGGGTGACGCGTGCCCTCGAAACGATTTCGCAAACGAAGCGGATCTCCAGTGCAAACTGCCGGTCCCCCAGCACGAAGATCACGAGATCGACGGCCTGTTCTTCGCTTTGCCCGGCGGATACGTCAACGGCCACGCGGGGTGATCGTTGCACGTATTGCGCTTCCGAATCCTGTTGTGCCGCTTCCAGAAGCGCCTCCGTCTGTTCTATCGCGGCTGCCATACGGCTTCTGACGGCGGTCCAGTCGAGCGGACGGGCGGGGGGGCGGGAAGGTGTCTTCATCCGGCTTCGCTCCCGAGATGTTGGCGTATCGTGGCGATCTCTCGCCGTGCGCGCTGCGCCAGATGTCCGGCCGTCGCCTCGGGCATCAACGCAACGTGTTCGCGCGGCGAACGAGAGAGGCAGGACGAGAGCGCATTTTCGAGGGCGCGCAGGGCCGCCTGCGGATCGCTGTCCTTGAGGCAGACACCGAGGAAGAACTGTGCAGCCGCCAGTTTGCCGTCGAGATAGGCCACCCGCCGGAGTGCCGCCGTCGCCGCGTCGGTCTCGCCGCTGGCCATCCGCGAGACACCTTCGAGGAAGTGCAGTTCCGCGGATAGCGGATGCCTCTCGATCGCTCGCGCGGCAAGGCGCGCTGCCTCAAGGGGCTCACCCAGGTCGAAACGCGATCGGATTTGCCGCGCGATCGCCTTGGCCGTATCGTCACCGGTCGTTTTTCGCGAGGGCGCGGAGCGAGCCAGGGCGGGCGGAACGCACGCGGCCGGGTTGCCGGTCTGGCGCCGAACGGCAGCGACGCACGCGGTCGGGCTCTTACGTGCGTCCGGAGCCATGATCCGGCGGTAGACAATGCCCGCGGGCGTGATCGACGTCTCGAAGGGGGCGTATTTCCACAGGGGCGGGTCGGTCGGGGCCGTCAGCAGCCAGCCGCCATCGGAAAGGCAGGCCAGAAGCTGACGGGCGATGCGGCGCACCGCGCTCGCCTCGAGATAGACGAGCACGTTGCGGCAAAGGATCAAGTCGAAGTCGGCCAATCGCTTTTCCGGAGCCGGAAGCGCGTCGGTGCCGAGGTTCAGATGAGCGAAGTCAACCTGCCGGCGCAATCGCTCGTTCAGTCGAAAACGCCCCTCGCACGAAGTGAAGTAACGTTGCCTCAGCCTCGGGTCCGTATTCCTCAAGGCCCACTCGCCGTATTCGGCAGCCTTGGCCGCGGCGAGTACCCTCCTCGAAATGTCGGCTGCATCGATCCGGACATCGTTCAGGAGGCCCTCCTCTTCGCAGAGAACGGCAAGGGAATAGGGTTCCTCACCCGTCGCGCAGCCGAGGCTCCAGAACCGCAGAGGAGGCCCCCCGGACCGCCGTCGCAGCAGTTCCGGGAGAATTGTCTGCCGTATCAGTTCGAATTGCTCGGGTCCCCGGAAGAAATGCGTCTCGGCGACCGTAACCGCAGAGATCACGTCATCTGTCAAATACTCGTCCAATCCCAGCCGGTCGAGAAGCGAGCGGCCCTCGCCAATGCGGCGCCGCACCATCACCCGCTCTATCGCCGTGGCGACGGCTTCTTTCCGGGATGCCGAGAAGCTCAGGCCGATCTTGCCTGCAACCTGTTCAGCGAGCTCCAACGAGGGGCGGCGCCTGTTCACTGGACACCTCGTTCCCCGGGTGCCGGACAGGCGCGAAGCGGCGTCGGGATGAAACTCTCTGTCAAAACCGGCTGGCGCATTATCGTTCCACATACATTGACTGCTGTCGTCACTACGTCCTGGCGTGTATTTGCGCTATTCGTCCGGATGACCTAGAGGGCGGCCTATCCAAGCGGACTATTGTCGGTTTTCGGTCATCGGCAAAAGGCGCGCCCCGGCCGCGGCCGCCTCCTGGCGGTTCCTGACCCGCAGGCTTCGGAATAATGCTGCCATGTGGATCTTCACGGTGCCTTCGCCGAGTTTCAGCTTGCGGGCGATTTCCTTGTTCGAGAACCCCTGTACAAGGAGCTGCAAGACTTCGCGCTGCCTCGGCGTAAGGAATTCGATTGTACGGCGGCGTTCGTTCTGGTCTCCCGCGCCAGGCGCTGGCGTCTCTGCTTCGGAAGGGGAGGCGCGGCCTGCAATGGAGGGAGGGACATAGACCGCTCCGTTGAGAATGGCGCGAACTGCTTCGGCGAGGTCGGTGGCGCCAAGGCCCTTGGGGACATAACCGTTTATGCCTGCAGTCAGGGCGGAGAGGATATCCGATCGGCGCGACGATGCCGAAACGACCGCGACTTTCAAATCCGGGTGGACGTCGCGCACGGCAGCAAGGCTGGCGACGCTTTGCATGCCCGGCATCGCCAGATCGAACAATGCCAGCGAGACGTCTTCGCGCTCGGAAAGCCTCTCGATCGCCTCGTCGAGTGACCCGGTCTCGATAATCTCGGTAAAGCGCAATTTGCTCTTCAAAATGAAGCCAAGCGCAATCCTGAAGAATTCATCGTCATCGGCAATAAGTGCGACGCCTGAGGCATTCATTACGCTATCCCCGCTCGCTGGCTCACGCCACGGGTTTCCGAACCCGGCTCGACTTGCAACTAACGATCGTCTCGGCGAATGAGTTCCCGTCATTTCGATCAATGAGCAGTAGTAATTGGATTGTGCCACACACGCCGCGCGACGTGTAGGGCTAATTCCTGCCCTGCTCGGAAACTACGCCATTCGAGTTAGAGGGAACCGGCTGCGATCAGCTTGGAGATTTCCGCGGCGGGCAGGGGGCGCGAAAAGAGGTAGCCCTGCACCTCATTGAAGCCTTCCGAATTCACCACCGCCAGCTGATCCTCCGTTTCGACGCCCTCGACCGTTGTCGTCATGCCAAGGCTCTGCCCAAGGCCGGCGACGGCCTTGACGATCGCGAGCGACTCCTTGCCGTGCGGCAGGTCCCGGACGAAGGCCTGATCGACCTTGATCTTGTCGAAGGGAAAGCTGCGCAGGTAGCCGAGCGACGAATAACCCGTTCCGAAATCGTCCATCGCGATCTTGACGCCGAGCCTTCGCAGATCCTGTAGCAGCTCGAGGTTATGCTCGCTCTCATCCAGCAGAACCGTCTCGGTGATCTCCAATTGCAGACGAGCGGGATTAAGTCTGGTGGCGGAAAGGGCGTTGGCGACGGCCCTCACCAGGTTGCGATGCTTGAACTGGACGGGGGAGAGGTTTACGGCGACGCTCACATGTTCCGGCCAGCGCGCGGCTTGTCCACATGCCTCACCCAAAATCCATTCGCCGATCGGAACGATCAAGCCGGTCTCTTCGGCAATCGGAATGAATTCGGCCGGTGCGATCATTCCCCGTTGAGGGTGTCGCCACCGCAGCAACGCCTCGCAGCAGCTCACGCAGCGCGACTCCAGGCTCACCAGCGGCTGATAATGCAGCTCGAACTCTCCCCTCGCCAGCGCATCCCGCATTGCGATCTTCATCTGCTGGTGTGCCTGCAGCTGCGCATGCATCGCAACGTCGAAGAGCTTGTAGGTGCCGCGTCCGCTGGATTTCGCACTGTAGAGCGCGATGTCGGCTGCCTTGATCAGCTCGTCTGCAGAGGTTCCGTCTTCCGGCGCAAAGGCAATTCCGATGCTCGTCCCCACAGTTGCGGCGACGCCCTCGATGCTGAAGGGTTCGGAAAGGGTATCGATCATCCGCTGTGCGAGGCGGAACGCTTCGTCACGTGACTTCGTCAAAGGTTGTATTATGGCGAATTCGTCGCCCCCAAGTCGCGCGACAGTCTCCGTGGTTCTGACGGATTGGATCAGCCTTTGAGAGACCTGACGCAGTAAAGCGTCGCCGGCGGGATGGCCGAGCGTGTCGTTGACGGCTTTGAAGCCGTCAAGGTCCAGGCACAGCACTGCCATACGGGCATGGCTGCTCTCGTTCAGCGCCTGCTCGAAGCATTCGCGGAAGAACATTCGGTTCGCGAGGCCGGTAAGCATGTCGTGCCTGGCCATATGGGCGATCTGCTTTTGGGCCAGCAGCGTGTCCTCTTCCGCGCGACGCCGCTCGGTTATGTCTCGGCAGAAAATGGAAATGCCGTCTTGCGTCGGGGAGGCATTCGCTTCGACCCACCGGCCGAGCGACGACAAATGGTCCTCGAAAAAGGAGCGGACCCGGCGGTCCATCACTTCGCGGCAATGCTTGGCGAAGCTCCCCTTTTCCTCTTCGGGGAAAAGCTTCCAGAACACTCTTCCCAGCGCCTCGTCTCCGACCTGCAGGAGCTTCCGAGCGTTCTCGTTGAGATAGCGCACGCGCCAGTCGGCGTCGAGCAGCATGACGCTGTCCATAGTGCTCTCGAGTACCGAAGAAAGTTGGTCGGCAGCGGCTTCGGCATGCCTTTGCGCACGACTGATTTCGTCGCTTGCTCGCTTCGCATCGGTAATGTCGCGCCAGAGCGACAGGATTCTGAACGGTTTTCCTCGATGGTCCGTGATCGGGGCCGAAATCACGTCCATGCATCTTTCTTCACCGCCGGCATCCCGAACGGAAATCTCGAAACGCGCTGTCTCCCCGCGTCTGACGCTTTCCCAGGCGGCCTCGACCTTGTCGGCGTCGGAAGCTCGCCCGATGGAGTCCCATGTCTGCCCCGTCACCGGAGCACCCACATCCAGTCCGAAGATACGCCGCCCGGCCTCGTTCATAAGCAGCGGCCGTCCCTCCATGTCGAGCACGCGCACACAGTCGGGACTGCTGTCAAAAATGCTTCTGATAAACGCCTGAGCTTCCTGCTGAGCTACCTCCGCGGCTCGCCGTTCCGTGATGTCGAGAACGGACCCGACATAACCGAGGAACGTTCCGTCGGCGGAGAAGCGCGGTTGCCCGACGTCGATGACCCATGCCCAGCTTCCATCGGCCCGTCGCAACCGGTACTCGCTGTGCACCGGTTCCTTGCCCGCAGTCGCCCTGAAGAATATTTCCTCGACTGCCTGCCGATCATCGGGATGGATGACTTCGACCCAACCGAAACCGAGCGCCTCGGCCTCTGTTTGCCCCGTCGTTTCCAACCACAAGCGATTGAAGAAGCTCGTGTCGCCTGTGGGGTCGGCAACCCAGATCATCACGGGCGCGTTGTCAGCGATGGCTCGAAAGCGGGCCTCGCTTTCGCGCAAGGCGTCGGCGGCGCGTCGCCTTTCGTCGATATCTTCCAGGAGGCCGTACCAGCGCACGATTTTTCCATCCGCGTCTCGCTTTGCGGCTGCGCGAGCGCGGAACCAGCGATAATGGCCGGTCCGGGTCAAAAGCCTGTATTCGCAGTCGAATGGTGCGCCGCTTGCCAGGGAGCGGTGCCATTTCTCTTCCAAAGATTGCGCGTCCTGCGGATGAACGGCTTTGGCCCATCCACTGCCGAGCGTTTCTTTTTCGCCCAGACCAGTCAGTTCGCTCCATCGCGGGCCAACCTCCAGGACCTCTCCCGCCGTGTTTGCGGTCCACGGAACTTGCGGGTGAAGGTCAACCAGAGAGCGATAGTGCTCCTCGCTCGCCCGGAGAGTCTCTTCGGTCCTGCGCAGGTCGGTGATATCCACGATCGTCACGACCACGAACTTTTCCTCGGTCGGACCGGCGGGAATGCTCACGCACCGCTTTTTCGTCAGGAGCGTGCGCTGTGTCCCATCTGGCGTCGTGATTTGCTCTTCGAGCTCGTGGCCTTCACCCGTCGAAAGCACGACCCTGTCAAGCGAGACGATCCTGTCTGCCTGCTCCCGCAGTAATATGTCGTGGTCGGTCCGTCCGATGAGCTGGTTCCGGTCTTTGCCCAGAAGCTCGCAAGCCGCGTCGTTGATGAAGACAAACCGTGACGCATCGTCCTTGACGATCACCGCTTCGGCAATGCCATCCATAAGCCGGTGAAAGAGATCATGTGGCCTATGGGAGGGCGGTTCGGGCGTCGGTGCGTTCATGACACGACACTCAGATTGGTGAGGCGCTGTATCGCATTGGAAGAAAGCCCCTGCTAGGTTGTGCAACCTGGGTCAACTGCTCGCGACCGTAAATTGTTCCCGGAGAAAGACACGAGCCTCTCGTGCTTCAAGGAAAGGCGCGCGCTCAGGCCGCTTCGAGCCGGCTGAACCGAACCGGGATAAGTTGCCGCGCCGCGAATTTCCCGGCCGAATCCTTGTCGATGACGGTCAGCACCTGTTCTTCGGAGCCGACAGGAAGAACAAGGCGGCCCATTGGCTTGAGCTGCTCGAGCAAAGCCGGGGGCGGCTGCTCAGCGGCCGCCGTGACGAGGATCTTGTCGAACGGAGCGTGCTCGGGCCAGCCGCGAGAACCATCGCCGATACGAATGCCGACATTCGACATGCCGAGGCCGTGCAGGAGAGCTTCGGCCTGACCTGCGAATTCCTCGATGATCTCGACGCTCCAAACTTGGCCGGCGAGTTGCGCGAGGATTGCGGTTTGGTAGCCCAGGCCGGTGCCGATCTCGAGCACGGCCTCATGCGGCTGGGGAGCAAGGAGATCGGTCATGAGAGCGACCATGAAGGGCTGCGACACGGTCTTATCGAAGCCGATCGGAAGCGGCATGTCCTGGTAGGCAAAGGGCGCAGCCGGGACCGGCACGAAAAGATGCCGGGGCACCCGCAGCATCGCTGCCATCACCCGTTCGTCGAGCGCCGCCTTGCCGAGTTCTTCGCTTGCAAGGTCGGCATAGATTGCGACAACCTCGACCATGTGCCTGCGCAGAACCGCGAGATGCTCTTCGTTCATTGGCTTCATGAGGGCGGGCTCTCCTCAGCCAGTCGGCCGGCAAATGGGCCTCTAGACATTAAAGGGTGACCGACATGCAATAGCAAGATCAAATGGCAACAATGGGCTGAGCGATCCGGCGCGTCGTAGGCAATCTCAGAAGGTGTAAGCCGACGGTCGCGCAAGCGCGGACAGAGCATCGGGGATTTGTCAAAGCGACAATAATCTTGTGAAAGACCCGATACTAGGGCACAATTTGTGAGTGCGGCGCTATCTCGACTCCGGCCGTCTTGCGCCGAGAGTTCGTGGCGAAAGGTCGGCGTCGATGCATCAGGGGTTCTTTCTTCTGTTCGCTACGGTGTCCGTGGTCACAGCCCTGACACTGGTTCTGGCGCGCAATCCGGTTCACAGCGCATTGGCGCTGATGGCGTGCTTCCTGCAGATTTCGGCAATCTTCGTCATGCTCGGTGCGCCGCTGCTCGCGGTCATCCAGATCTTCGTCTATGTCGGCGCGATCATGGTCCTGTTCCTGTTCGTGATCATGATGGTCGACGTGCGCGAAGCGGTGCTGCAGCGCTTCATGCCGGGCGGCAACCTGCCGGCGCTCGCGCTGCTCGTCCTGCTCGGTGCCGAGATGGTCGTGCTGGTGCTCTGGAGCGATCGCTTCACCGCAACGCCGCCCGTTGCCGAGCGCGGCGGCGATGCGATCAGGGATCTCAGCAAGACGCTCTTCTCCGACTATCTCCTGCCGTTCGAAGTCGCCTCGGTCATCCTGCTCGCGGCCCTCGTCGGCGCCATCGTGCTGGCGCGGAAGGAACCAGGCTGATGGTCCCGCTCTGGTGGTCGATCCTGCTCGGAGTGGCCCTGTTCGTGATCGGGGCGGGGGGCGTCCTGTTGAGGCGCAATATCCTGATCGTGCTGATGTCGCTGGAGCTCCTGCTCAATTCGGTCAACATCAATTTCATCGCCTTCGCCCATTACTACGACGACTTCCGCGGACAGATCTTCGCGATCTTCGTCATCGCGATCACCGCGGCGGAGGTTGCCGTGGCCCTCGGCATATTGGTCGCGCTGGTGAGGAACAAGTCCACCCTCAAGGTAGACGACGTCACCATTATGAAAGGATAGCGGCTTGGACCCGGTGATATCGACCCGGCCGCTGCTCGCCGTCGCCGTCGCCGGACTGGCGGCCCTCGCCATCCTCTTTCTCAACAAGCGCGAGAAACTCCGCGACGCGGTATCGCCGGTCGCGGCGGTCGCCATGTTTGCGATCGTCGTCTCCATGGCGCCCACGGTGCTGGCCGGCGGCACGGTCGAACTGCGCCTGTTCGAGATCCTGCCGGGGATCGACTTCGCGTTCCGCGCCGATGCGCTCGGCATGGTGTTCGCCACGGTCTCCTCGCTTCTGTGGATCGTGGCCGCGGTCTATTCCATCGGTTACATGCGCCACTTGCACGAGCATGCGCAGACCCGCTTTTTCGCATGCTTCGCCACCAGCCTCGCGGCCGCGGTGGGCGGCGCCTTCGCCGCGAATCTGTTCACGTTGGTTGTCTTCTACGAGGTGCTGAGCCTCGTCACCTATCCGCTCGTCTACCACCACGAGGACGAAGACGGATGGCGGGGCAGCCGCAAGTATCTCGTCTATCTGATGGGCGCTTCGAAGAGCGTGCTTCTCGCTGCCTTGGCGCTGACCTACCACATCGCCGGGTCGCTCGACTTCGTGGCGGGCGGGCTGCTGGCCGGCGCCAATGCCTCGGCGACGCTGCTCGCGGTCGTCTATTTCTGCTATCTTTTCGGCTTCGCCAAGGCGGCCGTAATGCCGATGCATGCCTGGCTGCCCGCCGCAATGGTGGCGCCGACGCCGGTCAGCGCGCTCCTGCATGCCGTGGCGGTCGTCAAGATGGGCGTCTTCTGCGTGCTGCGGGTGATCTTTCATGTCTTTGGTGTCAGCATGGTCGGGGAACTGGGCCTAGGCATCGCCACGGCCTATCTGGTCTCGTTCACCATCCTGATGGCTTCGGTGTACGCGCTGACGCGGGACGACCTGAAGGCGAGGCTCGCCTATTCGACCGTCAGCCAGCTCTCCTACATCGTCTTGGGCGCGGTACTGCTATCGCCGCTGGCGATGGTCGGCGGCATCATCCACATCGCGGCGCATGCATTCTCCAAGATCACGCTCTTTTTCTGCGCGGGATCGATCTATTGTGCGTCCGGAAAACGCAATATCAGCGACATGGCCGGCATCGGCCGCAGGCTTCCCTGGACAATGGGGGCATTCTTCGTCGCGTCGCTGAGCATGATCGGGATCCCGCCGACGGCAGGTTTCGTCAGCAAGTGGTATCTGGCGGAGGGCTCGGTAGAGGCCGGGCAGATGGCTTTCCTGGCCGTGCTGCTCGCAAGTTCGGTCCTCAACGCCGCCTATTTTCTGCCGGTCAGCTACACCGCCTTTTTCGAGTCGGAGACCAAGGAGAGCCGGGCGCCGGTTCGCGAAATCCCGCTGGTCACGATCCCGCTGGTCGCGACCGCGATCCTCTCAGTGCTGATGGGCATCTTCCCCTACTATTTCCTCACCCTCGCGGACGGAGTGATCCGATGATCAAGCCTGTCGTCGATTTCTTTGGTGATGCGCAATATGCGAGGCTGCGCCGGCGGCTGTTCTATCTGGTGCTCGTCCTGATCGTCGTCGCCGACTTCCTGGTTCGCCGCGACCACGCCGAATACCTGTGGGAGCGCCTGCCGGGCTGGTCGGCGGCGTACGGCTTCGGCTCCTGCGTGCTGCTCATCTTCGTTTCCAAGTTTCTCGGCCACCGCGCCGGGCTGATGCGGCGCGAGGACTATTATGACTGATTTCGTCCATCCGGCCTTCATCTTCATTCTGGGCGCTCTACCGATCCCGTTCTTCACGGGACCGGTGCGTAAAGCCTATCTCGTGCTGATCCCGGTACTGGCGGTCGTCGTCGTCCTGGCGATAGAGCCCGGCAGTTATGGCGAGAAGCAGTTCCTCGGCCAGGAAATTCGGATTGCAAAGGTTGACCAGCTCAGCACCGTCTTCGCTACCGTCTTCACCATCATGGCGCTGATCGGGACGGTCTATGCATTGCACCTTTCCGGCGCCGGCCAGCATGTAGCCGCCTTCGTCTATGTCGGCAGCGCGCTGGGCGTGGTGTTCGCAGGCGACTATCTGACCCTCTATCTGTTCTGGGAGGGCATGGCATTCGCGTCGGCTTATCTCGTCTTCGCTCAAGGAGGGGGACAGGCGATCCGCGCTGCCTTTCGGTATCTCATGGTCCACGTCACCGGCGGCGTCATCCTGCTCGGTGGAATTCTGCTCCATGGGGCAGCCGCAGGCTCGCTCCTCTTCGGTCCGGTCGAGGGCGCTTTGGACGCGGGTACCTATCTCATTCTTGCCGGCTTCCTGCTCAACGCGGCGGTGCCGCCGCTCAATGCCTGGCTGACCGATGCCTACCCGGAGGCGACGGTCACCGGCGCGGTGTTCATGAGCGCGTTCACGACCAAGACCGCCGTCTACGTGCTGGCGCGGGCGTTTCCGGGTATCGAACTGCTGGTCTGGCTCGGCACGGTGATGGCGCTCTACGGCGTCATTTATGCGGTGCTGGAAAACGACTGCCGCCGCCTTCTTGCCTA
This sequence comes from Sinorhizobium sp. P24N7, assembly GCF_042436655.1. Classification (NCBI taxonomy): domain Bacteria; kingdom Pseudomonadati; phylum Pseudomonadota; class Alphaproteobacteria; order Hyphomicrobiales; family Rhizobiaceae; genus Sinorhizobium; species Sinorhizobium sp. P24N7. The sequence goes on along the minus strand of NZ_JBHMIW010000003.1, from coordinate 91,822 downwards.
TCATATCGTCAGTCAGGTGGGCTACATGGTCGCGGGCATCGGCATCGGCACCGAGCTGGCGGTGAACGGGGCCACCAGTCACGCCTTCGCGCACATCCTTTACAAGGGGCTTTTGTTCATGGGTGCCGGGGCGGTGATCTACGTCACCGGCCGGCGCAAGCTCACCGAGCTTGGCGGGCTCTACAAGGCAATGCCGCTGACGGTAGCGCTCTATATGATCGGCGCCTTTGCGATCTCGGCATTTCCGTTCTTCTCGGGTTTTGTCAGCAAATCGATGGTGATAGCAGCGGCAGGGCAGGATCATCGCGCGCTGGTGATGCTGGCGCTGACGATGGCGTCGTCCGGGACGTTCCTGCACACCGGGCTCAAGCTCCCCTATTACATGTTTTTCGGTACCGACCGGGGGCTGCAGGCACGGGAGCCACCCGGCAACATGCTGGTCGCGATGGGCATGGCGGCGGCGCTCTGCATCGCCATCGGCGTATTCCCCGGCCCGCTCTACGCGCTTCTGCCCTATCCTGTCGATTTCGAGCCCTATACCGGCGTCCACGTGACCGAAAGCCTCGGGATCCTGATGTTCACGGCTTTGGGCTTCGTGATCTTCCTTCGGGCGCTCGATCCCGAGAACACGATCAGCCTCGACACCGACTGGTTCTATCGCAAGGGCGCCCGCGCCTTCATGTGGTTCGCAGAAAGACCGTTGGCGCGGTATGAGAAGGCGGTCAGCGACGTGTCGGAGACTGCGGTACTGCCCTTCCTGCACGGCTCGGCGCGCACGGGGGTGCGGCTCGATCTCAATGGCGTGGACGGCGTCGTGAATGGTTTCGCCCGATCGATCCTTGACGGCGGCAGCGTATTGCGACGTTGGCAGACCGGCGTCGTCACCCATTACGTGCTGGCGATGATCGCCGGCCTGATCGCGGCCATCCTCGTCTTTGCGGTGGTGTGGAGGTAGGCACGATGTCGATCCCGCTGCTGAGCCTCATCGTCTTCCTGCCCGTCGCCGGGGCGGCGGTGGTGGTGTTCATGCGCAGCGACGATGCGGTGCGGTGGACGGCGCTCGGTTTCGGGATTGTCGATCTCGCTCTCTGCATAGTTATGCTGGCCGGTTTCGACACGACGACGCACGAAATGCAGTTCACCGAGAGCCGTCCCTGGGTGCCCGCGCTCGGGATCACTTACGCGCTCGGCGTCGACGGCATCAGCGCGCTCTTCCTGTTCCTGACGGCGCTTTTGAGCTTGATCTCCGTGCTCGCTTCCTGGGTGGCGGTCGACCGCAAGGTGAAGGAGTTCATGGTCAGCCTGCTGATCATGCAGGCGCTGATGCTCGGTGTCTTCTGCGCGCTCGACCTGTTCCTGTTCTACGTCTTCTGGGAGGCGATGCTGATTCCGATGTATCTGATCATCGGCGTCTGGGGCGGGGAAGGCCGGGTCTATGCGGCGTTCAAGTTCTTCCTCTACACGCTGGCTGGCAGCATCCTCTTCCTGATCGGCGTCATCGTGCTCTATTTCCATGGGGGCGAGACCTTCGACATACTCGCCCTGACGGCGCAGGATCTGCCCTTCGGCGTTCAGTCCTGGCTGTTCTTCGCCTTCCTGGTGGCCTTCGCCGTCAAGGTGCCGATGGTGCCGGTGCACACCTGGCTGCCGGACGCACATGTCCAGGCGCCGACGGCGGGCAGCATCATTCTCGCCGGCGTGCTCCTGAAGATGGGCGCTTACGGGTTCCTGCGCTTCTCGCTGCCGATGCTGCCGGAAGCATCGCTCTACTATTCGACGCTTATGCTCGTGCTTTCGGCTCTTGCGATCGTCTATGGCGGCTTGCTGGCCCTGGCTCAGGACGACCTGAAAAAGCTGGTGGCCTATTCCAGCATCAGCCATATGGGATTTGTGACGCTCGGGATTTTCGCGCTGAATCTGCGCGGGCTCGAGGGCAGCATCCTGCAGATGTTCAACCACGGGATAACGACTGGCGCATTGTTCCTGTTCGTGGGCCTGATCTACGAGCGCACCCATACCCGCAGCATCGCGAATTACGGCGGGCTGATGAAGGCGGCGCCCGTCTATACCGCCTTTCTTGCGCTCTTCACCCTGTCTTCGATGGCGCTGCCGGGGACGAACGCTTTCGTCGGCGAACTGCTGGTGCTGTCAGGCGGGTTTGCGGCAAACCTCGCCGCGGGCGCCGCGGCCGTAGTGGGTGCGTTGCTGAGTGCCGCCTACCTGCTCGGCATGTACGGGAAAGTGGCGCTTGGTCCGGCGAATGTGACTGCCAGGTACAAGATACACGACGTGAACGGCCGCGAGATGGCTGCCATCCTGCCGCTCGCCGTCTTTGTGCTCTGGGTCGGGCTCTATCCGCGACCGTTCCTCGGGATCATCGATGCGTCGGTGCGAAATCTGCTGGTGCAGGTACACGGTGAAGGGAGCGGTCAATGACTGCTGCAGCGCTTCTCCAATGGGCCCTGGCGAGCGTCCCCGAAATCATCGTGGTCACCGGTGCCTGCATCCTGCTGATTGTCGGAGAGCTTGTGCGCAAGGGGCGGGACGAACTGCTCCTGTGGGCTTCGGTAGCGATCGTGCTCCTCGCCGCGGTGGCCACGCTCATGCTGGCAGGCGAAATGCGGCCGGCCTATGCGGGCATGTTCATTTCCGACCGCTTCGCCGTCTTTTTCAAATTGGTGTTTTATCTGGCGACCATCCTGACCTTTTTCCTGTCGCGGAAATACGCCGAGATCGAGGGGATCGGCAGGAGCGAATATTATGTCCTGCTGCTCTTCGCCCTTGTGGGGATGATGATCATGGCCTCGTCGCTCGACCTCCTGTCGATCTATGTGGGTCTCGAGCTGATGGTGCTCTGCACCTATGTGCTGACAGGCTTCCTGCGCAAAGAGCGGCGGTCGAACGAGGCGGCGTTGAAATATGTGATCCTCGGCGCAGTCTCGACGGCGATTTTCCTTTATGGCGTTTCGCTCATCTACGGGCTCACCGGTACGACCCAACTGGACCGGATGGCTGAGGCGGTGAGCGGCGGTCCGCTCGATCCCGCACTGCTGCTGGCGGTCGTTTTCATCGTTGCGGGGCTCGTCTTCAAGATCGGGGCTGTGCCGTTCCATATGTGGGTGCCGGACGTCTATGAAGGCGCGCCGACGACGATCACTGCCTTCATGTCGGTCGCGCCCAAGGCGGCCGGGTTCGCAGTGATTCTCCGGGTGTTCCTCAATCCGCTTGTCGAGGTCTCGAACGCCTGGATCATCGTCGCGGCCATTGCGGTGGCAACGATGGCGCTCGGCAGTTTCGTGGCGCTGGTGCAGGATAATTTCAAGCGCCTGCTCGCCTATTCCAGCATCGCCCATGCGGGTTTTGCTATTTTCGGAGTGGTGGCCGGCGGCCAGGACGGGATCGCCAGCGTGATGCTCTATCTGCTTATCTACACTTTCATGAATCTCGGCATTTTCGGCGCCGTGATCATGATGCGGAACGGCGATCTATCCGGCGAGGTCATCGAAGACTACGCAGGTTTCGCCAAGTTCCATCCCGGGCTCGCGCTTCTGATGCTCCTTTATCTCTTCTCGCTCGCCGGCATCCCGCCGACGGCCGGTTTCTTCGCCAAGTTCTACGTGCTGGTCGCGCTGGTGGAGCGAGGTTTCGTCGTGCTGGCGGTGATCGCAGTCCTGCTCAGCGTCGTCGCCGCCTATTTCTATATCCGCATCGTGATGGTGATCTACATGCGCGAGCCGGAAAGGACGTTCGAACCTGCGCTGACGCCGCTCGTCCGTGCCACGCTCGCCTTCACAGCAGCCGGCACCATCGGCATCGGCCTGTTTCCGGCGTGGTTCCTGAGGCTTGCTCAACAGTCGGCTTTCGGAGGGTAAGGCGGGTCTTCTGCAGGAGGGCCAATTCGGATCATACATTACTAATCAATTGGATTTGCATTGATCCGCCCGACGGCATAGACTCGCCCTGGAGGAAGAGGATTGCCCAGACCGCCTCTCGGGGCGCCGGCATCCCCGGTTCCGAAGGGACCGATCGCGGCTGAGAAAAGCCGCTGATTGGCCAAGGCCAAACGCTATGACGGCAATGGAGTTCCTGCCGGTTCTGTTCATGGTTACCGGGATAGTCCTGGTGGCGACGGCGACGCTTTTCGTCTCCTCGCTGCTGCGTCCGTCCAATCCCTATCCCGAAAAGAACGCCCCTTATGAATGCGGTATGGAGGCGGCGGGCGAGGCCGCGGGCGGCCGCTTCCGGGTTCCTTTCTTTATCCTCGCCATCCTCCTCGTGGTCTTCGATGTCGAAGCGATGTTCCTCTTTCCCTGGGCGGTCGTCCTGAAGGAGATCGGCATCGTCGGCTATATCGAGATGTTCGTCTTCATGCTGCTGCTGCTTGTGGGCTTCGCCTATGCCTGGCTGAAGGGGGCGCTGGAATGGCAGGAATAAACGACGCGATCCGCGACAGCGTACTGTTCACCACGGCCGACAGCATCATCGGTTGGAGCCGGAGGTCGGCCTTGTGGCCCGAAACCTTCGGCATTGCCTGCTGCGCCATCGAAATGATCTCGGCCGGATGCGCGCGCTATGATCTCGACCGGTTCGGCGTGGTGTTCCGGCCTTCTCCGCGGCAGTCCGACGTGATGATCATCGCCGGCACGGTCACGCGGAAATTCGCGCCCGTCGTGCGGCGGCTTTACGACCAAATGCCGGAACCGCGCTGGGTGATTGCGATGGGGACCTGCGCGATTTCGGGCGGGGTCTACAACACCTATGCCGTGGTGCAGGGATCGGAAACCTTCGTCCCCGTCGACGTGCATGTGCCGGGCTGTCCGCCGAGGCCGGAGGCGCTGATGCACGGCTTTCTCCTCCTTCAGGAGAAGATCAGGAGGTCCCGCGCGCTCACCGGGTCGCCACTGGGACGGGTTGTAGCATCATGACCGGGGAGTGGCGTGTCGATCTCGAGGCGATCATCGGGAGCTTCGCGGGAGCAGTCGAGAATCTCGGCGCCGCGCATGGTATCTGCGCCTTTGCCGTCCAACCGGAGCAGATCGTCGACTTCTGTCGATTCCTGAAAGAACACCCGGCGCTTGAGTTCGATTTCCTCTCCGACATATGCGGCGTCGATCACTACCCCGAAACGCCGCGTTTCGAGACGGTTTACCACCTCTATTCGCTGAAGAACAAATGGCGCGTGCGCATCAAGTGCCGGCTCGGCGATCCACCGCATGTTCCCTCTGTTGCAGGAGTCTGGCGCACCGCCAACTGGCATGAACGCGAGGCCTGGGACATGTACGGCATCCGTTTCGAGGGGCATCCCGATCTGCGCCGCATCTATATGTGGGAAGGCTTCGAGGGCTTTCCGCAGCGCAAGGATTTTCCCTTGAGGGGCTACAAGGACAAACTGAACCCCTTCGGTGCCGAGGGGCCGCCGCCGACGCAGCCGGACCTCGCCACCAGAGATATACCGCAAGGAGGCCGTCAGACGCCGGAGAGTTGAGATGACCGAAGTCACCGAGCTCATGAGGCCGGAAGGCGAAGCGCTCAATACCAAGGAGGTGCTTCTCAATCTCGGGCCGCAACACCCGAGCACCCACGGGGTTCTGCGACTCGTGCTCCAACTCGACGGCGAATATGTCGAACGCGTCGACCCGCATATCGGCTATCTGCACCGCGGCACCGAAAAACTGGCGGAGAGCTTCACCTATACCCAGATCTTCCCGCTGACCGACCGGCTCGACTATCTCTGTCCGCCTTCGAACAACCTGGGCTTCGCGCTCGCCGTGGAGAGGCTGCTCGGCATAGAGGCCCCGATCCGAGCGCAATATATCCGTGTGATGATGGCCGAACTCGCACGGATTTCCGGTCATCTCCTGATCACCGGCGCGCTGCCGATGGATCTGGGCGCCATGACGGCGCTGCTTTACGCCATGCGCGAGCGCGAAATGATCATGGACCTATTGGAGATGATCACCGGTGCGCGCATGCACACGTCCTACTGCCGCGTCGGCGGAGTACGCGAGGACCTGCCCGACGGGTTCGTTCCGAAGATCAGGGAATTCTGCGAGATCTTCCCGAACAGGATCCGCGACTATGAACGCCTGATAGAGAACAATCGGGTGTTTCTCAGCCGCACGCAGGGGATAGGCGTGATCTCCGCGAAGGACGCGATCGACCTCGGCTTGAGCGGGCCGAACCTGCGTGCCTCCGGCGTCGACTGGGATATCCGGCGCGACGAACCCTATGAAATCTACGATCGGCTCGATTTCAACGTCATCACGCGCGAGGAGGGCGATTGCTATGCGCGCTGGCTTTGCCGCGTCGACGAGATGCGCGAGAGCATCCGCCTTATCGAACAATGCATGGAGCAGATGCCGGAGGGGCCGTTTCAGGTCGATATCCCGACGATCGCCTTCCCCGTCGACAAAGAGCGCGTGCATTGCTCGATGGAGGCCCTGATCCAGCATTTCGATCTCTCCGCCTATGGCTTCGACGTACCAAAAGGCGAGGTCTATTCGGTGATCGAGGCGCCTAAAGGAGAACTCGGCTTCTACATCATCAGCGACGGATCGCCGAAGCCGTTCCGCATGAAGGTGAGGGCGCCTTCTTTCGTCAATCTTCAGGCGCTCTTCGGCGTGACCAATGCACGCTACCTCGCCGACATGATCGCCGTGCTCGGCAGTCTCGACCCGGTGATGGCGGAGGTGGACAAGTAGCAGGGAGGATCGGACGCGATGACCATGCGCGAAGAGATCGAGGCGGCGGCGGCGCGATACCCCGAACGGCGGTCGGCGATCATGCCCGCGCTCATGATCGCGCAGAAGGAGCATGGTCATCTGCCCGGGCCGGTGCTCGAAGACGTCGCCGAGATCCTCGGCGTCGAACGCGTCTGGGTCTATGAACTGGCGACCTTCTACACGCTCTTCCATACCGAGCCGATCGGCAGGTTCCACCTGCAACTTTGTGACAATGTCTCCTGCATGCTGTGCGGATCCGAGGCGCTGCTGAAGCATCTGGAAACGACACTGGGGATCCGGAAGGGAGAAACCACGCCGGACGGTGCGTTCACGCTTTCGACCGTCGAATGTCTCGGGGCCTGCGAAATGGCTCCGGTGATGCAGGTCGGCGACGATTACCACGGCAACCTTGATACCGCGCGGCTCGATGCGCTGCTGGAGAGCTTCCGCGCGGCGGAGCGGGCGGCGAACATCGAGCGCGCTGCTGCGCCGGCACCAGGAGAATAAGCCATGTTCGAGCCGGTCCTGCTCAGGAATGTCGATGTGCCGGACGGTCATCTGCTGTCGACCTATGAGGCTGGCGGCGGCTACCGGGCGCTCCGGAAGGCGCTCGGCGAATATACGCCGGACGAGATCGTCGACCTCGTCAAGGAATCCAACCTGCGCGGCCGCGGGGGTGCCGGGTTCCCGACGGGCATGAAGTGGAGCTTCGTGCCGAAAGCGGCCGGCAAGCCGAAATATCTCTGCTGTAACGCCGATGAAGGGGAACCCGGCACCTTCAAGGACCGCATCATCATGGAGCGCGACCCGCATCAGCTCATCGAGGGGCTGGCGGTCAGCGCCTATGCAATCGGGGCCGAGACGGCTTACGTCTACATTCGCGGAGAATATGTGACGGCTATTCGCCGTATGGAACAGGCGATCGCCGAGGCACATGAAAACGGCTATCTGGGCACCGGCATTCTCGGCTCGAACTTCAATTTCATGGTCTACATCCATCGCGGTGCCGGCGCCTATATCTGCGGCGAGGAGACCGCAATGCTCGAGTCACTCGAGGGCAAGCGGGCGCAGCCGCGACTGAAGCCGCCGTTTCCGGCCGTGGCCGGGCTCTACGCCAGTCCCACGGTCATCAACAATGTCGAGACGCTTGCCTGCGTGCCGCATATCGTGATGCGCGGACCGGCGTGGTTTCGCGGCATAGGGCCGGACAGGAGCCCCGGTCCGAAGCTCTACTGCCTCAGCGGTCAGGTTCGCAAACCCGGCCTCTACGAGCTGCCGATGGGCATATCGCTGCAGGAACTCGTCGAGGAGCATGCCGGCGGACCCCTGCCGGGGCGAAAGGTCAAGGCGGTGATTCCCGGTGGGGTATCGGCGCCGGTTATCCCGGCGAGCGAGCTCGAGGTGGGCATGGATTTCGACTCGCTAGCTGCCGCCGGTTCGATGCTCGGCTCGGCAGGCGTGGTCGTGATCGACGACTCGACCTGCATGGTCAAGCTCGCCACGCGGATCATCGAGTTCTTCCACCATGAGTCCTGCGGCAAGTGCACGCCATGCCGCGAAGGTTTGGACTGGGCCGTGAAAGTTCTGCGCCGCATCGAGGCAGGCGAGGGTGAAACCGGCGATCTGGAGCAGTTGGAGATGCTCTGCAAGGGTATTTTCGGCAACACGTTTTGTGCCCTGGGCGACGGTGCGGCCATGGGCTTGCGGGCCGCGCTCAAGCATTTCCGCGAGGAATTCGTCGTCCATATCGAAGAGCGGAGGTGCCCTTTCCACTGAAACGGGCACCCGACCGGTCCGGGAGGAAGTATGGTCAAGGTCACGATCGACGAACAAATGCTGGAGGTCGAGGCTGGCTCCACGGTGCTCGCCGCCGCCGAACGCCTGGGCATCGACATTCCCACCTTCTGCTATTGGAAGCGCCTGCCGCCACTCGCCTCGTGCCGCATGTGTCTGGTGGAGATCGAGGGACTGCGGCGGCTGCAGCCGGCCTGCGCGACCGTGGCATCGGACGGCATGGTGGTTCGGACAAATACGCCGCTGATCGAGGAAACGCGCTCGTCGATGCTCGACATGCTGCTCGCCAATCACCCGCTCGATTGCCCGATCTGCGACAAGGGAGGCGAGTGCGAACTTCAGGACATGGTCATGGCGTATGGGCCCGGCGAAAGCCGGTTCCGCGACCCAAAACGCGTGTTCCATTCGAAGGACATCCGTCTGAGCCCGGTCATCATCATGAATGTCAACCGATGCATCCAATGCCAGCGCTGCGTGCGCATGTGCGAGGAGGTCGTGGGCGCGGTGGCGCTAGGCACGGTGGAAAAGGGCATGGATACCGCCGTCACCGGCTTCGAGGGGAGCCTTGCAAGCTGCGACCAGTGCGGCAATTGCGTCGAGGTCTGCCCGGTCGGCGCGCTGATGAGTTTCCCCTATCGCTACCGGGCACGGCCCTGGGATCTCGCCGAGACCGACACGATCTGCCCGCATTGCGGCACCGGATGCCAGCTCACCGTCGGAGCGCGCAAAGGCGAGTTCATGCGGGTCCGCTCTGACTGGGAACATGGCGTCAACCGCGAAACGCTCTGCGTGCGCGGCCGCTTCGGCCTCGACTACATCGAAAGCCGGGATCGCATCAAGCGGCCGATGATCCGCAGCGACGGCGCGCTGACGGCGGTGTCATGGGAGGAGGCGGGCGACTTTGTCCGCCGGCGCCTCGGTGTAATGGAGGGCATGGCCGCCGGCGGGCTCATCTCGCCGCGTCTGCCGAACGAGGTGCTCTACCAGTTCCAGAAACTGATGCGGACAGTGTTCCAGACCAATAACGTCGACTGCTCGTCGCGTTGGTCCACACCCCTCGACATCCTGGCGCCGCTGGTGGCAAGCTTTTACAGCCGCGGCCCTCTCGAACAGGTGATCGGCAAGGACTGCGTGCTCATCATCGGCGGCAACGTGACCGAGGAGAATCCGGTCACCGAATACCTCCTGCGCGATGCCGCGCGGCGACGGCATACCCGCTTGCTCATGCTTTCGGCGCGGCCATCGCGGCTTGATGCCGATGCGGCGGCGGTCCTTCGTGCCCATCCCGGCGGCGAGGCTCGGAGCCTTGCCGCGGTCGTGGCTGCTCTCGTGGCCGTGACCGATCAGGGCTTGCCGGGCGATATCCTTGCGATGACCAGCGGGACGATCACCGGGGCCGACGCCAATGACGCGTTGGGCCGTCTGGTTTCAACGCTCAAGGAAGATCGGAGCGTCACCCTCCTGGTAAGCGTCGATCTGCTGAGATCACCGCTGGCACGGGAGACGCTGCAGCAGCTGGGCAATCTTCTCCAGCTCCTGCGCCTGCTCGGCAAGGAACCCTCGCTGCAGTTTCTCTTCGATCGTGCCAATCAGATGGGCGCCTGGGACATGGGTGTTCTGTCCGGAGTTTTGCCGGGCCTTGGCCCTGTCGCCGATGAGGCGACGCGCACGGAGTTCGCACGGAGCTGGGGCGCGGAGATCCCCCGCGACCCGGGCGCCGATTTCGATGCGATGCTGGAACTCTGCGTAAACGGGCGGATGGGCGTCCTCTATGTGGTCGGAAGCGACCCGCTGATGTCCTATCCCGACCGGGAGTTCGTCGAGCGCGCACTCGGTACCGCCAATCTTCTGATCGTGCAGGACGCGTTTCTCACCGATACGGCGGCATTGGCCGACGTCGTGCTGCCCGCAGCCGGTTACGGCGAAGAATCCGGGACCTTCACCAACAATGAAGGCCGGACCCAGGCGCTTCGAAAATTCCGCGAACCGGCTTTTGACGCCAGGAGCAATCTGGCGATCTTCGACTTTATCGCGGCGCTTCGGGAGCAGCCGCTGCAGCCATCGACCGAGACCGCCATCTTCGACGAGATGACCCGGTTGGTTCCCGCCTATGACGGCTTGACGCGGGAAGGGCTTGGTGCCGACGGTGCCTTCACCACGTCAGCCCCGCAGCCATGGGCAAGCGGGTTCTTCGCTCCTCCGTCTGCTCCTGAAGTGACGGACGTGCTCCAGCTGATCACCGGCAACTGCCTGTTCCACAATGGCTATGTTTCCGAGCGCTCGGAAACCCTGAATTCGGTCGCAGACGACCCGTTTATCGAAATGAGCGCTCAGGATGCCGCGCGAGTCGGCCTTTCGGACCGGGATCAGGTGCTCGTGCGGTCCGCCCGGGGCGAGCTGACGGCGAAGCTCAAGGTCAACAGGCGCTTTCCGGACGGGCTCGCGTTCGTTCCCGAAAACTACCGCGCCCTGCGGCTCAACAGTCTGATGCGGCGGGGAGAGTATCCATGTCCGGTGGAGATCCGCGCCTGCGCGAGGCGCGCAGAATCCGCTCTGGAGGAAGACCGGGTCTGATTGCATCCGGATCTGCGGGGCAGAGGGGGTATTTGCTGCAGCCTTGCTGTCGATCGGGTCAACTCAAAGGCAATCTGCGGCAGGCGTTTTCGTCAGCGGTAGTTGGCTCCGCAAATGTAGTCGTGCATGTCCCGCTCCGCTTGCAATGCCTCTTCGAGCCGGTGTTTGACCACGTCGCCGATGCTGACCACGCCGACGGCATCGTTGCCGTCCATGACCAGCACATGGCGCGTGCGCCGCTCGGTCATGATCGACATCACGAAGGGCAGGAAATCCTCCGTCGAGCAGGTCGCGACAGTGCGGTTCATGATTTCTCCCACCCGCATCAGCGGTGCTTCGGTGCCGTACTCGGCCACGGCATGGCAGCAGTCCCGCTCCGAGAGCGTGCCCAGGCATTCTCCTGGCGAACGGCCGACGACGACGAAGCCGATATTCCTGTCGCGAAACAGCCGCAATACTTCGACCATCGTGTGGTCCGGCGTGACCGAGACGATTTCGGGAGACTTGCTTCCCAGGATTTGGCAGATGTGCATCTGAGCCTCCAGTCCCTGCTTCGGCGCGACCCCGGCGCGCCTTCACTTTCGTCGAATATTCCGCCACCAATTGTACCCGCGCGGCTCGCTGGATTGGACCAGAACATCCCGTTCGGTGTTCAGGCGCGCAGCGACGACACCGCCGCCGGTCATCGCCTTGCCCGGCTTGGCGAGCAGATCGTCACGGCCGATCACCAAGTCGCGCGAGGAGAAACTCGAAAATTCATATTGTTGGCCAAGGGCGATCGCGTCCGCCGGGCAGGCGTCCTCGCAGAGCCCACAGAAGAGACAGCGGGCCGTGTCGATCTCGAATTTGGCCGGGCGCCGGTTGCCCTTCTCGTCCTCGTAGGGGACTACTTCGATGCAGTCGCAGGGACAGATCCGCGCGCAGAGCTCGCAGGCGACGCATTTGATCTCTCCCTCGGCGTCACGTTTGAGGAAATGGTGCCCGCGATAACGCGAATAGGGCAGCCACTTCTCCTTGTCCGGATATTGCATGGTGACGGGTCTGGAGAACATGTAGCCGAAGGTCAAAGCCAAACCATTCGCCAGATCGGCGAAGAAGGCCCAGCCGATCCATCTTCCAGCTTTGTCCAGTGCGTGCGACATGGCCGCCTCGCTGCGGCTCCTGAGAGTCGTCTGCATGTCCGCGCCCGGAGTTTCCGGGCGGCATGCATCAAGAGAAAACAACACCGCTGATGATTATGTTCGCCAAAGACAGTGGAAGCAAGACCTTCCAGCCGATCGCCATCAGTTGGTCATAACGGTAGCGGGGGAAGGTAAAGCGGAACCACATGAACAAATAGACGAAGAAGGCAACCTTCAGCAAAAACCAGAGGAGCGGCGGCAGCGGGATGAGCACGCCGTTCCATCCGCCGAAGAACAGGATCACGGTAAGGACCGACACCAGCACCATCACGACATATTCGCTGACCATGAACAAGGCGAAGCGGATGCCGCTATATTCTGTGTGGAAGCCGGCTCCCAGATCGCCTTCGGCTTCCGCGAGGTCGAAAGGAATACGCTGCGCTTCTGCAAGTCCTGCGACGAAGAACACGAAAAATCCGATCGGCTGATAGACGATATTCCAGACGTCGGTTTGCGCCCGCACGATGTCGAGCAGGCTCATGGATTGCGCCAGCATGACGACGCCGATCACCGCGAAACCCATCGGAATTTCGTAACTGATCATTTGCGCGCAGGTCCGCAGAGAACCAAGCACGGCATATTTGCTGTTGGCCGCCCAGCCGCCGAAGATGACGCCATAGACCTCCAGCCCGATCACCGCGAAGACGAAAAGCAGCGCTACGTTCAGGTTGGAAATGTAGAGCGTGATCTCGTTGCCGAGAACCGAAACGGTTTCGCCAAAGGGGATTGCGGCAAACACCACGAAGGGCGGGGCAAGCGCCAGGATCGGAGCCAGTTTGAACAGGAAGCGGTCGGCTTCGGCCGGGATATGATCCTCTTTGGTCAGGAGCTTGATCCCGTCCGCCACCGGCTGCAGCAGTCCGTGCCAGCCCACGCGCATCGGTCCCATCCTCTGCTGCATGTGCCCGGCGATCTTGCGTTCCAACCATGTCAGCGGCAGGGGCAGCAACAGCAGGATCGCGATCAGCAAGGCGACCTTGAAGACGATCACGCCGAGAGCGACGATAAGTTCCATGACTTTGCGTCCGTTGCCCAGCCCCGCGCGTGCTGTCGGACGCGCAAAGCACGTGGCACCTTGGATCGCTGCATGACTTCGCCCTTGGCTCGGCCAGGTACCTAAGGCAGCATGCAGCAGCGCGCTTTGCGCACCTGTCAGCCTCACGGTACAGCCGTCACGCTCTACTTGCAATGAGGCGGCAGGAACCGGCGCCGACAGCATCCGCGCGGTCGCTTGCTTCCTTGTTCACTCCCATTCTCCTACAATCACTTCCACACACAGAGGAGTCCTGCCATGAGCGAAGATGCCTTCAATATGTCGATCCGCAAGTTCCTGAAGGAAGTGGGAGTCACCTCGCAGCGAGAGATCGAGGAGACGGTGCGCAATGGGCAGATCGCAGGCAAGACGTTGAAAGTCCGCATGACGCTGACGGCGGAAGGCACCGGCCTCAATCATGTAGTGGCGGGTGAAATCGAACTGCCATAACTCGAGAACGGGAAGCTCCGGCGTCCCCGCCACTTTGCCTTGAACGCTAGCTCGCCGCCCGGAATGGCTTTGCCAGCGACGCCGGGAAATGCAGCGTCAGCAATTGGCGGTTTTGCGAGATGATCACGAGGACTATGATAGTCGCGAGATAGGGAAGCGCCGAGAGCAGCTCCGAAGGGACCGCGATACCGAGGGCCTGGCCCTGCAGCTGCAGGATCGTCATGCCGCCGAAAAGCCAGGCGCCGATCAGGACGCGCAGCGGCCGCCATGTCGCAAAGACGACCAATGCCAGCGAGATCCAGCCTTTGCCGGCCGTCATGTTTTCCACCCAGAGCGGCGTGTAGGCGACCGAGAGATATGCCCCGGCAAGGCCAGCCATCAGACCACCGAACAGCACCGCCAGATATCTGATCCTGATGACCGGATAGCCGATCGCGTGCGACGTTTCGGGCGACTCTCCGATGGTGCGCAAGATGAGGCCGCCCTTGGTACGGTAAAGGAACCAGGTGATGAGGCCGAACATCGCGATTGCCAGATAGACCATCGGATCGAAGCGGAAGAACATCGGCCCGATCACCGGAATATCGGAGAGAAAGGGGATATGGACGCGCTTCAGCGCATCGATCGGTGCGCTGCCGAAACCGCGCCCGAGAAAGGCCGAAACCCCCGACCCGAATATGGCGAGCGCCAGGCCAGCAGCATATTGGTTGGTCAGGAACGTCAGCGCCAGCACCCCGAAGAGAAGCGAGGTGGCGGCACCGGCGAGTGCCCCGGCTGCGATGGCTACGGGCATCGGCAGGCCGGCGATCACCGCCCAGAAGGCGAAGGCCGCCCCCATCAGCATCATGCCTTCGAGGCCCAGGTTGAGCACGCCGGACTTCTCGACGACGAGCTCGCCAAGGGCTGCGAATATCAGTGGCGTCGCCGCGATAATGGTTCCGGTGAAAATGGCAATGAAAAGATCCATCAGGCGTGCTCCGGAAGGCGAAGACGGTAGTAGATGAAGAAATCGGCGGCCAGCAGGAAGAACAGGAGGATGCCCTGGAAGATGCGGGTGAGCGCCGCCGGCAGGCCGAGGGTCATCTGGACGGTCTCGCCGCCGAGGAAGAGGAGCGACATCAGCAGTCCCCCGAGCACGATGCCGAAGGCGTTCAGCCGTCCGATGAAGGCGACGATGATGGCGGCAAAGCCGTAACCGGGCGAGATCTGGGGCGATAATTGTCCGAGCGGACCGGCCACTTCCGCCATACCGGCGATGCCTGCCGCCGCGCCGCCCGCAAGCAGCCCTGTCCAGACTGCGGAGGATTCGCGAAAGCCCGCATAGCGTGCCGCTAGGGGGGCGGCGCCGCTCACCGACATCTTGTAGCCGAGGAAGCTGCGATCGGTGAAGAGCCACATCATGACGACCGCCACGACCGTGATGAAGATCGACGGATTGAGCCGGTAGGCATAATCGAAAGGTTCGAACATCGCCGCCGCCGGCAGGAGCGCCGTTTGCGGATAGTTGAACCCGGCCGGATCGCGCCACGGGCCGTGGACCAGAAAGGACAGCAACAGCGTCGCGATATAGGTCAGCATGAGCGTGACGAGGATCTCGTTGGTGTTCATGCGGGCTCTGAGAAATGCCGGGATCGCGGCCCATGCCATGCCGGCGCCTGCGCCTGCGAGAAACATCAGGGGAATGAGGAGCGGGCTCTCGGGATCGGGATAGAAGAGGCCGACGCCACAGGCTGCGACAGCGCCGATAATGAGTTGCCCCTCGGCGCCGATGTTCCAGATGTTGGCACGGAATCCGACCGCCAGTCCGCAGGCGATCAGGATCAGAGGCGAGGCCTTGAGCAGCCACTCCGAAAGGCCGTTGATGGAATTGATGGGCGCCACGAAGAAGGCGTACAGCGTCGCCAGCGGATCATAGCCGAGGGCGGCAAACAGTACGGACCCCGCAAGGAAGGTCAGCACCGTGGCGATCACCGGAGCGGCGATCCGCATCTGCGCGGATGGTTCCTGCCTTTGTTCAATCCTCAAGGGCAACTTCGGTTCTCCTCGTTTCGCCATGGCCGACCCGGGTCATCAAGAGGCCGATCTCTTCGCGATTGGTTTGCTTTCTGATCAATGGCGGCGAAACGCGGCCGTTGGAAATGACCAGCAACCGGTCGCAGATCTCGAACAGCTCATCGAGCTCTTCCGATACGACCAGCACCGCTGCGCCGGCGCGGCTGAGATCGACGAGCGTCTGGCGGATGAAGGCGGCTGCACCGACATCCACGCCCCAGGTCGGCTGGGACACGAGAAGAACCTTCGGCTCCAGGGTGAGCTCGCGCCCGACGATGAATTTCTGCAGGTTGCCGCCGGAGAGGCTCTGCGCGCTCGCTTGCGGTCCATTCGCCTTTACCTTGAAGCGCTCGATAACGCGCCTCGCGAAATCGCCGGCCCTCCTGCGGTCGACAAGGGCGTTGCGTACGAGGCCAGCCCGGTGGGCCGTCAGCACGGCGTTCTCCCACAGGGCGTGGGGCGGCACCGCGCCACGGCCGAGGCGTTCCTCCGGGACGAAGGCCATGCCGAGCTTGCGTCGTTCGCCGGCGCTGAGATGGCCGGACGGTCTGCCGCCGATGAGGATCGTCTCCGCACGCGGATGGGTCCGCTCGCCGCTCAACAGCGCGATCAGCTCAGCCTGGCCGTTGCCCGACACACCGGCCAGTCCGACGATCTCGCCGCCATGCACTTCGAGGGATACATCCGTCAGCTCGGTGCCGTACTTGTCCCGGGCGGGAGCGGATAGCCCGCGGACTTCCAGCAGCGGCTTGGCGCTGGGGGCTGAAGGGCTCACATGCATTTGCGGAAGCTGCGAGCCGACCATCATCCGGGCGAGCTCCAGCGACGTCGATTCCTTGGGTTTTGCCGTGCCGGTCACCTTGCCGTTGCGCAGCACCGTGGCGGTGTCGCAAAGTTCCTGCACTTCATCGAGCTTGTGGCTGATATAGACGATGCTGCAGCCTTCGCTTGCCAGTTGGCGAAGCGTTTCGAAGAGCTTCACCACGGCTTGCGGCGTAAGCACCGAGGTCGGTTCGTCCAGGATCAGAAGCTTGGGTGACTGCAAGAGGCAACGTACGATCTCCACGCGTTGCCGCTCGCCGACGGAGAGATCGTGCACCCTGCGGTGCGGATCGATGGGCATGCCGTAGCGCGCCGACAAGGCCTTGATCTCAGCCGCGAGCCGGTCGAGATCGAAAGTGCCTTTGACCGCCAGGGCGATATTCTCGACCACCGAGACCGATTCGAAGAGCGCGAAATGCTGGTAGACCATTTCGATCCCGAGCGAGCGCGAGATTGCGGGATTGTGCGCTTCGATCCGTCTGCCGTCGCAATAGATTTCGCCCGAGTCGGCTTGAGCTGCGCCATAGATGATCTTCATCAGCGTCGATTTGCCGGCGCCGTTCTCTCCGAGGACGGCGTGTATCTCTCCCGGCAGGATCGACAGCGAGACGGCGTCGTTCGCGACGGTGCCGGGATAGCTCTTGGTAATGCTGCGCAATTCGAGGCGGGGGATCATGGCCGCTCCTGCCGTGGTTGTGCGTTGGCGACGACGTGTCCGCGACGCGGATTCCGCCGCGGTCACGCCGATTTCAGGACGCGGCTCAGCTGAGCTTGCCGATCATCCCCCTGACGAACCAGTTCATCCCTCGGATGTCGCTATCCGAAAGAACCGACCCGGCAGCGACCTTGACGTTGCCGTCCTGGTCCTTAAGCTCGCCGGCATAGGGATGGATCTTGCCCGCTGCGATATCGGCTTCGAGCTGCTTCAATTTGGCCTGGATGTCGGCAGGGATCGCCTCGTTATAGGGGGCCATCTTGACGACGCCGGCGGCAAGCCCGTCCCACCGCGCCTCAGCCTTCCAGCTGCCTTCCGCTACGCCCCTTGCGGCGCGCAGATACTCACTTGACCAGTCGAGGGTAAAGGCCGTGAGTTGCTTGCCGGAGCCGAACTTGGCCATGTCGCTGGCGTAGCCGATCGACCAGGCGCCGCCTTCACCGGCCACCTGTACGCCGGTTGCCGTATCGGTCATCGAACAGATCACGTCGCAACCTTGCGACAGGAGCGTGTTGGCTGCTTCCTTCTCCTTGCCCGGATCGAACCAGGAGTTGAGGAAGATGGCGTTGCAGGTGACCTCCGGATTGACGCTCTGCGCGCCGAGAAGAAGCGCGTTCGCCGGCCCGACAATGTCGGGGATCGGGAACCCGCCGATGAAGCCGATCTTGCCGGACTTGCTCATATGCCCGCCGGCCGCGCCCGCGACGAAGGTGCCCTCGTAATATTTGGCCTCGAAGGTGCCGAGGTTCGCGCGGTGCACGATGCCCGAACAGTGCTCGAACGCCGTCTTGGGGAAGCGCGGCGCCACCTTCTGCATCGGCGTGCCGTGCGAGAAGCTGGTCCCGAAAATCAGCTGATTTCCGGAGGCGGCGAGCTCGCGGAACACGCGTTCGGCATCCTGGGGCATGAAGATGTTGTCAATGACCGTTATGGCGACCTTGTCGCCGAATTCCTCCCTGATCGCGTCGACGCCCAGGCTGTGCTGTTTGGTCCAGCCTATCTCAGCGATCGGCGAGACGTAGACGACGCCAATCTTTAACGGCTCCTCTGCGCTCGCGAAGCTGGCAAGGCTTCCGGTTCCGAGTGCCACACCGGTCGCGCCGGAATATCGAAGGAATTGTCGTCTGGTCAGGTTGAACATGGCAGTAACCCCTTTGTCGGTTCGTGTCGTTTCTCCGGCTTGTGGCCGCCGGATCTATTTCGTGGCGTGGACGTGGCGGCTCGCGCCGGCCCCGCCGCTTTCTCCCGCTTTCTTGCGTGGCGCCGCCTTGGACGCCTCATCGGCTTTGCCGTCGAGATAGGGCTGAAGCGCCTCCCGCGACGTCAGCTCCGGAAAGACCTGCCGATCCATGATATAGCCGCGCACGACGCTGCGGTGATGGGTGTCGATCAACTCCATGACAGGCTTCAGCCGACCCTTTTCGAGCAGGTCGATCACGCGCTGGTGGTCGTCCAGCAGATTGCAATAGTCGAAATCGGCGGAGATCAACGAGCGCAGGAGCGTGGTGCGCCGCACGAGCTGCGCGTGAATTTCCTGCATGACCTTGTTACGGCTGAGGCGGACGAAGAGAGTGTGAAACTCCTGGCCGAGAACGTCGGCAAGCGCGTCGTTGCCGGATGCGACGGCCTGGCGCTGCCGCTCGACGTGCTGGCGCAACTCGGCGAAGCCGGCGGGCCCCAGCCGGTCGCAGAGCTGGGCGGCGACGCCCTGTTCCACGAGCGTCAGCGCGTCGTAGATCTCCATCGCTTCTTGCATGCTCGGGCGTGCGACGAAGGCGCCGCGATTGCGTTCGATCTGCGCGAGCCCGTCGTCGGCAAGCCTGATCAGCGCCTGGCGGATGACGATGCGGCTGACCTCGAAGATTTCGGCCAGTTCGCGCTCACCGAGCTTGCATCCGGGTACGAGCCGGTGATCGATGATCGCCCGGGTCAGGATGTCGGCAATCGCCTGCGAACGGCTGCTCATGACAGGTCTCTCCATCTCCCGCAGAAAAATCTGCGGGACGGTCGCACCGGAGCATTGCACGGCCGCATATCCGGCGTTACGAATTCCATATCGGTATTCAATCAAATCAAGCTGTCAATCAAAAAACGCATTTTGCCATGCAATTTTTTGTTGATTGGTATCCAATCTTGTGGTTCCAATGAGTCCATCACGGAGCTAGGTTCATAGGGAAGTGCTAGCCAGGGAGGATGCGATGAGCAGAACTGCCCTTTGTAGCGATCGAGTTCTTCTTAGTGACTGCGATGTCGCCGCGGACCTGACGTCGTCGGGCGGGCCCCTTCACCCGCGCCTGATCGCTGTTGACCTCGCCACCCAGTGCCGTGGGCGGCTATCGCCGGCAGGTGGTTCGCAGCGGTAGCGGCGAGCCGGTGAATTCCGACAGCCGTTACGGTTTCCAACCGCTTCATGACCAGACGCCATTCACGGAGATGAACGCATGAGCCCGACCAAATGCCAGGACCAGGTGGTTCTCGATCTGTGGCACCCGCTGGCGGCGGTGGACGAGGTGCCGGCGGGGACGGTGCAGGACACGGTGCTGCTCGAGGAGCGCATCAGCTATGTTTCGGATGGCGAAGGCAAGGCGGCCGTCTGGCGTTCGCGCCCGGAGCTCCCTGCCGGCAGTCCGGTCGATATCGGTACGCTCGGCGGCTGTCTACCGATCAAACTTGCCTATGGCTATATCTGGACCTCGCTGGGGACGCCGCCCGCCGAGCTGTTTCCCATTCCCGAATATGCGGAGGCCGATCGGCGCAGGCTCAATGCCGCCACCATCGGAGTCAATGTTTCGGCACCCCGCGCTATCGAGAATTTCCTCGACATGGGCCACTTTCCTTATGTCCATACCGATATTCTGGGAGCAGAACCCCATACGGAGGTCAAGGAATACGACGTCGAGCTTTCGGTCGAGCGCGACGAGATCGTCGCCACGCGCTGTCGCTTCTTCCAACCGATGGCCTCGACCGCATCGACCGGAGGCGCCGATGTCGAATATATCTATCGGGTGCCGCATCCCTATTGTTCGGTGCTGTACAAATCCAGCCCCATCGACGAGAGCCGCCTCGACGTCATTGCCGTTTTCCTTCAGCCGGTCGATCAGGAGCATGTCCGCGCGCATATGATGCTCTGTGTCCTCGACGAAGAGAACGAAGACAAGGTGATCAAGCGCTTCCAGCAAACGATTTTCGGCCAGGACAAGCCGATCCTGGAGAACCAGTTTCCGAAGCGTTTGCCGCTCGACCCGCGGGCCGAGACGCCGATCCGCGCCGACAAGTCGGCGATCGCCTACCGCCGTTGGCTCAGCCAGAAGGGCGTGACCTACGGGGTCATCCCGGCCGCCACCTGACGTTTCAGAATTCTGGAGAGAACGATGCTCGATACCGCCAAGACCAGATGGCATCCCGTTGCCGCGTCCTATGATCTGCCGTTCCGCCACGTCTTCCACGCCCAGTTGCTCGGCCGCGAGTTCGCCGTCTGGCGTGCCGACGACGGCTACGTCAATATCTGGGAGAACCGATGCCTGCACCGCGGCGTCCGCCTCTCGATCGGCATCAACGATGGACGCGAGTTGAAGTGTCAGTATCACGGCTGGCGGTATTCCAACCGCACCGCCGGCTGTACCTATATTCCGGCACATCCGGCCGACGCGCCGGCCCGCACCATTACCAACCGTACCTTTGCGGGCGTCGAGCGCTATGGCCTCGTCTGGTCGGCGGAGGAGCCTCAAGGGGACGTGCCGGACGTTGCGGGCCTCGCCGAAGGCGATCTTCTCACCCTTCGCGGCATTCCGGTCAATGCGCCGGCCGATGTCGTGGTGCCGGCGCTGACGGGCTATCGCTTTCAGCCGAACGGCTGCCTCGAAGGCACAGCGGCAGATATGTCGCTTAAGGCGAGCGACGGCTTCTCGGTGGCGCTCACGGCCCGCGAAGACGGCACCGAGACGCTGGCCGTCTTCTTCGTCCAGCCGGTCGACTCCAACCGTTCGGTCATCCGCGGCGTACTCGATGGCTCGCCGCGCGGCGCCGAACGGATCGCCGTTCTGCGCCATCACAACGAGCGGCTTTCGAACCTGCGTGAGATCGTCGAGCGCGAGGCGGCCGCCGCACCGCAGCCGGCGCCGCTCGAGCCGGTGATCGAGCGCGTCTCGCCGGAACTTGCAGAGATGCCGGAACTGACCGCTCACGGCCGCAAGGCGACGGTCCGTGTAACGGTCGCGCGGAAGTGGATGGCTGCCGAGGGCATCGCGGCGTTCGAGCTTCGCCCGGTCAAGGGCCTGCTGCCGACTTTCCAGCCCGGCGCCCATATCGACGTTCACTTGCCGAATGGCCTCATCCGGCAATATTCGATCACCAATGGCCCGGGCGAAAGCGACAGCTACGTCATCGGCGTCAAGCTGGAGCGGGATTCGAAGGGCGGCTCGCTCTGCATGCACGAGACGCTTCGCGAGGGCGACGTCCTGGCGATTTCGGAGCCGCGCAACAATTTCCCGCTGCGCCGCGATGCCGAGAAGACGATTTTCGTCGCCGGCGGCATCGGCGTCACGCCGCTGATTGCCATGGCACAGGCCCTTAAGAACCAGAACCTGGACTTCGCCTTCCACTACTTCGCCCAGAACCAGGAACAGCTCGCCTTTCCGGAAAAGACCGCTCTCCTCGGCGAGGCGATTAAGCCTCACCTCGGACTCCGTCCGGACGCGACTGCCGCCGAGCTCGAGGGCATTCTCTCCGGATATCGGCCCGGCATGCACCTCTATCTCTGCGGTCCGGGGCCAATGCTCGAGGCGGCGCGCCGGATCGCGGCGGATCGCGGCTGGCCGGAAACGGCGGTGCATTTCGAATATTTCAAGAACACCAATACGATCGACGACAGTTCGAGCTTCGAGGTGGCGCTTGCGCGCTCCTGCGTGACGTTGAAGGTCCCCGCCGGCAGGACGATCCTGGAGGTGATGCGCGAAGCCGGCATCGACATGCCGTCATCCTGCGAGCAGGGCGCCTGCGGCACCTGCCTTGCGACCGTGATCGAGGGTGAGCCCGATCACCAGGACGTCTACCTCAACGATGCCGAGCGCAGGTCCGGCACCAAGATCATGACCTGCGTGTCGCGCGCCAAATCCGCGCGTCTCGTCCTCGATCTCTAGGAGCTGCCCGATGATCACCCTCTACGATTACGAACTCTCGGGCAATTGCTACAAGCTCAGACTTCTGATGAGCATGCTCGCCATCGAGTACAAGACGGTACCGGTCGATTTCTATCCCGGCCGCGAACACAAGTCGGATTGGTTCCTGAAGCTCAATCCGCTTGGACAGCTGCCGGTGATCGAGGATGACGGACTGGTGCTGCGCGACGCGCAGGCGATCCTCGTCTATCTCGCCTCCAAATATGATCCCTCCGGCACCTGGTACCCGCGCAGCGATCCGGCGCTTCTCGGCGAGATCGGCCAATGGCTCGCCTTTGCGGACGGCATCACCGGCACGGCTTCAGCCGCGCGTCTCCATGACGGCCTGTTCTACGATCTGGACGTCGAGGCGGCTCGGGCCGGCGCTCACAGGCTGTTTCGCATCCTCGACGAGCATCTCTGGTTCGGCGAGCAGGAAGGGCGTGACTGGATATGCTCGGCGCCGCACGCGACCGTGGCCGATATCGCCTGTTTCCCCTACATCATGCTTTCGGAAGAGGGGGGCATTCCCCGGCAGGATTATCCGGCAATCCGTCGTTGGTGCGATCGCCTCAAGCGGATCAAGGGCTTCACGGTCATGTCGGGTGTGTTCCCGGCCGGGCCGGCGCGTGCCGCCTAGGGGGCAAGCGACCGGATCACAGCAGTCGGCACTCTTACGGCGCTCTTCTTGGCGGAGTGGGAACTCAGGGCCCAAGAGGCTACGGCAGAACTGCCCCGATCGCCTCGGCCAGACGGTCGACATTCTCGATCCGACAAGTCTCGCCCATCAGTCCGATGCGCCAGATACGGCCGGCGAGCGGCCCGAGTCCTCCGCCGATCTCTATCCCGAACTCGTCAAGCAGGCGTCTGCGCGCGGGCGCGTCCTCCACGCCTTCCGGGAGCCAAACCGTATTCAGCTGCGGCAGCCGGTGCTCCTTGTCGACGACGAAGCCGACGCCCAGCCCTTCTAACCGTTCGACCAGCCGATCATGGGCGGAGCGGTGGCGCGCCCAGGCGGTCTCCAAGCCTTCGCCAAGCAGGCGGGTAAGGCTCTCGTGCAGGCCGTAAAGCGCATTGACCGGTGCGGTGTGGTGGTAGGATCGGGCACCCTCCCCCTCCCAATACCCCAGCATAAGACCGAGATCGAGGAACCAGCTCTGGATCGGCGCCTTGCGCGCCTTGACTGCCGCGACGGCGCGATCGGAAAAGGTGATCGGCGCAAGCCCTGGCGGCGCGGACAGACATTTCTGCGTGCCGGCATAGACGGCGTCCGCCTGCCATTCGTCGACCGACACCGGAATTCCGCCGAGGCCCGTCACGGTATCCACGACCGACAGCAACCCCGCTTCGCGCGCCAGGGCGCAGAGCGCGGCCGCATCCGACCGTACGCCGGTCGAAGTCTCTGCGTGCACGAAAGCGAGCAGCTTGGCCTGCGGTGCCTCCAGAATTGACGCGCGAACCGCCTCGGGATCGACAGGCTTGCCCCATTTGACGGAAACCAGCCGTACCTCCGCGCCCGCGCGCCGAGCAATTTCGGCCATGCGTCCGCCGAACACGCCGTTTTGCGCGATGATGGCGGTGTCGCCTGGCTCGAGCAGCGTCACCAACGCCATCTCCATGGCGAGCGAGGCGGGGGCCGATAGGGGGAAAGTCACACGGTTATCTGTTCGGAACGCGAGGCGGAGTTGGTCCTTGATGCGGTCCATCAATCCGACGAAGCTGGGGTCCAGATGACCGATCGTCGGTCGCGCCTGTGCCGCGAGCACTTCCGGCGCGACGTTGGACGGACCGGGGCCCATCAGGAGGCGGGGCGGCGGCGAAAAAGCATTCATTCGAGCATTCCTCTGCCGGCGGTCCCCGGCGCGTTTGTTTCCGGGAGCACGATGCAGGCACAGGCGGCGATAAGTAAAGTTTAGTTTATTTAGGAGTTCGGTAATAATAATTTACCTACGCAATGCAGGTGCACCTCTTGTGGCCGCCTGCGTTGTGTCCGACTTGGCGGCCCGGGCGCGGGCGCTGCGGCAGTGGTTGGGACGCGGCGTCCGGCGCATCGATCTCGCCGCCCTCGAGAAAATGCTCCACCTGTGATCCACATCCCGCGATCACTGCCAACCCGGCAGCTTTGCCGCGAGCAAGCCATTGCCCGCAAACCTGCGAAGGTGCGCACTTTTAAGCAGCGTCGATATCCGTTTTCGAGAAATCGTCGCCTTCGAACAGAAGGGGAAGGCGATATTCCTTGGCGCAGGCATAGGAGAAGCAGTCACCAAAATTCAGCCGCGCCGGGTGCCCGACAAAACGGCCATAGTTGCGAGCCGCTTCAATTGCATTGCGGTGTAGGGAGCCGCTCACGGACACTTCGCGCGCGCCGATCGTCTCCAGGAACTTCGCTACGTCCTCTTGCACCTCATCGATCAACTCGGGCGGAGTAGGGACCTGATCGCCGAACTGCGAGATCGAGACTATACGGGCTAAACTGATCACGGCCTCGAACATCGAGAGCGGCGAGTAGATCTTATGACCTTCCGACATCTCAATCTTGGCGAGAAGGTAACCTGCATCCTCTTCACCAGCCAAGATGGCGACGATCGCCGACGCATCCAAGAACATTAGATCTCCCACATTTCGTCAGTAAATTTTTTCATGTCGAAGTCCGGCTTGTTTGGTCCCATCTTGGCTCGAACACTGTTCTGAATCTTTTCGACTCGCTCTTTTAGCGGCACAGCTTGTTCCACTCGCGCCAACTCATTTTCTAGAGCGCGTCTGACCGCCTCGGTCTTCGTCGGGGCTTTGGTGACCTGCTGCACCTTCTTTGCCAGGGCATCAACATCGTCGTCGCGAATGTAGAGAGACATGACCGTTTCCTCATGTATATCCAGCATGGAATATGCGGATATATTAGCTTGAATATACATCAATCGCAAGGGTCAGGGCGCATCCGCCTCTCCAGACGGCTTTCGCTCAGGGCAGAAGAGAAACGGCAGGGAGCGACGCTGCCTGAGGGCATTATGCGCCACGACGGCAAGAGGACTGGCTGGCTTGTAACCGACCGGGACCCGCGTGTGGCATGCCGGACGCAGTTTCCAGGAAGGCAGCGACGCGCTCTCCAACGAAGCTCCGGGTGATCTCTGCTACTATGCTCCCTGGGGCTATCTGGATGGCGGCGTCGAACCTTTGCTCAGACGCGGAAAGTTTCCGCGCGACTTGGACTTGTCTTGAGATACGTGCTCGATACCAATGTAGTTTCCGAACTGCGCAAGGTCGGTGACGGCAAAGCCGATGCCAATGAACCCCAGCGCGTGCAATAGAGATTTGAACATGGAAGCCTCTCGTTAGAATGAGCACGGCTTTCATGTGCTAAAATCAGCGTCCAAAAGACCTAAAACACGATTGAGTACGCCAAAAGTACCGCGTTTCCGGTTCGTTCTGCGTTAGCGTACGACTTCGAGCAGCTCTTGTTCCGACCCCCAG
This sequence comes from Sinorhizobium sp. P24N7, assembly GCF_042436655.1. NCBI lineage: Bacteria > Pseudomonadati > Pseudomonadota > Alphaproteobacteria > Hyphomicrobiales > Rhizobiaceae > Sinorhizobium > Sinorhizobium sp. P24N7. Next base: position 65,855 of record NZ_JBHMIW010000003.1, on the reverse strand, counting down.
AGAGGAAACCGGCACCGCCGCCGTTCCGGTATCGCCGTCGCTTCCGGCATGTCGCTTGGCATGCGATGGCTTTTGTTGGCGCGAACCTGCCATAGTGGCGGCGCGGTGTCGATATCGATCACCTTCATGTTTTTCGGTCGACCCGACCTAACTCATCGTGATCTAGTGCGGAACTGTGTCTAACGCAGGAGACGGAGAATGCCCGAGAAGCACGATCACGATCATCACGGAGAGGACCACTGGAGGAACAACGGCGTTCGCGTTATCAAGGGTGACCAACTCGACGCCAACACGGCTCAGACGCCAGGCATGTATCGGCAGGCGGCAATCAACCATGCCCGCGTCGGCGCCCAGAAGATCTGGGCCGGGACCGTTGCGATCGAGCCCAATGCCAAGACCGGGGTGCATCATCACGGGCCGCTTGAAAGCGTGATCTTCGTGCTTCGCGGCAAGGCGCGCATGCGTTGGGGCGACAGGCTCGAATATGTCGCCGAAGCCGGACCCGGTGACTTCATCTACGTGCCGCCTTTCGTGCCGCACCAGGAAATCAACGCGGATCCGGAAAATCCGCTTGAATGCGTGCTGGTCCGATCCGATAATGAGGCGGTCGTGGTGAACATTACCGATGTCGATGCGGTCGAAAAGCCAGAGGAAGTCTACTGGGTGGATCCGATCCACAAACATCCTGGCTGACCCGGCGTTCTTCCAGAGCACGAGATCTTCCGGCAGATATCGGACCGGTTCTACCGTGTCGGCTTCAGAGAGACGGCACACATTTGTCCGTCACATTCGAAGCCTTTCGCCTGCCGGGTCGAAGGGAGGCCGTTCCAGGATGACTGCGTCATGAGGGCGGCCGAGGATTGCGACACTCACCGTGTCACCCGGTTTCGCCATTTCAGCCTTGATGTAACAGAGCGCTAGCGACATGCCGACGGTATAGCCGTAGGCGCCGGATGAAACATGGCCAATCGGGGTGCCGTCACGGCGAAAGATAGCGGTGAAAAGCGGTTATCGATGGGCGGTCGTGTCTATCTTGTGAAATCGCATACACTGCCATATATTTTGCACAGGAAATATGTTCTTGGATATGACGCAACATGGCTCAGTCTCATAAGACCCAAAGCGATGGCGGACCGCTGATATTGTCCTACATGGACAAGGGCGGAAAGATCGCGGTTCAGCAGGTCGCGGACGGCTTCGGCATGTCGAAAACGCAACTTGCCGAAACGGCCGGGCTTGCGCGTGAAACGCTCTACCGGCTGGAGCGCAGTCGGGCGACGAAGACGCAGAACCGCCTCCGCGAAATGCTCGAGATCATCAGCCGCGTCACCGACTGGGCGGGCGGCAAGGAGCAGGCAATGGCGTGGTATCGCGCCCAGCCCCTCCCGGCATTCGGCGGAAGAACGGCCGAAGCTCTGGTGAAGGACGGCAAGGCGGCGGCCGTGCGCGATTATCTCGACCACATGGCCCTCGGGGGCTTTGCTTGAGGTTCACCGGAACCTGCTATCGCGCGCATGACCCACGCTGGGCTTTCAAGCCTATATCCGGCGATGGCGCGGCAATAAAGGGCGCACGCTTCAACCCGAAGGGCGTGAAGACGCTTTACCTTGCACTCAGCATCATGACAGCGGTCAAGGAGGCCAATCAGGGCTTCGCCCATCGTATCGATCCTTGCGTGCTTTGCTCCTACGACATCGATTGCGCCGACATCGCTGATCTGACGACCGAGAGGGGGAGGGCGGAACACGGAGTATCGCTCGAGGAGATGGCCTGCAGCTGGGCGGGCGCGCTTGCCGAGGGGAGGCGTCCGGCCTCCTGGGCCATTTACGACCGTCTCCATCCGCGCGGGACCGCCGGCATCCTGGTTCCGAGTTTCGCACCGGGGACCGAAGCGGAAGACCGGAATCTCGTACTTTGGACGTGGGGACCGGATTTGCCGCATCGCGTGGACGTGTACGATCCAAGTGGCCGGCTGCCTAAAGATCAGCTCTCCTGGGGCTGACTGCGTTTCCGTGGTGAAGTGCTTTCCGAGAATTCCGTCCGCGTTGCATTGCGCCGGAATTGCGCCGGGGACTTTCCGGTCCATTTCCGGAATGCGCGGTGAAAGGCGCTCGGCTCGGAAAAGCCGAGCTCGACGGCAAGCTGGGCCACATTCGTCCGGCCGTCGGCGAGGGCTTCCATCGCAAGCGCCCGGCGCAGGTCCTCCTTGATCGATCGATAGGTCTGGCCCTCCTGCTTCAATCTCCGTCGAAGGGTCGGCGCTGCAATCCGCATGCGCGCGGCATGCGCCTCGAAACCCGGCCAGGCGGACGGAGCCGTGGCATGGAGCCGCTGGCGTATTGCCGCGGACAATCCTGCGTCGTGGCGATAGCGCACTAGAATATTTGCAGGCGCATGACGGAGGAAGTGCTTCAGTGCCCGCTCGTCACGAATGGGCGGCAGTTTCAGGTACTCGGCATCGAAAACGAGCCGCGTCCGGGGCTGATCGAAGTGGACGGGCGCGCCGAAGAAGAGCCGATAATCGGTTCCGGCGGGGGGCGCACTGCAGCGGAAGTCGACCCAGCGGATCGGAAGCCGGCGTCCGATCAGCCAGCAATTGACGCCATGCAGGATGATCCAGAAGGTACGATAGGCGAAGGCCGAGCGCGTCGCGCCGGCGTCCTTCAGGACAATCTGTGCCAGACCGTTTTCGACGACCAGCTCGCCATGCGGTTCCTCGAGGACCACCCTGAGGAAGCGCAGCGCTCGCCGCAGCGCATGTTCGAGCGTCACGGTCGAAAGAATGGCGTGGCACAGCAATGCGAAGCTGCCGGCGCGCATCGGCCGAGCGCCCTCGCCGAAAAACTCGTCATCCATCGCCTGTGCCACCGCATGCCAGAAGGCGCCGTATTGTTCGGCCGAAACCGGACCGGTGACGACGGATGGCAGGCCGGCTTGTGCAAGGAGGGGTTCGGCATCCACTCCATGGCGCCGGAGGCATTCGAGCGTGTCGTCCATGAAACATGGGGCGATCATCCGGCGTTCCATGGGCGACGTCCCTCTCGTCGAACATTGCAAAAGCGATCACGTAATCTGAGTCATTCGGTCATTGCATACCATATTTCTCCTCTGCATCATCCCGGTTGGAAAAAGTTGGAGCCGGAGCCTATGCAACTCAAGGGCCGCGTCTTTATCGTCACGGGGGCCAGTTCCGGACTTGGCGCGGCTGTGACGCGCATGCTGGCTCAGGAGGGCGCGAGGGTGCTGGGGCTCGACCTGAAGCCTCAAGCGGGAGAGGAGCTTGCCGCCGAACTCGGCGCGGCGGTGTGCTTCCGAAATGCCGACGTGACGAGTGAGGCCGACGCCACCGCCGCTCTGGTGTTTGCGAAGCAGGAATTCGGGCACGTCCACGGATTGGTGAATTGTGCCGGCACTGCGCCCGGCGAGAAGATTCTCGGCAGGAGCGGCCCGCACGCACTGGGCAGTTTCGCCCGCACGGTCGCCGTCAATCTGATCGGGACATTCAACATGATACGGCTTGCCGCCGAGGTCATGTCGCAGGGAGTGCCGGACGCCGACGGAGAGCGGGGGGTGATCGTCAATACCGCCTCGATCGCCGCTTTCGACGGGCAAATCGGCCAGGCCGCCTACGCTGCGTCGAAAGGCGGCGTCGCCGCGCTGACGCTTCCGGCCGCGCGCGAGCTCGCGCGTTTTGGAATTCGCGTCGTCACCATCGCGCCTGGCATCTTCGATACGCCGATGATGGCCGGTATGCCTCAGGATGTTCAGGACGCGCTCGCGGCAAGTGTGCCCTTTCCCCCGCGTCTTGGTCGGGCCGAGGAATATGCCGCCCTCGTGAAGCATATTTGCGAGAATACGATGCTTAATGGCGAGGTCATCCGCCTCGACGGGGCTTTGCGCATGGCGCCCCGGTAAGCATGGCCATGCAGGGAGGTTCGAATGAACAAGCAGGATCCTGTGGTCATCGTCGGGCAGGCCCGAACCCCGCTTGGCAGTTTCCAAGGTGAGTTGAGGGACCTTTGCGCCGCCGAGCTAGGGGCGGCCGCGATTGCCGATGCTCTGAAGCGCGCCGGGCTTGCCCCGGATGCGGTCGATGAGGTGATGTTCGGTTGTGTGCTGACCGCGGGACAGGGACAGGCGCCAGCCCGTCAGGCTGCGCTCGCTGCGGGCCTTCCTCCCGGCGTCGGCGCGACCACCGTCAACAAGATGTGCGGTTCGGGCATGAAGGCGGCGATGCTGGCACACGACCTGATCAAGGCGGATTCCGCCTCGATCGTGGTTGCGGGCGGCATGGAAAGCATGACCAATGCCCCCTATCTGCTGGACCGCGCGCGGCAGGGCTATCGCATCGGCCACCAGAAGGTGCTGGACCACATGTTCCTCGATGGCCTCGAGGATGCCTATGACAAGGGGCGCCTGATGGGCACGTTTGCCGAGGATTGCGCCGAAGCCTACCAATTCACCCGCAGCGCTCAGGATGAGTATGCCATTGCGTCCCTCGAGAAGGCGCAAAAGGCAAGTGCCGACGGCAGCTTTGCGGAGGAGATCGTCCCCTTGAACATCGCCTCGGGCAAGGGGGAGCGAACCGTCAGCCTGGACGAGCAACCGCAAAAGGCGCGGCTCGACAAGATTCCCCTGTTGAAACCGGCTTTTCGCGACGGCGGCACGATCACGGCTGCCAATGCCTCTTCGATTTCGGACGGCGCGGCGGCGCTGGTGCTGATGCGCCGGTCGGCGGCGGATCAAAAGGGCATCGCGCCTCTGGCGACGATCTGCGGTCACTCCACCCATGCGGATGCCCCCAGTCTCTTTCCGACGGCGCCGATCGGAGCGATCAAGGCACTCTGCCTGCGCATCGGCTGGGACATCGGTGAGGTCGATCTCTTCGAAATCAACGAGGCCTTTGCCGTCGTGCCGATGGCGGCAATGCGCGAACTGGACCTTGCCGCGGAAAAGGTGAACGTCCACGGCGGCGCCTGCGCACTGGGCCATCCAATCGGCGCCTCGGGCGCCCGGGTGATCGTCACGCTCGTCAATGCGCTGCGCCGCCGCGGCCTCAGACGCGGCATAGCTTCCGTCTGTATCGGCGGCGGTGAGGCGACCGCGGTGGCGGTGGAGATATCAGGCTGAGGGAGGACAGGGCGCAGCACGCACGGGCGGCGCGCCTAGTAGGTGGAGGGTGGCGGGCATTGGCGGGCGCCGATGCCTCGGAGACATAGAAGAGGCCCGTCCAGGGAACAATACGATCCAAAGTCGCCGGTACGGAATGCCTGACGCGTATCTCTGCGCGCCAGACGGCTTTCTGCGTCACGAGTGGGCAGCGCAGGAGGCTTCATCGGGGGCCCGCAGCAGTACTGGGAGCGCAACAATGAAGAAACTACTCTTGTCCGCCGTGGTCGCGACGTCGATCGTCGCACCCGGAGGCACTGCCTGGGCCGACATCCTGATCGGTGTCGCCGGTCCGGTCACGGGTCCGAACGCTGCTTTCGGAGCGCAGTTCGTCAAGGGCGCGGAACGTGCCGTTGCCAACGTCAACGCCGCCGGCGGTGTGCTTGGCGAAAAGCTCAAGATCGTCATCGGGGACGACGTTTCGGACCCCAAGCAGGGCATTTCGGTTGCCAACAAGTTCGTCGCGGACGGCGTCCGCTACGTCGTGGGGCATTACAATTCCGGCGTATCGATCCCCGCTTCGGAAGTCTATGCGGAAAACGGTGTGCTCCAGATCACGCCCGCATCGACAAATCCGCAGTTCACCGAGCGCGGCCTTTGGAACACGTTCCGCACATGCGGGCGTGACGACCAGCAGGGCAAGGTCGCGGGCGAGTACATCGCCGCCAATTTTCACGGGGACAAGATAGCGATCGTTCACGACAAGACGCCCTACGGGCAAGGTATCGTCGACGTGGCGAAGCAGGTGCTGAACGGCTCAGGCATCGAAGAAGTGCTTTACGAGGGAATTACCGCCGGAGAGAAGGACTTCTCGGCGCTGATCGCCAAGATGAAGAATGCCGGCGTGACGCTCATCTACTTCGGAGGACTGCATACCGAGGCCGGCCTGATCATGCGACAGTCCGCCGATCAGGGGCTCGGCGCCACCCTCTTTTCCGGCGACGGCATGGTTTCCAGCGAACTGGCATCGATCGCCGGCGACGCAGTCGTCGGGACCCTGAACACCTTCGCTCCCGATCCGCGGCGCAATCCGGCCGCCAAGGAGGTGGTCGAAACCTTCCGTGCCGCCGGCTTCGAGCCGGAAGCCTATACGCTCTACGCCTATATCGCCGTGCAGATCGTTGCCGCGGCCATCGAGAAAACGGGTTCGGCCGACGACGCGCAGAAGGTCGCCGAAACCATCAAGGCGGGCGGACCGTGGTCGACCGTCCTGGGTGAGATCGGTTATGACGACAAGGGCGATATCACGCGTCCGGATTATGTGATCTACGAATGGAAAAAGGGCGAGGACGGAAGGCCGACCTATTTTCAGAAATAGAGCACCGACGGTTGCATGAAGTGCGGCGTTCGTGAACATCATGGCTGCGGCAGGAGAGGGGCTCGCCGCAGCCGCAATCCGGCGACGGAAATCAGATCCATACCTCAAAGCGTTGGCAAGACCGCCCGAACATGTTCGGCGAAGGCCGCGACCGCGGGAGATTGGTGGTCGGCGTCAGCGAACGCCAGCAAGATGCCCAGATGCGGCAGTTCCGGAAGCGGCGCATTCAGGATGTGGAGATCCGGCGGAACGGCTTCCTGCGTCATGACGCTGACGGCAAGTCCGGAGCGTGCAAGACCGATCAGACCAGCAAGACTGTTGCTCGCATAGGATATCTTGTAGCGCAATCCGGCACGCGCCATCGCCTCCCGGGCTGCGCGATGGTCCATGGCGTTCGACGCCGGCAGGGCCAGGGGCACCGTGTCGCCGAAATCATGCAGCTCCAGCGCCGGCTTGCTGCCGACCCAGGCGAGCGGCTCCGTTCTGATGATGGTTTCGACGTCGTTCAGGTTGGGTGTCGAAACCAGCGCGAGATCGACCTTGTGCGATTGCAGAAGCGTCCGCAATTCGGCCGTGGGAGCGGATACGACCTTGATTTCGACGTCGGGGTATTTTGTGCCGAAGCTCCTCAGGAGCGCCGGAAAGAAGGATATCAGATAGTCCTCCGGGCTGCCGAAAACCATGGAGCCGTGCAAACCCTTCTCGGAAAAGGCCGACACCGCCTCGTCGTGCATTTTCAGGATGCGTTCGGCATGAGCGAGGAAGCGTTCGCCGCTGCCGGTGAGCCGAACACCGCTGCCGCTGCGATGCAGCAGGCTCTGGCCGAGCATCTCCTCGAGCCGCTGCATCTGCATCGTGACCGCGGACTGCGTCCGCCCGACCTGCACCGCCGTCGCGCTCAGCGACCCGGAATGGGCAGCATGCACGAAGGTGATCAGCAGGCGAAGGTCGAGCGGTCCGTGCATATCAGTTTTCCTTATATCTGAATCCCAATACTATCAATTTTACACAGAACTTGTCAGCCGCTATCGATTCCCAGGTGTTGGGAGGCTTACAATGTCGAAAAATCAGGATCCCGCCTTCTGGGCGGCCGCGAGCAGGCATCTGATACGCTATGGCGGAAGCTTCGACCCGGCGATCATCGAGCGGGCCCGGGGCTCCTTCGTTTTCGATGCGGACGATCGGCCCATCCTCGATTTCACATCGGGACAGATGAGTGCGTTGGTCGGCCATTCCCATCCGCGGATCGTCGAAACCGTCCAGCGACAGATGGAAAAGGTCGCGCATTTGTTCAGCGGAATGCTGTCGCGGCCTGTCGTCGACCTGGCAGAGCGCCTGGCCGCGCTGGCGCCCGGTCTGGACAGGGTCATGCTGCTTTCGACCGGGGCGGAGTCCAACGAGGCGGCGATCCGCATGGCCAAGCTGGTCACCGGCAGGCATGAAATCGTCGCCTTTTCCAAAAGCTGGCACGGCATGACGGGCGCGGCGAGTTCCGCCACGTACAGTGCCGGCCGCAGGGGATATGGCCCCGCGATGGTCGGCTCGCTCACCATTCCCGCGCCCAACGCGTTCCGTCCGCGCTTTCGCCATCCGGACGGCAGCCTCGACTGGGAGACGGAACTGGAGGATGCCTTCGCGCTCATAGACAGCCAGTCGACCGGCAGCCTCGCCGCCTTCATAGCCGAGCCGATCCTGTCGAGCGGCGGAATGCTCGAATTGCCTCAGGGCTATCTCGCAGCGTTGAAGGAGAAATGCCACGCGCGCGGAATGCTGCTGATTCTGGACGAGGCGCAAACCGGGATCGGCCGGACCGGCAGCATGTTCGCATTCCAGCGCGATGGCGTCACGCCCGACATACTCACGCTTTCGAAGACGATCGGCGCCGGCTTGCCGCTTTCCGCCGTGATGACGACCGCCGAGATCGAAGACGCGGCACATGAGAAGGGTTTCCTCTTCTACACGACCCATGTGTCGGATCCCTTGCCGGCCGCGGTAGGGCTGGCCGTGCTCGATGTCGTTGCCGAGGAAGGGCTCGTCGACCGCGCCCGCCTGACAGGCGCGAAGCTCTTCGACGGGCTGTCGCAACTGAAGCAGAGGTTCGAATGCGTCGGCGACGTTCGCGGCCGCGGCCTCATGCTCGGCGTCGAGATCGTTAAGCCGGGCCCGAGCAGGAGCGCCGATCACGAGCTTGGCGGCAGGATCGCCGCCGAGGCTTTCCGCCGGGGATTGAGCATGAACATCGTCAAGCTTCCCGGCATGGGCGGCGTGTTCCGTATCGCGCCGCCGTTGACGATTTCCGAGGAGGAGATCGACCTCGGGCTGGGCATCATCACGCAGTCCATCGAAGCGGCTCTGTCTCTCGGCGCGGGCCTTCCCGATCTTGCGGCAGAATAGGGAAGGCAGCCGATGACCGAAACGAATCGCACCGGCGATGGCCTTGGCGACGGAGCCGAAACTCCGTCGCACGCGGCCGACACCATTCGTGTCCTTGTCGCCAAGCTGGGCCTCGATGGCCATGACCGCGGCGCCAAAGTGGTGGCGCGCATTCTGCGCGATGCCGGCATGGAAGTGGTCTATACGGGGCTCTACAAGTCGCCAAAGGACGTCGTCGCGGCGGCGATCCAGGAGGATGTCGACGTCATCGGCGTCAGCCTTCTTTCGGGGTCGCATGTCCCGCTCTTTCGCGAATTGTGCCGCTGCCTTCGCGAGGAGGGCGCGGAGCACGTTTTCGTGGTCGCCGGCGGCGTGATCCCCGAGCAGGACTATCCCGCCTTGCTGGAATGCGGCGTCGATGCGATCGTTCCGCAGGAGGCGCGTGCGGAGGTGATCGTCACGGCGATTGCCGACCTCGTTGCCGCCCGTGGCCGCATATGACCGTCGTCACGCAGCCCGGATCGGCGAAGCGCGGGGTCTACACGCCCTCCACGGAGTTGGCCGAGGGCGTCCTGGCCGGGCGGCCGATCGCCATTGCCCGGATGATTTCCCGCGCCGAAGAGGGGCACAGGGAAGCGACCTTTGCCCTGGGCGAACTCTACAAGCGCGGTGGAAGAGCTCATGTCGTCGGGATTACCGGCGTCCCGGGCGCAGGCAAGTCCACGCTCGTTTCCGCCCTGATCAAGGCCTATGCCGCCGAAGGCCACAAGGTCGGCGTCATTGCGGTCGATCCGAGCAGCCCGTTTTCGGGTGGCGCAATACTGGGCGATCGCGTCCGGATGAGCGATGCGGCCGCGGCGGGCAATGCCTTCGTGCGCAGCATGGCGACCCGAGGTCACCTCGGCGGACTGGCGCGCTCGACACTCCAGGCCGTCGATATCCTCGACGCGGCGGGTTATTCGCCGATCATCATCGAAACGGTCGGAGTGGGACAAGACGAGGTGGAGGTGGTCGCGGCGGCGCACACGATCGTCGTCCTGTCCGCGCCCGGCCTCGGTGACGACATACAGGCGATCAAGGCCGGCATCCTGGAAATCGCGGACATTCACGCCGTCAGCAAATGCGACAAGCCCGAGGCATCGGCAACGGTGTCGGCGCTTCGGGGGATGATGGCGCTTGGCGGAGACGGCACCGGTTCGGACTGGAAGCGGCCTGTCCTGCCGGTCAGCTCCGTTTCGGGCGAACGCATCCGCGAATTGAAGAACACCATCGGGGAGCACTGGGCGCATCTGAACGGAAGTGGCGAACTGGCCGACCGTCAGCGCAACATCTGCAGGACGCGCATTCTCGGAACGGCCAGGCACCTGTTTCAGCAGAAATTTCAGCGGGAGCCAGAGACGCTCGAGCGGCATGTTCGAGCCGTGGCGGACCGGCGAATCGATCCGTCCGTCGCCGCGCGCGCTCTGCTGGGTTGGGAGGACGACTCATGGACGACGTGAAACTGTTCTCGGGAGCGGCGATCGAAGACATCCGGCGAAGACAGACCGAATGGGAGGAGGGCGCTTTAGCCGCCGCTCTCGAAAGGCGGCCGGAGGAGAAGCCGGTGTTTGAGGCGGAATGCGGCATCCCGCTGAAGCGGGTCTATACGGCGGCCGACATTGCCGATATTCCCGCAAGCGAGCTCGGTTTTCCGGGCGCCTATCCCTTCACGCGGGGCGTCTATCCGACCATGTATCGGGGCCGGCCCTGGACCATCCGCCAGGTCGCCGGCTTCGGCAACCCCGAGGCGACCAACCAGCGCTACAAATACATGATCCAGACGGGTCAGACCGGTCTTTCGACCGATTTCGACCTTCCGACTTTGCTGGGGCTCGATTCCGACGACCCTATGGCCTTCGGCGAGGTCGGGCGTGTCGGCGTCGCCATCGACACGGTGGACGACGTCGACCGCCTGTTCGACGGCATCGACCTCGAGAAGATCTCGGTCTCTCTCACCATAAATCCCTCAGCCTGGGTCATCTACGCCATGTTCGTCACGGTGGCGGAACAGCGTGGTTGCGACCTGCATAAGCTCACCGGCACGCTGCAGGCCGACCCGCTCAAGGAATACGTTGCCCAGAAGGAATGGATCTACCCGGTCCGGCCGGCCGTCCGGCTGCTGCGCGACCTCATCATGCACAGCGCCTGCGCCACCCCGAAGATCAATCCCGTCAGCCTCAGCGGATATCACCTCTCGGATGTCGGCGGGAACGCGCTTCAGGAAATCGCTTTCATCATGGCTTTCACCATCGCCTATTGCGAAGAGGTGACCAAGGCCGGCATGGATATCGACGAGTTTGCCCCTCGCCTGTCGTTCTTTTTCATCAGTCATCAGGACTTCTTCGAGCAGATCTGCAAGTTCCGGGCCGCGCGGCGCGTCTATGCCAAGATCATGTCGGAGCGCTTCGGCGCACGCAGACCGGAGTCCATGCGTCTGCGCGTGCATGTGCAGACCGCTGCCATGAGCCTGACCAAGGTCGAGCACCACAACAACCTCATGCGAACCGCCATTCAGGCGCTCGGCGCCGTGCTCGGGGGATGCCAGAGCATGCATACCAACGGTCTGGACGAGGCTTTCGCCATCCCGACCGAGGAGGCGATGAAGCTCGCCATCCGAACCCAGCAGATCATCCGCGAAGAGATCAACGTGACCTCGGTGATCGATCCTCTCGGCGGCTCCTACTTCATCGAGCGGCTGACGAAGGACATGGAGGGCGAAGTCTGGAAGATGCTCGATGAAATCGACGAACGGGGCGGCGCGATCAAGCTGGTGGAGGAGGGGTGGTTCCAGCAGAAGCTCGCCGACTCCGCCTATGCGACCTTCAAGAAAATCGACTCGGGAGAAAAGATTTCGGTCGGCGTGAACAAATACGCCGATCCGGCGACCAGTACGGCGGATGTGCACATTCATCCTTATGACGAGCATTGCACGCAGCTGCAAATCGACCGTCTGAACGCCCTGAGGGCGAACCGTGACAACGGGCGCGTCCAGCGCCTCCTGAAGGAGCTTGCCGAGCAGGCGCAATACGAAGACGTCAATCTGCTGCCGAAAACGATCGAACTGGTGAAGGCCAAGGCGACGCTCGGTGAGATCTGCGGCGCTCTTCGGGAGGTCTGGGGCTCCTATGCCGAGCCAATGATCGTGTGAGGAGGGAGGCGATGAACAACACTGTCATCTCCAAGAACGAGGGAGCGGTCGCCTGGGTAAGGCTGAATCGCCCGGAGCGGCTGAATGCGATGAATCGGCAGCTCGTCGACGGGCTCTCCCGGGCGCTCGCCGACGCGGAAGCGGACGAAGGCATACGCGCCGTGATTCTTCATGGCGAGGGCAGGGCGTTCTGTTCCGGCGACGACCTCAAGGATCTCGATGCGCAGACCGCTTGCGAGGCGGATACGCGAGCCTGGGTCGAGGCCATTCAGAACATCACGCTCCAGATCATGCAGTCGCGCAAGATCGTGATTGCGGCCGTGCACGGCTGGTGCGTCGGAGGCGCGCTGGAATGGGCCATCAACTGCGATTTCCGGCTGTTTTCCGAAAGTGCCCGCTGGTTCTTTCCCGAGGTGACCTACGGCTTGTTCGTGACGGGAGGCGTAACCGCATTGCTGACGAAGCAGGTCGGGCCACAAGTGACGAAGGAGCTTCTCATGCTCGGCGAGCGGCACGATGCGAGGAAGGCGCTGGACGTCGGCATCGCCTGGAAGGTCGTCCCGGACGATCGCCTGCTGGAGGAGGCGCGGGAACTGGCTCTGAGGATCGCGGAGCGTCCCGCAGACGCTGTCGCGGACGCCAAGCGCGCCATCAATGCCGGCCTTCACTCAACCCTTCAGGACGCTATGGCACGAGAGACCGCAGCCACGGTTCGTGGTTTCCTCTCTCCGCAGGCGCAGGCAAGAGCAAAAGAGTTTTGACCGTGTCGCAAACAACAGTCACCGTTTCCCGCTCGCCCGTTCCGGGCATGCACGACGACGAGATCGAAGACCGCGTCCTGCCGAAGATCCTTCTCCGTCAGGCCGAGCGTTTGGGATCGGCGCCCTTTCTCGATATTTGCGGGCGCCGGGCGAATTTCGAGGAGATGTTCGATGTCTCCTGGCGACTTGCGAGCGGTCTTCGCATGCTGGGCATCGGCAGGTCCGACCGGGTTGCGATGCTGCTTCCCAATTGCTTCGAACTCGTGGCGACCTGGTTTGCGGTTTCGAACCTCGGAGCCATCGAAGTGCCGAACAATCCCGATCTGAAGGGCGAACTGCTCTGGCACAATCTGAACAATTGCGGGGCGGGGGTGCTGGTCACCGACGCGCGTGGCGTGATCGAGCTCGCAAGGTTGGAGCAGAGGCTGCCGGACCTGCGTACCCTCGTCCTGGTCGGGGTCGATCCCGCCGAAGCGCGTGCGGCCGGCCTGCGGATCGACCGCATCCTCCGCTTCGAGGAATGCCTGGCCTCCCTGCCGACCGTCGACCTTGCAGGGCTGCATTATTCCGACCCGATGGCGATCCTCTATACTTCCGGTACGACCGGCCCCGCCAAGGGCGCCCTGATGTCGCATCATCATTGCTATTCATGGGCGGCGGCCATGGCCGCCAATCTCGGATACAGCACCGACGACAGCTATTTTTCGGCATTGCCGCTGTTTCATACCGATGCCCAGATGTTCGGCGTCTACTTGCCTTTGATCTACGGCACCCGGGCGACGCTGGTCGAAGGGTTCAGCGCCTCGCGTTTCTGGGAGCAGCTTCGTGAAAGTGGTGCGAGCGCGACCAATCTCCTCGGAGCCATGGCCGTCATACTGATGCGGGCGGCGCCCTGCGAAAGCGACAAGGATAATCCGGTGCGGGTTTGCCAGTGCATTCCCATGGTGCCGGAAAAGGAGGCCTTCGAGCAGCGCTTCGGCATGCGCCTCGTCACTGGTTACGGCCAGACGGAAACCAGCTTCGTGACCCTCGATACGGTGGATGCCACGCGGCCGGGCTCTTGCGGAAAGCCGCACCCCGACTGGGAAGTGGCCGTCGTCGACGAAAAGGACAGACCGCTGCCGCCGGGCACGGTCGGCGAGATCGTCTCGCGGCCGAAAAAGAGCTGGAGCATGTTTTCTGGCTACTACCAGGCAGACACCAAGACGGTGCAGACTCTGAGAAACCTCTGGTACCATTCCGGCGATGCGGGGGTGATGGACGAGGATGGCTGGCTCTACTTCAAGCACCGGCTGAACGAGGCCATCCGGCGCCGGGGCGAGAATATCTCTGCCTATGAAGTGGAAACGCTGGCCGAAGCGCATCCCGATGTCGTCGAGAGCGCCGCATTCGGCGTCGTGTCCGAGTTCACCGAGGAGGACATCATGGTGGTCGCTTCGCGCCGGCCGGGCTCGACGCTGACGCCGGCGGAACTGCTCGACCATTTCCGCGCGCTGGCGCCGCGCCATATGGTCCCTCGTTACCTCGAGATCACGGACGCGCCGCTTCCGCGCACCCCGACCGAGAAGATCGCCAGGAGCATCCTGCGGCAGCGCGGTGTCAGCCCGGGGACATTCGACCGGGGTTCACGCTGATCCCGCCTCACCGGCGCCCGCTCGGCTTGCCATCCTCCCTTCGATGCGAGAAGTAGGAGCGTATATCGAATTGAGCTGCGGCAGCCGACGTCTGTAACCGGCAGCCGATCCACGCGGACTTCTCCGGATTGCGGCGGTCCGCCGAACCGGAGAAAGGGCGAATGACGACAATCACGATAGACGATGCGCTCGACCGCGCCGGAACCGGCGCCTACCAGCGCCGCCTCATCGCCATTTTCGGTCTGGTTTGGGCTGCCGACGCGATGCAGGTGCTGGCGGTCGGATTCACAGCCGCATCGATCGCCGCCACTTTCGGGCTGTCGGTTCCGCAGGCGCTGCAGACGGGCACGCTGTTCTTTCTCGGAATGTTGTTCGGCGCCGCGGGTTTCGGCAGGCTTGCGGACCGCATCGGCCGCCGGCGCGTCCTGATTGCCACCGTCGCCTGCGACGCAGTCTTCGGCCTGCTGTCGGTCTTTGCACAGGATTTTTCCGTCCTGCTTCTGCTGCGGTTCCTCACCGGCGCGGCGGTGGGGGGAACTCTGCCGGTCGACTATGCGATGATGGCGGAGTTTCTGCCTGCTCGCAATCGCGGCCGCTGGCTGGTGATGCTGGAGGGCTTCTGGGCCGTCGGCACGCTCATCGTGGCGCTCGCCGCATGGGGTGCGAGCCTCGCCGGGGTAGCGGACGCCTGGCGCTACATTTTCGCCGTGACTGCACTGCCGGCGCTGATCGGCCTGGGGCTGCGTTTCCTGGTGCCGGAATCGCCGCTCTATCTGCTTCGCCGCGGAAAGACCTCCGAGGCGAAGGCCATCGTCGATCGGATCCTCGTCGTCAACGGCAAGACGCAGCTTGGTGTCGATGCATCGCTCGTGCCGTCGCCGGTAGCGCAGAGCGCCGGCATTTTTTCGGTCGATCTTCGGAAGCGCAGCCTGATGATCCTGGCCATCTGGTTTCTGGTCTCGATATCATATTATGGCGTCTTTACCTGGATGCCTCCGCGGCTCGCGGGCGAAGGCTTCGGGTTCGTTCGGGGCTACGGCTTCCTCGTCGTCCTGGCGTTGGCGCAGATCCCCGGCTACGCGCTGGCCGCCTACGGGGTCGAGAAATGGGGCCGAAGGCCTACGCTGATAGGCTTCTGCCTCCTCTCGGCACTTGGCTGCCTGCTCTTTGTGATTGCCGGCACTGCAACGCTGATCGCGGCTTCGCTCCTGATCATGAGCTTCGCCTTGCTCGGCACCTGGGGCGCGCTTTATGCCTATACGCCGGAACTCTATCCGACGGCATCGCGGGCGACGGGAATGGGTGCTGCCGGCGCCATGGCCCGGCTCGGCGGCTTGCTTGCTCCATCGCTGATGGGACTGGTGGTGGCGCAGAGTTTCGGTCTCGCCATCGGCATCTTTGCCGGCCTTCTGCTCGTGGCTGCCGTTGCGGCCTTTCTGATCGACGCCGAGACGCGCCAGGTATCGCTGGCCTGAGTTCCCCGCAATGATGTGAGCTCGCTGCGATTCCCAGCGGGTCGGCAGGCTCGTGTTCTACTCTGCCGCCTTACGCCGGCCGAGCGAGACGTCCGTCGTGTAGTTTTCGCGCATGAAGTCGATGAAATTCTGCTGGAACTGCCGCGTATGGGCATGCGCCAGCTCGTCGGCGAGGTCGACGTTCTTCACCCGGATCGCCTCGAGCATCAGATTGTGCTCGTCCGTCAGCAGATATCCTTCATGCGTTCGCTCCAGATACTCGAAATGGAGATGGAGCATCCGTTGCCCCTGGTTCAACAGTCGCTCGTAGAACGCGGCGAGATAAGGGTTCTTGCCGGCCGCGGCGATCGCAATGTGGAATTGTTTGTTCGCCTCCGACATCTGCAGATGATTGCCTGACTTCACCGCCGCTTCGAACTCCTTCTGCCGCCTGGCGATCGCCTTCAGATCAGCCTCTGTCCTCAGTTCGGCGGCAAGGCGGGTGTTCATGCGTTGCGCGATATCAAGCGCTTCAACATATTTCGGGAAGGTTCCGACCTCGATCGGCGCGACGATGGTGCTGCGGTTGGAAAGCGTGACGACGAGGTCCTCGCCGGCAAGCCGGATCAACGCCTCGCGAACGGGTGAGCGCGACATGTCGAACCGCTCGGCGAGCGTGTTTTCGTCGAGAAGCTGGCCGGGGGGGATGGTCAGCGCCAGAATCTCGTTCCGCAACGTCTCGTAGACGCTTTTCCAGCCGGTACCCTTCGCCCGTTTCGTCTCTGTTTCCTCAGACACTTACGTCCCTTTCCCGTTGTCCGGCTGCATAACGCCAGAACGCGCATCCCAAGACAATGTAATTTTTCCGCTTGACAATGTCGACACAGAGACGACATTAATTCGAATGTCGACACGAAGACGACACCAAAACTGAAGATCGGCTCCAAGCCGGCGAGAGGAACCGCGCGTCACGCGCACGTCAAACAGAGGAAACGACGATGCTTTCGAAGATGCTTTCGCCCGTGCTGCGGGTGCTGCCTGCGCTTGCCTTGATGACTGGACTTTCAACCGCTGCCGCCTCGGCCGAAACCGCCGATGGCTACTGGCAAGGCGTACAGAAAGCCGGCGTTCTTCGTTGCGGCGCCGCGGTCGCACCGCCCTACGTCATGCGCGACCCGGCTTCCGGGGAATATTCCGGTTTCTTTGCCGATCTTTGCCGCGAGTTCGCCGATGCATTGAAAGTGAAGGCGGAATTCGTGGACACGAGCTGGGACAACATCGTCGCCGGACTCCAGGCGGGAAAATGGGACCTCTCCCTTGCGCTGAACAGGACGCCGGCCCGCGCTATGGCCGTGCAGTTCTCGATCCCCGCGATGGAATATCAGATCTCGCTCGCCTACAATAAGGAAAACCCCAAGGTCCCAAGCGGCGCGACGTCCGTTGCCGACGTCGACAAGAAGGACGTGACGCTGGCCGTCATGTCCGGGACTGCGCAGGACAAGGCGATTACCGCCGCGATCAAGAACGCGACGATTCTCCGGCTTCCCGGCAACGATGAAACACGACTCGCCCTCGTATCGCGGCGCGCAGATATCCTCGTCGATGCCTCCGACACCAATCAACTCTTCACCCAGTCCAATCCCGAGTGGGCGGTTGCGTTGAACCCGACGCCGGCACTGGCGAAGCAAGGCGTTGCATTCGGCATGCCGCATCGGTTGTCGGCGGCCGACGTCGAAGTGCTGAACATCTTTCTCGAGGAAAAGGTCGCGACCGGTCACGTGGATGAGCTGATCCGCAAGGCCGTCGACGAAGTGCTCAAGAGCGCTCAATGACGAGGGCCGGGCCGGGCACGCCACCGTTTGCCCGGCCTCTCATCCCTTCTTTTGACCAGCGAGATCGGCGATGACCATGTCCTTCAGTGCCCCCCTTGTCAAAATCCAGTCTCTCCACAAGAGCTATGGACCGCATATCCAGGTGCTCAAGGGCTTGGACATCGAAATGAAGCCCGGCGAAAGGGTCGTAGTCATCGGCCCGAGCGGCGGCGGGAAGAGTACGCTGCTGCGCGTCATGATGGGCCTCGAGAAGATCGACAGCGGTGCGATCAGCTTCGGCGGCAAGCCATACATATCATCGCAGGGAGCCGACAAGAAAACCGTCATCGACACCGAGGTGCGGCGCTCGATCGGCATGGTGTTCCAGCATTACACGTTGTTCCCGCATCTGAACGTCACTCAGAACCTGATTCTCGCGCCGTGCAAGGTGCGCGGCGAGAACAAAGCCAGTGCCACTAAGCGTGCCCAGGCGCTGCTCGAGCGCTTTGGCCTTGGCGCAAAGGCCAATGCCTATCCGGCGCAGCTCTCCGGTGGCCAGAAACAGCGCGTGGCGATCGCCCGCGCTCTGATGCTCGACCCCAAGTTGATGTTGTTCGACGAGGTGACCTCGGCGCTCGATCCCGAACTCGTCGCCGAAGTCGAGCAGGTCATCCTGCAGCTTGCCGCCCAGGATATGCCGATGATGATCGTCACCCATGACATGTGGTTTGCGAAGAACATCGCCTCGCGCGTCATCTTCTGTGCCGGCGGCATCGTGGTTGAAGACGGGCCGCCGGAGCAGGTGCTTGGTTCTCCAAAGGAAGAGCGCACCCGCGAATTCATCGACCGCGTCTTCCATATCCGGCACTAGGAGCGAGCGATGGATTACACGTTCGACTTCCAGTCCATCTCCTTCGGGCCGCTATGGGAAGGGCTGATGGTCACGCTGCAATTGACAGCCGCTGCCAATCTCATCGGCGTCGTGCTCGGATTTCCGCTGGCACTCCTCATCATGAGCCGCTTTGCGCCGGTACGGGTGCCGGCGGTGCTTTTCGTCGAATTCTTCCGGTGTACGCCGGCCATCGTGCAGATCGTCTGGTTCTTCTATTGCGTGCCGATGCTGTTCAACGTCTTCCTCGGATCGATGACGATGGGCATCCTCGCACTCGGCCTCAATCTGATGGCCTTCAACGCCGAGGCATACCGCGCCGCGATCCAGGCGGTCCCACGCGAACAGCTCGATGCCGGCATCGCGCTCGGGCTCAATCCGCTCCAGCGCACCCTCCATATCGTCCTGCCGACCGCGGTTCGGGCTTCGATCCCGGTCCTGCTCACCAATGGTATCGGCATCTTCCAACAGAGCGCCCTGGTCGCGATCGTCGCAGTACAGGACCTCATGTATCAGGCGAAGACGCTCGCGACGGAGACCTATAGGCCGATCGAGACCTTCACGATCGTCGCGCTCGTCTATTTCGCCGTCTCGTTCCCAGTCTCGCAGATCGTCGGCTTTCTCGAACGCCGCCGTCAGCTGATGACGAGTTGAGGAGAATACTGATGGCTCTCGACTTCTCCATCGTCCTCCGCTTCCAGGAAGCCCTTGCGCTCGGTCTCTGGATGACCATCAAGCTGACGCTGATCTGCGTCGTCCTCGGATGCAGCCTCGGCTTCTTCATCGGTCTCGCCCGCGCATCGCGGAGCGGCATTCTGCGGACTGTTTCCGGCATCTATGTCGAGTTCTTCCGCGGCACGCCGGTGCTGATCCAGCTCTTCTGGATATTCTTCTGCCTGCCATTGATCCTCGGCGTCGAGCTCTCCAATCTCGCCTCGGGAGTGATCGCACTCACCCTCTACATGGGCGCGATCACCAGCGAGACGTTCCGTGCATCGCTGAAATCCATCGGCCGCGAGCAACTCGATGCCTGCGTCGCGCTCGGCCTGCCGCGCCGGGTTCAGGTGACGAGCGTCATCCTGCCCCAGGCGGTGCTGCGCGCCGTCCCGACGCTGCTGTCGAATTGCGTCAGCCTGTTCAAGGAAAGCGCGCTCGTCTCCGCAGTCGGCATGGCCGACCTGATGTTCGTCGGACAGAACATTTCCAACAACACCGCGCGCCCGGTCGAGGTGCTGACGGTCGTCGCCCTCATCTACTTCGTCATTGCCTTCCCGCTGACGCGCGCAGTCACGCTCGTCGAGCGGCGCGTGCTCGCCAAGCTCGCCATCTGAACCGAATTCTTTCTAAAGGAGATATTCCATGAAACTGTCTGGCGTCATGCCCGCGCTCGTCACTCCGTTCGACGCGAACAACAGGGTCGACTTCAAGGCTTTTGAAAAGCTTCTGGCGCATCTGCGCGACGCCGGTGTCACAGGCTGGGTTCCGAACGGCTCGACCGGCGAGTATTTCAGCCAATCCACTGAAGAGCGCCGCGACGTGCTGCAATTCGTCAAGGATTTCGCCAGACCGGGGGAAATTCTGATCGCCGGCACCAACGCGTCGGCCACCCGCGAGGTCATAGAACAGACGGCGATCGCCAAAGAGATTGGCTACGATACTGTGCTGCTCGCTCCTCCGTTCTACACCCGGCCTACGCAAGCCGAACTGATCGGGCACTATGAAACCGTGCTCGGTGCCGTGGACGTAAACCTGGTCCTCTATTCCTATCCGGCCAAGGATGGGTCGGATATCGGTTACGAACTGATGGACCACTTCGCCGACAATCCGCGCGTGATCGGCATCAAGGAAAGCTCCGGGGTGCTGCAGCGCGCAATCGACATCGCCAGTCGCTACGACGGCCGCATTCAACTGGTTTCCGGCTCCGATGACATCGCGCTCGACTTCATGTTCTGGGGAGCAGAGAGCTGGATCTGCGGACCGTCGAACTGCATGGCCAAGGCCTGCTGTGACCTCGACCGGACGTTCAAATCCGGCGATCTGGACACGGCACGTCAGCAGATGAAGACGCTCTTCCGGGCGATGAACATCCTCGAAAGCGGCAAGTTCGTCCAGAAGATCAAATATGGTTGCGAGCTTCAGGGTCTGCCCGTGGGCGAGTGCCGCGCGCCGCTCGGTCCTCTGACCGAGGATGAAAAAGCCGAGTTCCGCGCCGCGATGGAGCCGATCCTGATCTGCTAGAGCGGGATGACGAAAAGCGTGCGGTTATCCGCCCGCATCCCGCGTCTCAAAGATCATCGTGACCTGAGAGCCGGGGGAGAAATGGAAGTTGCTCTTCGGTTCTCACGCTCAGGATTAGAGGATAGATCGTGTCTCCCATCGCAGTCGTCGGCGCCGGCATCATCGGTGTCACCATCGCCTTCGAGCTTCAGCGCCGCGGACTGAACGTGGTGCTGGTCGACCGCGACGGGCCTGGCAAAGGTGCCTCCTATGGCAATATGGCCTCGATCGCGATCACGGAGTTCATGCCCGCCTCGCGGCCTTCGGTCTGGGCGAAGATGCCGAAATGGCTTGTCGATCCGGAAGGACCGGTGCGCATCCGCCCCTCCTATCTGCCGAAACTCGCGCCCTGGTTTCTTCGGTTTGTCGAAGCGAGCCGTCCGTCGCGTGTGAGGGAGCTGGAGGCAGCAGGGGCCGTGCTGTGCAGCCGCGTCTACGAAGATCTTCTGCCTCTCCTCCGAAGGGCGGATCTTGAGGACATGTTGACCGAGGAGGGCTGCCTCAGCCTCTATGCGGACGAAGCCGAGTTTCGGGCGGACCGGGAGCATATAGAGGTTCTCGAACGCTTCGGCTTTCGTCACAAAATCCTGGACGGGCCCGGGATTCGCGACCTTGAACCCGCATTGACGTCGAAGATCGAGAAGGCGGTTCTTTTTCCCGACAATCGTTCCGTCATCGACCCGTACGAGCTCGTGGTGAAACTGAGTGAGAAATTCCTGTCGCTGGGCGGCAGGATCGAGCAAGCGGAGGTCCTCGGCTTCAGGCATGCGGACGGTGTCAAAGGGCTGCGCCTCGACGAGGGTCGCTCGCTGGATGCATCCGCGATCGTGCTATGCGCCGGAGCCTATACAGGCAGGCTGTCGCGACTTCTCGGCGAGCCGATCCCGCTCGAAACCGAACGCGGATACCACACCCAGATCATGGCTTCAGGCATTTCGATGCGCCACTCGGTGATCTGGCCGGCGCGTGCATTCATGGTCACTCCGACGGCCGGCGGCATCCGCGTCGGCGGCACGGTGGAGATGGCGGGCCTCGACGCCGCTCCGGACTATCGGCGGGCAAAGGTGCTCGTCAGGCGGGCGCAGGACGCCCTGCCGGATTTGCGACCTGAGAAGGCCACGGAGTGGATGGGCCATCGGCCGGCGCTCCCCGACACGGTGCCCATCATCGGCCCTTCGGCGAAGCATCCCGGCATCTTCTACGCCACGGGTCACGGGCATCTGGGGCTCACCTATGCGGCGACGACCGCGCGGCTCATCGCCGACCTCGTCACGGGCGCCCAACTCCCGATCGACATCAAACCATACCGCGTGAACCGGTTCTGATCTCAGAACGGGCGGCGACCAGAACGAATGGAGCGAAGAATGCGCAGCGGACTCTTTATCGACGGAAAATGGGTGGCACCGGTCAAAGGCGGAACTTTCGAGATCGTCAATCCGGCCACGGAAGAGGTCATTCACAAGGCAGCCGCAGCGAGCGCCGAGGATGTGGACATTGCCGTCACGGCGGCACGCCGTGCTTTCGACAAGGACGGTTGGCCGAAGCTTTCCGGCCGAGAGCGCGCGCGCTATCTCCGGGCGATCGCCGACGGCATCCGGGCACGGCAGGGGGAGATCGCGAGGCTGGAGGTTATCGACAACGGCAAGCCGCTTCCGGAAGCGGATTGGGACGTCGCCGATGCCGCGGGCTGCTTCGATTTCTACGCCGGACTTGCCGAACAGCTCGACAACGATCCGGAGGAGCCGATCGCGCTCGCCGATGCCCGGTTCACCTCGAAGGCCGTCAGGGAGCCGATCGGTGTTGCCGGCGCCATCATCCCCTGGAACTACCCGCTTCTGATGGCCGCCTGGAAGGTTGCGCCGGCGCTCGCCGCCGGCTGCACGGTCGTGCTGAAACCGGCGGAGGTTACGTCTCTTACCGCACTGGAACTCGCGGCGGTGGCCGACGAGGCGGGCTTGCCGCCGGGGGTCCTCAACATCGTGACAGGGGCAGGCTCCGTTGCCGGGCAGGCGCTCATCGACCACAAGGCGGTCGACAAGCTGGCCTTCACCGGCTCCGGTCCGGTCGGTTCGAAAATCATGGCTGCTGCGGCTCGCGACATTAAGCGGGTGAGCCTGGAACTTGGCGGCAAGTCGCCTTTCGTCGTTTTCGACGATGCCGATATCGACGAGGCGGTCGAATGGATCATGTTCGGGATCTTCTGGAACCAGGGTCAGGTCTGCTCGGCCACGTCGCGCGTCCTCGTGCAGGAGCGGATCTATGATCGCCTGCTGTCGCGTCTGATCGAGGAGACGAAAAAGATCATGATCGGCAACGGCCTCGAGGAAGGCGTACTGCTCGGGCCGCTCGTCTCCAGGCACCAATACGAGCAGGTGCTCAGGGCGATCGAGGCGGCGAAAGCGGCCGGCGCGACCATCGCATGCGGCGGCAAGCGCCCTGAAGGTTTCGACAGGGGTTACTACCTCGAGCCGACGATCCTGACCGACGTGCCCTTGGAAAGCGACGCGTGGCGCGAGGAGATTTTCGGGCCGGTCCTCTGCATCCGCCCGTTCTCGACGGAAGACGAAGCAATCGAGCTTGCAAACGATTCCCGCTTCGGCCTCGCTGCGGCTGTCATGTCGAAGGACGATGTCCGCGCCGAACGGGTCGCCGCCGCCTTCCGCGCCGGCATCGTCTGGATCAACTGTTCGCAGCCGACCTTCACCGAGGCGCCCTGGGGCGGTTACAAGGAGTCGGGCATCGGCCGCGAGCTCGGCCGCTGGGGTCTCGAAAACTATCTCGAGACGAAGCAGATCACCCGTTTTGCCGCTGGCGAGAAATGGGGTTGGTACATCAGATGACCGGCAATATTTCGATGGATTGGGACAACTCGCTCGACCTGCTTCTGGTTCATTGCCAGGGCGAGATCGGCAAGGTGATCGTGGGCGGTGCGCCGGAAATCCCGGGCGCGACCATGCTCGACAAAATGAACCACATCAACATGGTGGACGACAGCCTCCGCCGCTTCGTGACCTTCGAGCCGCGCGCCGGCGTTGCCATGTCGGTCAATCTGCTCGTCGCGCCGACGCGGCCCGACGCCGATGCGGGCTTCATCGTGCTGCAGGCCGACCGCGCTCACCCCATGTCCGGCAGCAATTGCATCTGCGTCGTGACCGCACTGCTTGAAAGCGGACGGGTTGCGATGCGCGAACCCGAAACGATCGTCCGGCTCGACACGCCTGCGGGATTGATCGTCGCACGGGCCGATTGCTTCCAAGGGCGCTGCCTCTCGGTCAGCCTCGACAATGTGCCAAGTTTCGCGGAAGCGTTGGACCGGGACATAGAGACGCCGCGCTGGGGCCGCATCAAACTCGATGTGGCTTTCGGAGGCGTCTATTACGCGATCGTCGATGTCGATCAAATCGGCAGCGATATCGCGCCGGCCAATGCGCGCTATCTGGCCGAGGCGGGCATAGAGCTGAAGTCGTTGCTTGCCGCGCAGGTGAAAGTAAAACATCCGGATCTCCCCGGGGTCGATGAGATCGCCTATGTGATGTTCCGCGGCCATGAGCCTGACGGGGTGGTTCGCACATGTACGACACTTAAACCGGGCCGCGTCGACCGGTCGCCGTGCGGCACGGGAAGCTCGGCAAACCTTGCGACGCTCTATGCGCGCGGTGAAGTTGTCGTGGGAGACCGGCGGACGTCCCGCTCGATCATCGGCGGCGAATTTGTTGCGGAAGCGATCGGCATCACGGAAGTGGGCGGGCATCCCGCGGTGCTGCCCCGGATCACGGGGCGCGGCTGGGTCTACGGTCGCGAACAGCTCCGTATTTCCGACGAGGACCCCTTCAAGAATGGTTTTGCACTCTCTGACAGTTGGGGACCACAGGTTCACTTGCTGACGGAGGAAGAATGATGGCCGACGAACCGGAGTCGCTCGACGGCCAGAGAGTGCTCGTGACCGGAGCCTCCGGTGGCATTGGCGCATCGATCGTCGAACGCCTCTCTGTCGAAGGCGCCCGGCCGTTGATCCACTACGGTAAAGACAAAGCCGCCGCCGAGGCGCTTCTTGCCCGCATTTCCGGGCGCGGCATCATCCTCCAGGCTGACCTGTCCCATTCCGAAGGCCCTTTCGAACTTTGGCGCAAGGCCGAAGAGGCGGTCGGGCGAATACACGCCCTGATCAACAATGCGGGCATCCGCACCGAGATATCGATCGACGCCGATCCCACAGCCTGGAAGGCGGCCTGGCAAAGGGAGTTTCAGGTGAACTTCTTCGCAGCCGCAGATCTCTGCAAGGAGGCGCTCAGGCATTTCAAGGCGAATGGGGGCGGCCGGATCATCAGCATGGCGAGCCGGGCGGGTCAGCGCGGCTACGCCGCCGACGCCATGCCGTATGGTGCCACGAAAGCGGCACTCGTGAACCTCACAAAGTCGATTGCCCGCAGCTTCGGCCGGGACGGCGTCGTCGCCATTGCCGTCGCTCCCGGCTGGGTGCGTACCGGCATGGCCGAGGATTTCGTCGCCCAGTACGGCAAGCAGGCGGTGGTCGCCGACATTCCAATCGGCGAAATGGCGGAACCGACCGAAGTGGCCGAACTGGTCGCATTCCTGTTGCGCCCGTCGCAATCGTCGCTGAACGGGGCGACGCTCGACGTCAACGGCGGCAGCTACATCCGATAAGAGAGTTTAGGAGCTGGGCATGAAGAGGTTCCAAGGCAAAGTCGCCATTGTCACGGGCGGAGGCGGCGGCATTGGCTCTGCGGTCTCGCGCAGGCTGTCGGACGAAGGCGCATTGGTCGTCGTCTCCGACGTAAACGCCGATGCGGCGGACGACGTCGCGGCGGAGATCGTGGCGGCGGGCGGCTCCGCGATCGCAATCGCCGCCGATATCGCCCGGAAGGAGCCATGCTTCAGCCTCATTGCTCAGGCTTTCGATCAGAGGAAGCGCATCGACATTCTCGTCAACAACGCGGGCATCAACCGGCGCGGCAACCTCCTGTCGCTCACGGACAACGACTGGAATGCGAGCTTCGCGGTAAACCTCGATTCGATGTTCCACCTATGCCGCGCAACCATCCCGCACATGATCGATGCCGGCGGCGGCGCGATCGTCAACACCGCCTCCCAATGGGGCCTTTACCCGGCACCAGATCACATCGCCTACAACACGACCAAAGCGGCGGTGGCGGCGTTCACGCAGAATCTGGCCCGGGACTATGCTCCGCACAAGGTCCGCGTCAACGCCGTGTGCCCCGGCGAGATCCACACGCCGATGCTCGAAGCGGGCGTGAAGCGATCAGGACGAACCATTGCCGACCTCGACAAACTCGTTCCCTTCGGGCGGATCGGAAAACCAGAAGAAGTGGCAGCCCTCGTCGCTTTCCTCGCATCCGACGAGGCCGCCTTCATGTGCGGCTCGCTCGTTGAACTAACGGGTGCGCAGGCCGTGGCATAGAGCACTTCCAGGAAGAGTGTGTAACGTCGATGGCCGGGCAATCACCTCGACCAACTCTCCGGCTTCCAAGTGCCGTTTGACCTCGTATGCGATGCACGCTTCGGCGCCGTTGGCGACAACGCACGCAGCGTCCGGGAGTTCGGCGTCACACACAGACAAATGCTACCGATTCAGGTGCTTTTTATCTTGCCGTTCATTCCATTGGGGTAAAAGCCACCCTTGCTGACGCCTTCCTTGTCGGAGAGATAAACGATGCGTAGCACCTCTTGCGGGGTCCGGGTGAACGCGATCGCATCCGGCGTCGAGGGAACGATGTTGGCCTTGCCATCCATCTGAATGCCCTGATCCTTGTCTTCCGCGCCATCAATTTTATCCCGTGCGTCGGATACCGCTTGCGCGGCCTTCCAGGCTTCTTCGCCCTTCCGGTAAAGGGTGGATCGCGCCATGCCCATGTGGTAGGCCTCGACTGCCAGGATGCCGGCGGCGGCGGCGAGAAAGTCCTTGTTCTTGAGGACGGTGGCTGCTCCGGCATAGGCGGTAACGCCAACATCTTCGAATAGCATGCCGCCGAGCACGAAGTTCGTCTCATTACCGAACGGATCAAAGTCCTCGCCGAGCCCTGCCGCTTTCGCGACCGCGGCAAAGCCGGCGTCGAAATCAATGGCCGGCCTCGGCACAGCCTGATCTGCGAGCGTCTTGCGATAGAATCTGACGTGCGCAAGTTCGTTTTCCGCAACCTCCCGCATGAACGCGCCAATCGCAGGGGTAGCGAAGGAGACTTGCTTGCCGCCGGTGACCGGGCCGGCGTCAGAACCTGCATCGGAATCATCGATGCCTTTGCCAGTCGTGCCACGCAGATAGTACTCAGCTTCCATGTATTCGAGGTTGAGCGCAAATTGGAATATGTCCTCGTCCTCGACGTCACTCGGCTCGTCGGCCTGCGATATCGAGGGGAAGCCTGCGGTTGAAACGAGCGTCGCCCCGAGGCCAAGCTGCAAAAGGCGGCGGCGCGGAAGGAAAATTGATGGCAGTGCACGGATCATGGCTTCCTCCTTGAAGCCCGCCCGGCGTCAGTCTTGGCTCCTCAGGTGCGGGCCAACTCTGTCGAACCTTGCACGAGGCGAAATGTTCCGGAACATGCCTGCTGTCGCCCCTTATCCGACTTCGTCTCGGGCTTGCTGCATCTCGTCCGCGGTTCGAAATCTGCTGTACCGCCGCTCGATAATCCCATAAGATGTCTGCGACAACTAACAGTCGTAGTCATATGATGATTTTAGATGCGGGGTATGGGAATATTCATGCCGAGTACGAAAAAGGGAGGCGCGCGCCCGTCGCTGTCCTCGCAGGTGGCAGACGCCATAAAGGCGCAGATCGAGGCAGGATACTATGCGCCGGGCGACAAGTTGCCGACCGAGCCGGCTTTGATCGACAAGTTCGGCTTCAGTCGGACGGTGGTGAGGGAGGCGATCGCGGCGCTTAGGGCCGATGGCCTGGTGGAGTCGCGGCAGGGGTCGGGCGTCTTCGTGATAGGGCCGCGGCAGAGCGACCCCGGCCTCAGGCTTTTCACCGGCGAGACCGACAAGATTTCCGATATCATCGAGGAGCTCGAACTGCGCATCGGCATCGAAGTCGAGGCGGCAGGCCTGGCGGCGGCGCGCAGTTCCCCGGCGCAGGAGGCCGAAATCCAGACCCAGGTCGAGCGCTTTGCCCATCTCGTCGCCGAAGGAAAGCCCACGGATGAGGCCGATTTCCAGTTTCACATGGCTATAGCGACGGCCACCAACAACACCCGCTTCCGCACCTTTCTGGAGCATGTCGGGCGCCGCATGATCCCGCGCGTGAAGTTTCGCACGGTCATGGGCGGCGTGGATCCGTTGCCGAGCCGGGACGAGCCCATTCTCCTCGAACACCGCGAGATCGCCGAGGCGATCCTCGCACGGGATCCGGACCGGGCCCGGGAGGCCATGCGCCGCCATCTCGTCACCGGGATCAAGCGGTACCGCTCGCTGACGACCTGGCGCCCCAGTGAAAAATCCGGCGAGGTTGATTGACTCATCTTAAAAGTCATCATATGAATTTCCCATCTTAAGCTCGCAGCCGGAGGGAATTCATTGTCGCCTGAAGAAATCAAGTCGCGTGTCGGTTCGGGGCTCTTGTCCTTTCCGGTCACGCACTTCACGTCGGACTACAAGCTCAATCTGGAGAGCTACCGACGTCATGTGGAGTGGCTTTCCGGCTTTGAGGCCGCGGCCCTGTTCGCTGCCGGCGGCACCGGCGAGTTCTTTTCGCTCTCGCCGAACGAAGTGGGCCAGGTCACCCGTGCGGCCAAGGACGTATCGGGCGAGGTGCCGATCATTGCGGGTTGCGGCTACGGCACGTCCCTTGCCGTCGAGACCGCGAAGATCGTCGAGGAGGCGGGTGCCGACGGTATTCTCCTGCTGCCGCACTACCTGACGGAAGCGCCGCAGGAAGGCATCTATGCCCATGTGAAGGCCGTCTGCGATTCGACGGGCCTCGGCGTCATTCTCTACAACCGCGCCAATTCGGTCGCCAATGCCGACACGGTCGCGCGCCTTGCCGAGGCCTGCCCCAACCTGATCGGCTTCAAGGACGGCACCGGCAAGGTGGACCTCGTGCGTCATGTGACGGCCCGGCTCGGCGACCGGCTCTGCTATATCGGCGGCATGCCGACCCATGAGCTCTTCGCGGAAGGCTTCAACGGCGTCGGCGTCACGACCTATTCGTCGGCGGTTTTCAATTTCGTGCCGGAACTGGCGCAGCGCTTCTACCGGGCCATGCGTGCCGGTGACAAGGCGGTGATGGAAGGCATTCTTCATACGTTCTTCTTCCCCTTCGCGGCCCTGCGCGACCGCAAGGCCGGCTATCCGGTTTCGATCATCAAGGCGGGGGTGGAGCTTGCCGGTTTTGCGCCGGGCCCGGTTCGCCCGCCGCTGGTCGACCTGACCGGCGAGGAGCGGGAGATATTGCAGGGGCTGATAGAGGCATCGCGCCGCTGAAAAGAAACATCGGGCCGGGCGCCAGGAGGATGGCGCCCGCCTTAAACGTCGTCGTTCCAACTGGGGAGGAGTGCAATGGGAAACAAATCTGTTCGCGTCATCGCGGGCGCAATGGTGGTGGCCGGCTGGGCCGGCTGGGCCGGCGCGCAGAGCGCCTCGGAAATCAAGATCGTCCTGCCGGAACAGCCGGCCAATCTTGAGCCCTGCGGTACCATCATCACCAATGTCGGTCAGATATTGAGCCGCAACGTCGTCGAGCCGCTGACCATCGTCGATCCGAAAAGCGGTCAGCCGACACCCGGTCTTGCGACCGAGTGGAAGCAGACCGATCCGAACACCTGGCAGCTCAAGCTGCGTGAAGGAGTCAAGTTCCAGGACGGAGCCGCTTTCAATGCGGAGGCGGTCAAATTCTCGATCGAGCGGATGACCGGCGGCAAGCTGACCTGCAGCAACATCGCCAAGTTCGGCGATGCCAAGCTGACGGTCACGCCCATCGATGACCTGACGGTCGAGATCAAATCGGACAAGCCGCAGCCGATTCTGCCGACGCTGCTCAGCGTGGTCATGATCGTCTCGCCGAACACGCCGGCGGACAAGGCCGTGAACGATCCGGTCGGAACCGGGCCGTTCAAGCTTTCGAGCTTCACCCCGCAGACGGTCGTGCTGGAAGCCTTCGACGGCTACTGGGGCGAGAAGCCGGCCATTGCCAAGGCCAGCTATGTCTGGCGCCCGGAATCCTCGATTCGCGCCGCCATGGTGGAGACCGGCGAGGCCGACCTAACGCCGTCCATTGCGATCCAGGATGCGACCAATCCGGAAACGGACTTCGCCTATCTGAACTCCGAAACCACCGCGATCCGCATCGATGCCGGCTTTGCTCCGCTCGACGACGTCCGAATCCGCAAGGCGCTGAACCTGGCGATCGACTGGGATGGTCTCGCGCAGCTTTTCGGCGAGGACGTGCAGCGGGCTTCGCAGATGGTCGTCACCGGTATCAACGGCCACGACGACAAGCTGGCGCCCTGGGCCTTCGATGCCGAAAAGGCGCGCGCGCTGATTGCCGAGGCCAAGGCCGCGGGCGTACCGGTCGATACCGAAATCGAACTGATCGGCCGCAACGGCATCTACCCCAACGGTACGGAAGCCATGGAAGCCATGATGGCCATGTGGCAGGATGTCGGCCTGAACGTCAAGCTGACGATGCTCGACGTGAACGATTGGCTGCGCTACCTGCAGAAGCCTTTCCCGGAGAGCCGCGGGCCGAACCTGCTACAGATGATGCACGACAACAACAAGGGTGATGCTGCCTTCACCGTTCCGATCTTCTACACCTCGGGCGGAAGCTATTCGACCTTCGAGGATGCGGGCCTCGACAAGGAGGTCGCCGATGCCATGGCTGCCACCGGCGAGGACCGTACGGCAAAGTTCAAGGCGATCTTTGCGAAGGTGCATGACGATCTCGCGGTCGACATCCCGATGTTCCACATGATCGGCTACACCCGTGTCGGCAGCCGCCTCGAGTGGAAGCCGGACATCACGACCAACAGCGAGATCCCGCTCGCCAATATCGCCCTCAAGGACTGAGTGTCACCATCCGGGCGAGCGCGCGACACGTTCGCGCGCTCGCATGAACTGCAAGGGAATCCAGAGGCTCCGCATGATGCTCGGCTATATCGGCCGGCGGGCATATCACAGCGTAATTTCGGTGATCGGCCTGCTGACGCTCGTCTTCTTCCTCACGCGTTTGACCGGCGATCCGTCGGCCCTCTACCTGCCGCTCGATTCAAGTCTCGAGGCGCGCCAGGCCTTCGCCCGCCTGAACGGTCTGGACCAGCCGATTTACGTGCAGTTCTTCCAGTATCTGCACAACCTGCTGTCGCTGGATTTCGGCCAGTCCTTGCGACAGAACCGGTCGGCGATCGAGGTCGCTCTTGAGGCCTTTCCGGCCACGTTGAAGCTGGCTTTGGTCGCGATGACGCTTTCAACAGTTCTGGCCATCGTCGTCGGCGCGCTGGCCGCTGCCCGTCCCGGGAGCCTGTTCGACCGCGTCGCCGGCCTCGTTTCGCTGGCGGGTGCGAGCACACCCGATTTCTGGATCGCGATCGTCGGCATTCTCGTCTTCGCGGTCGGGCTCGGCATGTTGCCGACGTCGGGTACGGGCACCGCCCTGCACTGGGTCATGCCGATCGTCGTGCTGATGCTGCGTCCTTTCGGGCTGCTGGTCCAGGTTGTGCGTGGCACGATGATCTCTGCGCTCGCCTCGCCGTTTATCAAGACCGCCCACGCCAAAGGCATGAAGCGTCGCAAGATCATCTTCGGTCACGCGCTCAGGAACTCGCTGCTGCCGGTGATCACCGTCGCTGGTGACCTGGCGACCGGGCTGATCAATGGCGCCGTCGTCGTCGAGACGATCTTCGGCTGGCCGGGCATCGGCAAGCTGATGATCGATTCGATCATTCAGCGCGATTTTGCCGTGGTGCAATCGACGATCCTCGTCACGGCAATCGCCATCTTCATCGTCAACATCGCGATCGATCTTCTTTACGCAGTGCTCGATCCGCGCATCCGCTACTGAGGGGAGGCGACAATGACCGACCTGGCATTGCCATCCGTAAGATCGCCCGGCGCCCTGCGGCAGCTCGCAATCTATCTCACCCGGGACAAGCTGGCGCTCTGCGCAGCCGTCTTTCTCTTCGTGCTCATCGTCTGCGTGCTTGTCGGACCGCTCTTCGTCGGCGAACTTGCGGGCAAGCTCGGGCTCAGGCAACGCAACCTGCCGCCCTTCGCACTGGAACACGGGTTCATCTACATTCTGGGAGCCGATACGCTCGGGCGGCCTATCCTGGCGCGGCTGATCGTCGGGGCGCAGAACACGCTCGGCATCGCGGCCGCTGCCGTCTTCTGCTCCATGGCTTTAGGCGGCATTCTCGGCCTTGCCGCCGGCTATTCGGAGCGCTGGTACAGCCACCTCATCCTGCGCCTGGCCGATGTGGTGATGAGCTTTCCCTCGCTGCTGCTGGCGCTCATCGTGCTCTATACGCTCGGCCCCAGCATGACGAACCTGGTGATCGTGCTGGCGATTACCCGCATGCCCATCTTCATCCGCACCGCACGGGCCGAAGTGCTCGAACTGCGCGAACGCATGTTCGTCAGTGCCGCGCGCTCCATGGGCGCGAGCACCGGACGCATCCTGTTCCGTCATATCGCACCGCTGGTGCTGCCGACGCTGGTAACGATAGCCGCGATCGATTTCGCTACCGTCATCCTGGCCGAATCCTCCTTGAGTTTCCTCGGGCTTGGCATTCAGCCTCCGGATTTCACCTGGGGCGCCATGGTAGCCAACGGCCGCGGTTATCTGAAGACGGCGTGGTGGATCGCTTTCTGGCCGGGACTCGCCATCCTGCTGACGACGCTTTCCCTGAACATTCTCGCCAGCTGGGCCCGGACCGTCGCCGATCCGCTGCAGCGCTGGCGTCTGCAATCGCTGCGAAAGGCTCCGCGATGAACGCGCCGGACAAACCCATACTGCGGATCGACAAACTCACGGTCGACTTCCTCTCCGAAGGCGATCCCGTGCGTGCCGTCGACGACGTCTCGTTCGACGTCTGCCCGGGGGAAACCCTCGTCATCCTGGGCGAGAGCGGATCGGGAAAGAGCGTCAGCACCGGAACGGTGATGGGGCTGATCGATTGCCCGCCGGGCGACATCGTCTCGGGCTCGCTGGTGTTCGACGGGACGGATCTTTCCCGCCTCGATGACGAAGGCCGGCGTGAACTGAACGGCCGCCGCATCGCCATGATCTTCCAGGATCCGCTGGCCTATCTCAACCCGGTCTATACTGTCGGCAGGCAGATCGCCGAGGTGTTCGAGAGCCATGGCGGAGGCGAGGGGGGTGCGGTGCGCGACAAGGTCGTTCGGCTGCTCGAACGGGTCGGAATTCCTGAAGCTGACGAGCGGATCGACTATTATCCGCACCAGTTCTCGGGCGGACAGAGGCAGCGCGTGATGATCGCCATGGCGATCGCGCTGAAGCCGGACATCCTGATCGCCGACGAGCCGACCACGGCACTCGACGTCAGCGTTCAGGCACAAATCCTCGAACTCCTGCGGGACCTGCAGCGCGAGACCGGCATGGCGCTGATCATGATCACCCACGATCTCGAGGTCGCCGCGGCCATGGCGGACCGGATCATCGTGATGAATGGCGGCAGGGTGGTGGAGAGCGGCAAGGCCGAGAACGTGTTCACCAATCCGAGCCACGCCTATACCCGCCGGCTGATGTCGGCCGTGCCCCATGCCGACGCGCCGAAAGCGCCTCGGAATGCCGCACAGGGAGAGGTCCTGCTGCAGGTCGCCGATTTAAGCAAGCATTACAAGCTGGGGTCCGGTCCGTTCTCGCCCAAGCGGGAGTTCAAGGCCGTGGACGACGTCAGTTTCACGCTTCGGCGCGGGGAAACGGTCGGTATCGTTGGCGAGTCCGGTTCGGGTAAATCGAGCATTGCACGCATGCTGCTGAGGCTGAACGAGCCGACGTCGGGCGCGGCACTCTTTGCCGGCGAGGATATTTTCAAGCTCAAGGGCAGGGCGCTCAACGGTTTCCGCCGAAGGGTGCAGATGGTGTTCCAGGATCCGTTCGGGTCGATGAATCCGCGCATGAACGTCCGCTCGATCATTTCCGAACCCTGGGCGATCCATGGGGACATCCTGCCGCGCGGACGCTGGAACGACCGTGTCGTGGAGCTGCTGGAGCTTGTCGGCTTGAAGGCGGAGCATGCTGAACGGCATCCGCATCAGTTTTCGGGCGGGCAGCGGCAACGCATCGCCATTGCCCGGGCACTCGCCAGTGAACCCGAGCTGATCGTCTGCGACGAGGCGGTTTCGGCGCTCGACGTGTCGATTCAGATGCAGGTCATCGAGCTTCTGGCCGATCTCCGCCAGCGCCTCGGCCTCTCCTACATCTTCATTACCCACGATCTGCCCATCGTGCGCCAATTCGCCGACCGGATCCTGGTGATGCAGCGCGGCAGGATCGTCGAGGAAGGCGAGACGGAAGCCCTTTTCGTCTCACCTCGGCACGAATACACGCAAGCCCTGCTGCGGGCCGTTCCGCAGCCGAAGTGGTTGCAGCGCGAGCCAGCGCCGATCGCGGGGTAGAGCATTCCGGGAAAATTTGAAACGGCTTTCCGGTCGGATTCGGTCGGATACTCAGGTGCGCTCTGTCCCCCGAACGCTTGACTCATGTCTGCAGCAGTGAATATAACGCACTAACCAGTTACATCATTAACTACAGTGTAGCTGCTGTTTCGACCGATGACCGGGGAGGGGATCGATGAGAGTGTTCGGCATGCAGCATATCGGCTTCACCGTGCCGCATCTGGAGGAGGCGGTTCGCTTCTTCGAAGCTGCCTTCGGCGCCGTGACGTGTTTGGAGACCGGACGCATCGAAGCGGACGACGCCTTCATGCAGAGAAGGCTCGGCGTGCCTGCCGGCTGCAGGATCGAGAACATAAAGGTTCTTCGAATTGGCAACGGCACCAATCTCGAACTTTTTCAATATTCGGGCGAGGAAGGCCGCGACGAGCCATTGAAGCGCAACAGTCAACCCGGCGGCTTTCATCTGGCGTTTGAGGTGGATGACTGCCACGCGGCCGCGGATCGGCTGCGCCAGGCGGGCGTCGACGTGCTGGAGGGGCCGACATTCGTGGACGCCGGCGCGATGCAGGGCCTCACCTGGCTCTACCTGCGTGCGCCGTGGGGGCAGTTCCTCGAACTCGTAAGCATGAACGGTGCGCTGGGCTATGAGCGGGCCGGTGGGCCGAAGCAGTGGTCCCCGGTAACGGGCGAGTGATTTCATCATCCATCGCAAGAACGCCGTCTCCGGCGGAAAGGAGTGCGCTTGCCCCACGAGATAACGATCCCTGCGAAGCAGACGTTCCGACTCGACCGGTATGAGGACTTGCCGCTAAACTTCGGCGAAGTCCGCGGGCGGACGCTTTGTACTCTGGTCAGCCCCGGCACCGAACTCGGCTGGGCGAATGGCGATGTCTTTCCAATTCGGCCTGGCTACTCTGCTGTTTTCGAGGTGGAAGATGTGGCGGACGGCGTGGCTGGTGTTCTGCCCGGTGAACTGCGTTTCGCGATGGGCATGCACCGGAGCACTCAGACGCATATGGCGCGGGACACGGTTCCATTGCCGGCCGGCATGAGGCCCGAGATCGCCGTTCTCTCGCGCCTCATGGGCGTCTCGCTCACGACCCTCATGACGACGAAGGCCCGGCCTGGCGATCACGTCGTCGTCACTGGAGCCGGCCCGGTCGGTCTTCTCGCGGCGCAGCTCTTCAAGATTTCCGGTTACCGCACTACCGTCGTCGATCCGGATCCGCTGAGAAGGGCGCAACTCGCCAGGTGCGGCATCTCCGATTGCCGCGAGCGTGTCCCGCTTCAGTCGTCGCTTCAAGGGCAGGTCGCGCTCGTTCTCGATTGTTCCGGCCACGAAGGGGCCGTGCTCGACGCATGCCGCATCGTTCGCCGCCTGGGCGAGGTCGTCCTGGTTGGCGTTCCATGGCGCAAGCTGACCGAGATCTCCGCGCATGAGATTCTGCACGCGGTTTTCTTCAACCTTGTAACCCTGCGGTCGGGCTGGGAATGGGAATTGCCGGTTCATGCGCATGCATTCGAGTGGGAGGAACTGCTGGGCGGTTACAATAACGCGCGTCACAGCGTCTTCGGAGGGTTCGCCCGGGCGCTCGACTGGCTGGCGGAGGGAAGAATTGAACTCGACGGACTGCTGCGCCGCGTTTCTCCGGCCGATCCTGCCTCTCTCTACGCAGACATTGCCGCAAGGCATATGGACGAACCGTTCATCGTCCTTGATTGGACCGATTTGGACCGACCCGGCTGAAGGTATCGTTATCTAAGCGCAGACCATGCGCATGATGGTCTCTATGTTGAATTGAACGCGCTCTTCGAGCGCGTCTTTCGCCATCAGGTCACGCTCGAAAACGATCGAACCGGTAAAGCGGTTGGTGATGTAGTAATAGCCGATGGCCGCGATGGTGAGGTTCAGTTGCACCGGGTCGATTCCCGGCCGGAAAACCCCCTCGGAAACGCCCCGCTCCAGCAGCTCCTTGACCATGCCGACGAATTTTCGACTGGTTGCACGGACCACCTGGGACTTCTTCAAGTGCTTGGCGCGATGAAGGTTCTCGCTGTTGACCAGCGTTATGAACTCCGGGTGCTTCAGATAGTATTCCCAGGTGAAACGCACGAGCCTTTCAAGGGCGGCCTTGGGTTCAAGGTCATTCAGGTTGAGCTTTTGTTCCGCGGTCCGGATCCCGTTATAGGCGTCTTCGAGAACGGTCTGGAAGAGGTGGTCCTTGCCGTCGAAGTAGTGGTAAATCATCCGCTTGTTGGCGTTTGCCTTCTCGGCGATCACGTCCACCCTGGCGCCCCCCAAGCCGTTTTTCGCGAATTCCTTCTTCGCGGCCTCGAGGATGCGCGCCTTGGTTGCTTCGGCATCGCGCAGCCGCGGTTTCCCGGCTGCTTTCGCTTTCTGTGCACTCGTCGTTCTCAAGGTCTGACCTTCACGCGTTCATAGCTTGTGTTGCCCGACTCATACACGCCCGCCGGTATAGCCGTCAAAGCCGCCTGCCGAGATGTTCGCTTCATGAAAATATACGAAAACCCTTGACTCATGCAACACTAAACAAGTAACTAGTTAGTGCGTTAACGGCAATGGCGGCGGAAGAAGGGTGCGGGCGGGGAATGATCCTTCTCCTCCATGAAGCCGTCGGTGCCGGACACTCAACTGCATTGGGAGGAATGCGAATGTCGACATTCATCAAGAACTTCATCGAGCGTGAGACGATCAGCCGTCGCCACTTTCTGCTTGCCTCGGCCGCAGGTCTGGGGGCAGCGGTCCTGCCAAACCCGTTTGGCGGCGGCGCGCGCGCTGCATTGACGGATCCCGCGATCGCCTGGAGCTATCGCGACCGCGCTTCGGCCTATTGGAACTCGGTCGTGTCCGGCGGCGAAGCGTTCGTCGAATCGCTCGGCAAGCCGAAGAGCGCGCTCGTAAGCCTGATCAACGAAGGGTCCTCCGAGAAATCTCTGGCCGACATCAAGGCCTTCCTTGCCAAGAACAATGGAAATTGCGCCCTCGCCTGCGATGCCAATGACAGCCCGAATGCGCGGCCGATCGTCGAGGCAGTGTCGGCTGCGGGCGGCTACATCGCCACGATCTGGAACAAGACCGATGATCTCCATCCATGGGATTTCGGCGACAACTACGTGTCGCACATGACCTGGTCGGACGAGAAGCCCGCCGAAGAAACCGCACGCATCCTGTTCGAAGCCATGGGCGGCGAGGGCGGGGTCGTCCACCTGGGCGGCATTGCCGCCAACAACCCTGCGGTCGAGCGGCTCAACGGCCTCAAGAATGCACTGAAGGACTTTCCCAACATCGAACTGCTCGATGCGCAGCCGGCGGACTGGGACACGCAGAAAGGCGCGGCACTGATGTCATCCTTCCTGACCCGCTACGGCGACAGGATCAAGGGTGTGCATTGCGCCAACGACAACATCGCCTACGGCGTCATCGAGGCGCTGCGCGCCGAAGGCCTCGAGGGCATGCCGATCGTGTCCTATGACGGCAATCCCGAAGCGGTGCAGATGGTCATGGACGGCCAGCTGCTCGCGACAGTCTTCACCAATCCGCACTGGGGTGGTGGCATCACCTCGGCGCTCGCCTACCATGCGGCAATCGGCAGCTTCAAGCCGTCGGAAGAGCCGAAAGAGCATCGCGAGTTCTACGGACCGACCGTCCTGGTCAGCAAGAAGGATGCCGAGGAGTTCAAGGCCAAGTATCTGGATTCGGTTCCCAAATACGATTGGGCCGACTTCTGGGGGCCTTCCAACGGACAGATTCAGTATCGGTCCTGACGCTTTCTCAGGGGACGGCGCGCAGCCGACCGTCCCCGTTATCTTTATCCGAGACCATGCGAAAGGTGCCCATCGTGACCCGGCCCATATCGCGCGAGACCCTGATCAAATGGGCGCCCCTTCTGGTGCTCGTCGCGCTTGTGATCTTCTTTACGGTTTTGAACCCGACATTCTTCTCGGCCCGCAACTTCGCGCGCATCGCCATCGCATCCGCCCCCGCCTTGATGGTGGCCGTGGGCGTGACTTTCATCATCATCATGGGCTCGATCGACCTTTCCATGGAAGGTGTCATCTCGCTTACGGCCGTGCTCTTCTCCTTTGCCTTCATAAAGCTCGGCGGCACCTTGCTGGGCACGGCGTGGCTCGCCCTTCCGCTGGTCCTGATCATGGGCGGGCTCATAGGCTTCCTGAACGGCCTGATCCACGTCAAACTGCGGGTACCCTCGTTCATGGCGAGCCTCGCCATGGGTTTCGTCGGAACCGGCGCGGCAATTCTGGTCACGGGCGGCGATATAGTGCGGGTCAGCGATCCGGCGTTCCGCGGCCTCTTGACCGTCAGATGGCTTGGCTTCCCGCTCATGGTGTACGTGGCCGCCGTATTCCTGATCGTCGCCTGGTTCATCCAGGAACACACAAGGCTCGGCCGCAACTTCTATGCGGTCGGCGGCGGAGAAGAACTGGCGCATGCCTCGGGCCTCGACGTCAGCCGCGTGCGCATCGCCGGCTTTGCGCTTGCAGGCATGTTTTACGCGATTGCGGCAGTCCTCGTCGTCGCACGCATCGGGCAAGCGGAGTCCGTCACGGGTTCCAATTTCATGTTCGTATCGATCACCTCAGTCGTCGTCGGAGGGGTGGCCCTGTGGGGCGGCATCGGCGGCGTGTGGAATGCGCTGATCGGCGTCCTTATCGTCGGCGTCATCAACAACGGCATGGTGGTCATCGGTCTGCCGGACTTCCTTCAGGACGGCGTTCTGGGCCTCCTCGTCATCCTTGCCGTCGTGTTGTCGACCGATCGCAAGCTTGTCTCTTTCGTGAAGTGAGAGTGAGCCCATGTACGAGCTGAAGTCCCTCGACAAGAAGTTCCCCGGCGTTCATGCGCTGAAGGCGATCGACTTCCATATCAAACGCGGCGAGATCGTCGGGCTGGTAGGAGAGAACGGCGCGGGAAAATCCACCCTGATGAAGGTGATCTATGGCGCCTACCAGCCCGATGGCGGGCAGATCCTCATCAACGGCGATGCCGTGCGCTTCGCGAACCCCCGCCAGGCGATGGAAAAGGGAATCGGGATGGTGTTTCAGGAGCAGTCCCTGATCCCCAACCTCACTGTGATGGAGAACATTTTCCTCGGCTACGAGCAGCAGTTCGTCCGCCTCGGCGTCATCAACTGGAAGGAGATGGCCAAGGCCGCGAAAGCACAGCTTGCGAAGGTCAAGCTGGACATCGATCCTTCAACGGTCACGTCGAAGCTGTCCTTCGCCCAGCGTCAGCTGGTCGAACTCGCAAAGGTCCTCACACTCGAAGAGCGGGTCGACGGCGATCTCGTCATCCTCCTCGACGAGCCCACCTCGGTCCTGTCGAAGGACGAAGTGCAACTCCTGTTCAAGCTCGTGCGCGAGCTCGTGACCCGTGCCTCCTTCATATTCGTCTCGCACCGAATGGACGAGGTGATGGAGCTGTCGGACCGGATCTACGTGATGAAGGACGGACAGGTGGTCGACGTCGTCGAGCGGGGCGGGCGCGGAGCCGATGCCGAATCGATCCAGCACAAGATGGTCGGGCGGAACGTCGACAAGCAATATTACCGGGAGCAGCTTCAAAAGCCCTACGATCCCTCGAGAGTCCTGGTCGAAATGTCCGGCATCGACCTGCCGGGCCGCACGAGGGACATCTCGTTCAGGCTTCACGCCGGTGAGGTCCTGTGCCTCGTCGGAACCGAAGGCTCGGGCCGGGAAGCAATATTGCGCGCAATCTACGGCATGCTCAGCCCCACCGGCGGACGCCTGAAGATCAAGGGACAGGAGGTGAAGGCATATTCGCCGCGTCAATCGGTCGGCCTCGGTGTCGGATATGTTCCGCGCGAGCGCAAGATCGAGGGCATCGTGGCGGGCATGAATGTCTACGAGAACATGACCCTCTCGCAGATGAGAAAGCATTCGACCGCAAGCGTTCTGCAGGTCGGAAAGGAGCGCGCGCTCGCGCGGGAGTGGATCAGGAAGCTCTCCATCAAGGCCCATTCCGAGCTCGCGGATTGCGGCAATCTGTCAGGCGGCAATCAGCAGAAGGTCGTTCTCGCCAAATGGCGCTCCGCTGGCGCCGATATCATGCTGCTCGATCACCCGACGCGAGGTCTCGACATCGGGGCGAAGGAGGACGTCTACGAAATGATCCGCGCCATGAACGATGCCGGCGTCGGGATCGTCCTGGTGGCAGACACGCTCGAAGAAGCGATTGGCCTCTCCCATACGATCGTCGTCGTCAAGGATGGCAGTATCCAGAAACGGTTCGATTGCGCACCCGGCGCGAAGCCCTCCCTCTATGACCTCCTGCATTACATGATCTGAGGATAAGATGGACCTACAACACCTCAAACCGCACCTGCCCTGGATCACGCTCACGGTGCTCGTCGCCATCGTCGGGATGGCCGATCCCGGTTTTCTCAAGCCGCAAAACCTCATGAGCCTCGCAGGCGACATCGTGCCGCTCTTCATCATGGCGCTCGGCCTGACCTTCGCCATCTATATCGGAGGCATCGACCTGTCGGCCCAGTCCATGGCCAACATGGTGACCGTGATTGCCTCGGTCTACCTTGCATCGATGGGAGCCTGGGTGGCCCTTCTCTGCGTGGCTGCGGGTTTTCTGCTGGGCACCTTGTCCGGCTACATCACTACGAGACTTTACGTTCCGTCCTTCATTTCCACCCTTGCCGTGGGCGGCGTCGCCTTTTCGGTCGCGCAATGGCTGTCCGGCCAGCGCGCGCTGAACATGGACGCGGCGCAACGCAACGAGACCTTCGGCTGGATGATCGGCCGGACGTGGGGGGTGCCGAACGAGCTCCTCATCGCTGCAGTGCTCCTCGTCGTCTGCCTCTTCATCGAGCGCCGGACCATTCTCGGACGGGCGCTGAAGGCCGTCGGCGCAGGCGAGCTCGCCGCCGCCGCATCGGGCTTGAACGTGGCCCGCTATAAGATACTGGCCTTTGCGATTTCCGGTGCGCTCGCGGCGATTGCCGGCCTCCTGTTCGCAGTCAAGCTTTCGGGCGGAGCGCCGACGATCGCCAACGGTTTCCTGCTGCCGGCGATCGTCGCCGTTCTCGTTGGCGGAACTCCGCTGACGGGCGGAGTGGGTGGGGTCCTCAACACAGTTATCGGCACCCTGATCGTAGCGGTCATTCGCGCCTCGATGCTCTATTTCGAGATCGATGCGACACAACAGCAAATGGTCTTCGGCATCGTCCTCATCGGCGCCATCGCCCTGACGATCGACCGGGCCAAGCTCAGGACGGTGAAGTAGGAGAGAAGGATGGCGACGATGAAAGCTGCCGTTCTCGTGGAGCCGCGCCGGTTTGAAGTCAGAGAAGTCGGCATTCCCGAGATCGGTCCGGCCGACGTCCTGATCCGCGTAACGCGGGCGGGCATATGCGGTACCGACCTCCACATCTTCAACGGCCATTACGCGGCCGATCGGTTGCCGATGGTGCCCGGGCACGAGTTCTGCGGGACGATCGCAGAGGTTGGCGAAAGCGTGACGCACCTCAAGACCGGGATGCGTGTGGTCGCGGACATCAATATTGGTTGCGGCAACTGCTAC
Organism: Sinorhizobium sp. P24N7; assembly: GCF_042436655.1. Lineage (NCBI taxonomy): Bacteria > Pseudomonadati > Pseudomonadota > Alphaproteobacteria > Hyphomicrobiales > Rhizobiaceae > Sinorhizobium > Sinorhizobium sp. P24N7. Next base: position 23,777 of record NZ_JBHMIW010000003.1, on the reverse strand, counting down.
TGGTGCCGGCGCAACGAAGTTCTGAACTGCGGCGAAGTGGAGCAGGTCGGGATCGGGCGCGATGGAGCCTTTGCGCAATATGTGGCGCTTCCCGGTCGTCTGGTCCTTCCGGTTCCGGATGGAGTGCCTGAAGCCGTTCTGGCGCTCGTCGAACCGGTCGCCTGCGTCGTCCGGGCGGCGCGCAAGGCCGGTGCGGCCTTCGGTCGCTCGGGAGTGGTTCTGGGAGCAGGCCCCATCGGCAACCTGCATGTCCAGATGATGCGCCTTGTCGGCATGGCTCCGGTCATCGTTGCGGATCTATCGAGCGAGCGCTGCCGCATGGCGGTCGAGGCGGGCGCGGATGCTGCGGTATCGGAACCCGCGGCGCTCAGGAGCAGGGTGCTTGAGATGACGGGCGGACGCGGCGCAGATATCGTCGTCGAAAGCGTCGGCAGCCCGAAGCTCTATCGTCAGGCCTTCGACCTGGTCCGCAAGGGCGGTCATGTGGCTTTCTTCGGGATTACCCCGCCAGGCGAAACCGTTCCGATCGAGATACTCAGGACCGTACTCGAGGAAAACAGCCTCAAGGGTTCGGTTGCGGGAATGGGGGAGGACATGCATGACGCGCTGACGCTTCTGTCCCATGGCAGGTTCCGAACCGAGGCTTTTACCGCTGCTCACTTTCCGCTCGAGCGCATTCAGGAGGCCTTCGAAACGGTTTCGGCAAGAACCGAGCACCTCAAGACCCAGATCCTGCTGGACGCTTAGAGCGGGATGAGGAAAGTGTGCGCCGTTTCCGCCCGCATCCCGCTCTGAATCGATCACGGTCACGACATTAGGTCGGCCGGACCTAAAACCATCGTGGTCGAGCGCGCAGCTAATACAAGTTTCCGTTTAGTTACTAGAATAGAGAGGCACCCGATGGACCAGCTGAACAACTTCCTTTCTCCTCCGGCCGCCCCGCGGGATTTCGGTTTCTTCGTGGATGGCAAATGGCAAAACGGTCATGACCTCTTCGTGCGGCACTCGCCCGGACATGGCATTGCGGTCACCCGCACCGCAAAATGCAGCGTCGACGACCTGCATTCCGCAGTCGCCGCCGCACGCCGGGCTTTCGAGGACCGGCGTTGGTCCGGTCTCCCGGGGGGCTCTCGTGCGTCGGTATTGCTGCGGGTGGCCGAGATCCTGCGCACCCGTCGCGATGAACTCGCCTATTGGGAGGCGCTGGAAAACGGCAAACCGATCACCCAGGCGCGCGGCGAGATCGACCACTGCATCGCCTGCTTTGAAGTAGGCGCGGGTGCGGCCCGCCTTCTGCACGGCGACAGCTTCAATTCGCTCGGAGACGGATTGTTCGGCATGGTTCTGCGCGAGCCGATCGGGGTCGTCGGGCTCATCACGCCATGGAACTTTCCTTTCCTGATCCTGTGCGAGCGCGTTCCCTTCATTCTCGCATCGGGTTGCACGATGGTCGTGAAGCCGTCGGAGGTGACTTCCGCGACGACTCTCATCCTTGCCGATGTGCTCGCCGAAGCCGGACTGCCCGACGGCGTGTATAACGTGATCACCGGCTCGGGTCGGACGATCGGTCAGGCCATGAGTGAGCATCCCGACATCGACATGCTGTCGTTCACGGGTTCAACCGCCGTTGGCCGTTCCTGCGTGCATGCGGCCGCCGACAGTAATTTCAAGAAGCTCGGTCTGGAGCTTGGAGGCAAGAACCCGATCATCGTCTTTGCCGACTCCGATCTAGAGGATGCGGCCGATGGCGCAGCTTTCGGCATCAGCTTCAATACGGGGCAATGCTGCGTGTCCTCATCCCGCTTGATCGTCGAGCGGTCGGTGGCGCACGAATTCGAAGCGCTGCTTGCCGAGAAGATGAAACGGATACGCGTCGGAGACCCGCTGGACGAGACGACCCAGGTCGGCGCGATCACGACCGAAGCACAGAATACGACCATTCTCGATTATATCGCCAAGGGCAAAACGGAAGGAGCGGAGCTCGTGACCGGGGGGGCCGCCGTCGATCTCGGTCGCGGGCAATACATCGCGCCCACGCTGTTTTCGGGCGTATCGCGCGACATGGCGATTGCGCGTGACGAAATCTTCGGGCCGGTGCTTTGCTCGATGACTTTCGACACGGTCGAGCAGGCGGTCGAGCTGGCAAACGACACGGTTTACGGACTGGCTGCAAGCGTCTGGACCAAGAATATCGACAAGGCCCTGACCGTCACGCGCCGCGTTCGAGCGGGCCGCTTCTGGGTCAATACCATGATGGCCGGCGGGCCGGAGATGCCGCTCGGAGGCTTCAAGCAGTCCGGCTGGGGCCGCGAGGCCGGCATGTACGGAGTCGAGGAATATACGCAGGTGAAGTCGGTCCATATCGAGATCGGCAAGCGCACGCATTGGATTGCCTGATGATGGAAGGTTTCGATTACGTCATCGTCGGCGGCGGATCGTCCGGCTGCGTTCTGGCCGCCCGCCTTTCCGAGAACCCTTCGGTGCGCGTCTGCCTGATCGAGGCAGGCGGCCGCGATCGTCACCCGTTGATCCACATGCCCGTCGGCTTCGCGAAGATGACTGCGGGGCCGATGACCTGGGGCCTGACGACCGCCCCGCAGAAACATGCAAACAACCGCGAGATTCCCTATGCCCAGGCGAGAGTGCTTGGCGGCGGCTCCTCGATCAATGCCGAGGTCTATACGCGCGGCCACCCGCGGGACTATGACCGCTGGGTGGAAGAGGGGGCCGACGGCTGGAGCTTTCAGGAGGTGAAGCCTTACTTCCTGCGGTCCGAGGGCAATACGATCCTTTCCGGCGAGTGGCACGGGACGGACGGTCCTCTCGGAGTCTCCAACCTTCCCGATCCGCAACCGATGACACGGGCTTTCGTCCAAAGCTGCCAGGAGCTCGGCATCCCCTATAATCCCGACTTCAACGGGCCGGTCCAGGAAGGCGCGGGGGTCTACCAGACGACGATCCGCAACAGCCGCCGCTGCTCGGCCGCCGTCGGATATCTGCGGCCGGCGCTCGCGCGCAAGAACCTCACGCTCATCACGGGTGCGCTTGTCCTTCGCATCGTGTTCCAGGGCCGCCGCGCTGTCGGCGTCGAATATTCGACCGGGAGCGCCGCGAAGATCGCCCGGGCGGAGAGCGAGGTACTCGTCACCTCGGGTGCGATCGGAACGCCCAAGCTCATGATGCTTTCAGGGGTCGGCCCGGCCGCCTCCCTCCAGAGCCACGGTATCGACGTCGTGCAGGATATGGCGGGGGTCGGCCAGAACCTCCACGATCACTTCGGCGTGGACATCGTTGCCGAGCTGAAGGGGCATGACAGTCTCGACAAGTACAACAAGCTCCACTGGATGTTCTTGGCGGGGATCGAATACGCGCTTTTCAAATCCGGGCCGGTCGCCTCCAACGTTGTTGAGGGTGGAGCCTTCTGGTACGGCGATCGGGCAAGCCCCTATCCCGACCTCCAGTTCCACTTCCTTGCGGGGGCGGGAGCCGAGGCCGGAGTGCCGAGCGTTCCAAAGGGTTCCTCCGGGGTGACCTTGAATTCCTACACGGTCCGGCCGAAGTCACGGGGTTCCGTCACCCTTCGTTCTGCCGACCCCCGCGCCCTGCCGATCGTCGACCCGAACTTCCTCGAGGATCCGGACGATCTCAGGATCTCGGTCGAAGGCATCAGGATCAGCAGGGAAATTTTCGGGCAGCCGTCGCTGCAGAAATACATCAGGACGATCCGCTTCCCCGACGAGAACGTCAGGACACAGGCCGACTTCGAGGCCTATGCGCGGCAATACGGACGGACGTCCTATCACCCGACATGCACCTGCAAGATGGGTCGCGACGATATGTCGGTGGTCGATCCGCAGCTCCGCGTCCACGGCCTTGATGGCATCCGCATCTGCGACAGTTCGGTGATGCCCAGTCTCGTGGGCTCCAATACCAATGCGGCTACCATCATGATCGGCGAGAAGGCGGCCGATCTGATCCGGGGTAACACATGACCGCGAGGCAGTAACGGAGGGATCCCGACACAATTTGACAAATGTGCTACTGAGTAGAGGGTGGGCAGAGGATTTCAGTCTATGAGTGTCAAATCGTCGATCTCGTTGACCGATCAACAAGATGCGTTCGCCCGTTCGTTGGTAGAGAGCGGCCGGTATCCAGCCTGAGTTCCGTCCTCCAGCAGGCTTCGAACTGCTTCGTCAAAAGACGGAAGCGGAGACCGTCGAGGCGTCAGCGCTTCGCGAAGTGATCCAGCGTCGATTAACAGGACCGATGATTTCTGGGACGGAAATGGAAGGCCGCGTTGCGGCGATGATTGAGCGGAAGCGACGGATTGTTCGGATGCCGAACGCGATTTCGAGCTGATCTTCGATCATCTGTTCGACGCTTATGTCTAACTTGGAGATCCGCCTGGCGAGGCGTTGGAGCGTAGCGCTGAACGCATCCGCAAACTGCGCCTCGAATTCGATCGTCTCGTGGATACGTCTTATATCGGGCCTTTGCAGCCCGATATTCATTCCGGGATCCGGATTCTTCGGCGGGACAAGGTGGCAATTTGGTTTCTACCGGTTGACGCCACTTACTGGGTGTTTCCGGCGTCCGGACCGGGCGGAGGAAGCGCGTGACCTACCGGTCCCAGTCCGGAACCCACGGCAACATCCCGGCCTTCAGAATCCGATAGTTGGTCGCGTTCATCGCGCCGATCCGCTTCATGTCTTCCGGCGAAAGGACGAAATCCACGATCTCGAAGTTCGCCCTGATGTTCTCCGGCTTTGTCGACATGGTATTCATGGACACACCCTTTTGAAAGATCCAACGAAGGACCGCCTGGGCAGCCGTCTTGCCGTATCTCGCGCCGACCTCGGCGAAGACCGCATGTTTGAACACCTCGCCCCTGGCCACCGAACAGTAGGAGGACAGTGGGATCTTCGTCTCTTCTGCTGCGTCGAGCAGCCGGCTCTGGTCGATGAGCGGGTGGAATTCGACCTGGTTGGTCACCAGCGGCGCCTCTATGATCGACTGTGCGTCGCGCATCATCCGGGCCGTGTAGTTGGAGATCCCTATATTGCGGGCGAGGCCGATGTGGAAAGCCTTCTGTAGCAGTCGCAGGGATTGAGCGTTCTCACCACCGATTGCCGGCCAATGCAGCATGAGGACGTCGACCTGATCCACGCGCAAGGCTTTCAGGCTCGCCTCGATCGAAGGCAGAAATTTCTCTTCGGAATAGTTGTCGGGGTGCACCTTGGTGGTGATGCAGAACTCGCTCCGATCAACGCCACTCTCGGCAAGCGCTTCCCCTGTTTCGGCCTCGTTGCCGTACATCTGTGCAGTGTCGAAGGCGCGGTAGCCGACCATGATGGCCTCGTGAATGGCCGCCTTCAACGGCTCGCCCTTCAGTGGGTAGGTGCCGAAACCTCTCTGATAACTCTTCTCGAAATAAACGCTCATCGGTCCTCCCATTGATTGGCCCAGTAAAATGAGGAGCTGAGGAAATGCCTCTTGCCTCCGCGGCTTGTCATGCTTAAGCTATAACTGGTTAGTTACTTACGCAACAAGAAAAGGAGCCCTGGCATGGCAAAAATGATGACCGCACACGAGGCCGCCGGGCTGGTCAAAGATGGGGCGGTGCTGGCGGTCAATTCGTCGTCCGGCCTATGTTGTCCCGATGAGGTTTTGAGGGCACTCGGAGAGCGGTTCGAGTCGGAGGGACATCCGCGCGCACTGACGTCGGTTCACCCCATCGCCGCCGGAGATTTCTTCGGGACGAAGGGGGTCGATCACATCGCCAGGCCAGGCATGCTGAAGAAGATCATCGGCGGTTCGTATCCTTCCGGTCCGAGCAGTGCCGAACCGCCGCTCATCTGGCAGATGATTTTGAAGGAAGAGGTGGCGGCTTGGAACGTGCCCTCCGGCATCGTCTTCGACATGCTGAGGGAAGGTGCCGCGAAACGCCCCGGTGTGCTGACCAAGGTCGGCATCGACACCTTCGTCGATCCCGAGCAGGAAGGCTGCGCCATGAACGCCGCAGCGCGGGCCGAGCCGATCGTCAGGCGCGTGCGCTTTGCCGACGACGACTGGCTGCATTTTCCGCCCATTCAGCCCGATGTCGCGATCATCCGCGCGACGACCTCCGACGAGAGAGGCAACCTGACCTTCGAGCACGAAGGTGCGACGCTCGGCGCGATGGAGATGGCGCTTGCGGCGCGCAATTCGGGTGGGATCGTCATAGCCCAGGTGAAAAGGGTCGCGGCCGAGGGAACGATGCGTCCTCACGACGTGCGCGTTCCGGGGATACTCGTCGATGTCATCGTCGAAGCGCCCGATCAATTGCAGACGACTGCGACCGCTTACGATCCCGCGATATCCGGGGAACTGTTCCGCCCGCTTCATACGTTCCGCACGCCGGCGCTGGACCCCGGCAAGGTGATCGCCCGCCGGGTGGCGCAGGAACTCAAGGCCGGCTGGGCGGTCAATATCGGGTTCGGTATTTCGGCAAACGTCCCGCGCGTGCTGATCGAAGAAGGGCATCACGGCAAGATCACCTGGGTGATCGAGCAGGGCGCGGTGGGCGGCGTGCCGCTGCTCGATTTCAAATTCGGCTGTGCGTCGAACGCCGAGGCTTTCGTCGCCTCGCCGCATCAGTTCTGTTATTTCCAGGCGGGCGGGTTCGATTGCTCTTTGCTGTCATTTCTTGAAATCGACGCCGAAGGTTCGGTGAATGTCAGCCGTCTCGCAGCGACACCCCACCGCACGGCCGGCGCAGGCGGCTTCGTCGACATCACCGCGCGCGCAAGGAAGATCGTTTTCTCGGGCAATTTCAACGCGGGCGCGAAAATGCATGTCGAGGACGGGCGGCTCGTCATCGACAAGGAAGGACGAGTTGCGAAGATCGTCCCGAAAGTCGATCAGGTCAGTTTTTCCGGCCGGCGTGCACGCATGCAAGGGCAGGATGTCACCTATGTCACCGAACGCTGCGTGATGAAGCTCGAGCCCGATGGGCTCGTTGTCAGCGAGGTTGCCCCCGGTTTGGACTTGAGGAGGGACGTTCTCGATCAGGCAGCGACGCCCCTGCGGGTAGCCGACGGCCTCAAGGAAATGGACAAAGCCCTGTTTCTTTCAACCGCAATGGGGTTAGACCTGTGAGCGAGCCGGTTCGACTGAAGATCGAGGAAGGTGTCGCCTGGCTGACGATTAGCCGGCCGGACAAGCTGAATGCGCTTAACGGCGAGATGGTCGATGCAATCGTCCCGGCCTGTCGCGAAATCGAGCGCTCCGCGGCGAAGGTGGCGATACTGACCGGTGAGGGGGAGCGTTCGTTTTGCGCCGGAGGTGACATCGATGCCTGGAGCAATGCTTCGCCCGAGTCCTTCGGCCGCCATTGGGTGCGTGACGGCCATGCGGCCTTCGATGCTCTGGCCCGGCTCGCGGTTCCGCTGATCGCGGTGTTGAACGGGCACACATTAGGGGGTGGGCTCGAGCTCGCCGCCTGCGCCGATCTCCGGATCGCCGAGGCACATGTCAGGATAGGCCAGCCGGAGACGGGGCTCGGAATAATTCCCGGCTGGTCAGGCACGCAACGCGCGGTGCGAAGGTTCGGTCCGCAGCTCGTGCGGCGCATGGCGCTCTTCGGGCATGTCTATAACGCTGAGGAGGCGCTCGCCCTTGGGTTGGTGGATCAGGTGGTCGCAACGGGCGAGGGGCGCGCCGCCGCGGAAAGCGCAGCGGCAGGCGTAATGAAGCGATCGGCGCGCGCGACCGAACTCACGAAAATGCTCATCAACGCAGCGGAGAAAGAAGAAAACGAGCGGGTCGTCGAAGCCTTGGCGGGTGCCGTGGCCGCGGCGTCCGACGACCTGCAGGAAGGCCTGTCGGCCTTCCGCGAGAGGCGGCCGGCGCGGTTCGGCTCATGAGCTGGGGTTTTCATGTCACCTGACGATCGGGACTTTCTTTCGGAATTGTTCGACGCGGCCGTGCGGGCGGCAGACCCGAAGCTTGCGCTTCGCACCCGATTGCCGGAGCCGCCGCGCGGGCGCACCGTTGTGGTTGGGGCGGGCAAGGGCGCGGCCCAACTGGCGGCGGCATTCGAGAGCCTTTGGGGCGGCCCGCTCGAAGGCGTCGTCGTCACCCGCTACGGCTATGCCGTTCCCTGCCATCGGATAAGGGTGATCGAGGCGGCCCATCCGGTTCCCGACCGAAACGGACTTGTCGCCTCGCGCGCGCTCTTCGAAGCTGTGCGCGGGCTGACGGCGGATGACCTCGTCGTTGCTCTTTTCTGTGGAGGAGGCTCGGCCCTGCTGCCTTGCCCGCCCGAAGAACTCGCTCTCGAAGATGAAATCGCCCTGAATCGGGCGCTGCTCGCAAGCGGCGCACCGATATCCGTGATGAACGCAATCCGCAAGCAGGTCTCAGGCATAAAGGGAGGGCGGCTCGCCGCCGCCTGCCACCCGGCGAAAGTAGTGAGCTTCATCGTTTCCGACGTCCCGGGCGATGACCCGGCACAGGTCGCGTCGGGACCCACGGTTCCCGACGCGACGGACCGCGCTACGGCCCGCGCAATGGTGGATGCCTGGCGAATCGAACTGCCCGAGAGGCTCGTCGATTGGCTGAAGGGCGAGAACGGGACGGCCCCGTCGCCGAACGATCCCGTCTTTGCGGGCCACGAGGCTCAGGTTATCACCTCGGCGCGGCTTTCGTTGGAGGCTGCCGCGGCTCGGGCCGAAGCACGGGGAATGCCTGCCATCATCCTGTCGGACGCGATCGAAGGGGAGGCGCGCGACGTCGGCAAAGTCCACGCCGCAATCGCGCGCGAAGTGGCCTTGCGCAACCGCCCCTTCGAACGTCCCGTGGTTCTGCTTTCGGGCGGTGAAACGACGGTGACGCTTCGCGGGCATGGAAGGGGAGGGCGCAATACCGAATTCCTTCTTTCGCTCGCGATCGCAGCCGAAGGCCTGCCCTTCGCGTCACTTGCGGCAGATAGCGACGGTATCGACGGTTCGGAGAACAATGCGGGAGCATTTGCAGACGGAAGCAGCGCGACGCGCTTGCGCGCACTCGGCAGAGATCCGGTCGCATTGCTTTCGGGCAACGACGCCTGGACTGCGTTCAATTGCCTCGAAGATCTGTTCGTGCCTGGGCCCACAGGTACCAATGTGAATGACTTCAGGGCGATTCTGGTACGGTGAAAGGCGGCTACCCTCTTCCGAGCCAGTGCATGCGCGCAGCCTCTCCAAACGTCATCCTCGGCGTCAAAGCCCGAGAATGACGGTCGGAAAGGGCCCGCTCACTTGAATCGCTTCATACGGGCGTCGGAGCATCCTCGCGCAGGAGCCCCTTGGACTTGAGTTCCGCCCAGAACCCAGCGGGAATCGCGTGGCTGAACCAGGAAAGGTTCTGGCGCAGTTGTTCGATCGTCCGTGTGCCGGCCATGAAGGAGGGAACGGCGGGGTGCGCGACCACGAATTGGAGTGCGGCTGCCCCAAGGGGCACGTCATGTGTCCTGCACACCGCCTCGATCCGCGCCACCTTTTCCAATATGGCCTTCGGCGCCGGTGCGTAATTGTATTTCGCTCCCTCCCTTGCCCCCGTCGCCAGAATTCCTGAGTTGAAGCCTCCGCCGACGACCACGGCTGCGCCACGCTCTTCACAAAGAGGCAGGAATTCCTCGAGTGCGTCCTGTTCGAGAAGCGTATAACGCCCGGCAAGTAGGAAGCAGTCGAAATCCCGCTGCCTCAACGCCTCGTGGCACACCTCCCATTCGTTGACACCGACCCCGATCGCCTTGACCAGGCCTTCCGACCGAAGTTTATCGAGCGCTCGCCAGGCCCCGTCCATGGCCTGCCCGAAGACTTCGGGCTGTTCGCTTCCCCGCGTGAAAACGTCGATGTCGTGAATGAAGCAGATGTCCATCCGTTCCAGGCCCAGCCTCTGCAGGCTGTCCTCGAAGGAGCGCATCGTGCCGTCATAGCTGTAGTCGAAGCGCATGCTGAAGGGCGCCGCGTTCACCCATGGGGCAAAGTCGATCGTCGATCGCTTGGCGGGCGTCAGCAGCCGGCCGACTTTCGATGAAAGCACGTATTCGTCCCTGTTCTTCCAGCGCAGGCCATGGCCGGTGCGAAGCTCAGCCAGGCCATGCCCGTACATGGGCGCGGTATCGAAGAAGCGGACGCCCGCGTCCCAGGCGAGCTGGAACATGGACTGCGACGCCTCTTCATCGATCTCACGGAAAATGTTTCCGAGCGGCGCTGTCCCGAACCCGAACGCGGTGACGTCTAGGTCCACGCGGCCGAACTTCCGTTTCTCTCCCGGGTGCATGCACAAACCTCCTCATGTAAGTAACCAGATGGTGCATAATATGCGCGGCTAGGGCCAGCGCGCAAGCCTCGTCGTGATGCGATCGGCGATTTTCCGGCTTGACCGACTGCCGCATCCCGATGTATGTAACTGAATAGTTACTGAAATCGGGATAAGTCCATGTATCTAACGGAAATACAGGAGCAGGTACGCGACATGGCGCGCGCATTTGCCGATGAAGTGATCCGACCGATGGCGGAGTCGCTCGACCGCGAGGAACGTTTCCCCGCAGAGCTCTACGGGGAAATGGCGAAGCTCGGACTATTCGGTATCGGCGTTCCCGAACCCCTCGGCGGACCGGGTTTCGACACGCTGACCTATGCGGTCGTGATGGAGGAACTCAGCCGCGGTTATGCGTCGGTTGCCGACCAGTGCGGCCTGGTAGAGCTGATATCCACGCTGCTCGTCCGTCACGGGACCGATGATCAGCAACGCATGCTCCCCGACGTCCTGAACATGCGCGTCAAGGTCGCCTATTGCATCACCGAACCTGAGGCGGGAACCGACGTATCGGGCATCCGGACGACGGCGGAACGCGACGGCGACGGCTGGATGCTGAACGGCGGCAAAATCTGGATCCACAACGCGCCCGTTGCCGATGTCGGGTTCGTGCTGGCGAGGACCGACAAGGAGGCCGGCAACCGCGGCATGTCGATCTTTATCGTGGATCTCAATTCCGCAGGGGTCGAGAGAGGTCCGAAAGAGCACAAGATGGGCCAGAGAGCCAGCCAGGTGGGAGCGTTGACCTTCACCGATGTGCGCCTGCCCGGTGGTGCTTTGCTGGGTCAGGAGGGGCGCGGGTTTCACATGATGATGTCCGTTCTCGACAAAGGCCGCGTGGGCATCGCCGCGCTCGCCGTCGGCATCGCGCAGGCGGGGCTGGAGGCGGCGGTAGACTATGCCGGTACACGCAAGCAATTCGGCAAGGCCATTTCCGATTTCCAGGGCGTGCAATGGCTGCTCGCCGACATGGCAAAGGACATTGAGGCCGCGCGTCTTCTTGTCCATTCGGCCGCCTCCAAGATCGACCGGGGCCTTGACGCGACGAAGGCCTGCTCCATCGCCAAATGTTTCGCCGGAGACATGGCCGTTCAGCGCACCGCCGACGCGGTGCAGGTTTTCGGCGGGTCGGGGTATATCCGCGGCTTCGAGGTCGAGCGGCTCTATCGCGACGCAAAGATCACGCAGATCTATGAAGGCACGAACCAGATCCAGCGGATGATCATTGCGCGTGAACTTCTGAAGAAGGGGGCAAGGGCGTGATTGCTTCGACCGCGAAACCCGTGGCACTGGTGACGGGCTCGTCCCGCGGTATCGGCCTTGCCGCTGCCGAAGCCCTGGCGCGGGAAGGGTTCTCCGTCGCAATCAACGGGCTGTCGGCCGACGACGAATTGGCGGCCGCTGCCGCACGCGTCTCCAGCCACGGCGCACGGGTGATCGCGGCTGCCTTCGACGTCGCAGACTTGGCTGCTCACGAAGCCGCGCTTACGAAGATCGAGGCGGAGCTCGGCCCGCTCACGACGCTCGTCAACAATGCGGGGGTGGGCGTGCTGAAGCGCGGCGACCTTCTCGAGGTGACGGAAGAGAGCTGGGACCATTGCCTCAGGGTGAATGCCAAGGCGATGTTCTTTCTGAGCCAGGCTTTCGCGCGCCGACTTCTGGCTCGGGAGCGAAGCCCGCTTTTCCACTCGATCGTCAACGTCACTTCGTCGAATTCCGTGGCGGTCGCCGTTCAGCGCTCGGAATATTGCGCCTCCAAGGCGGCGGCGTCGATGGTTTCCAAGGCGCTTGCGGTCCGTCTCGGGCGGGAAAACGTCGCAGTTTATGATGTCCAGCCCGGTCTGATCGCCACCGAAATGACCGCTCCGGTGATCGACTCCTATCGCGAGCGCGCGGAGCAGGGGCTGACGCTTTTTCCGCGCGTCGGAGAGCCCGAGGAGGTCGGGGCCGTGATCGCCTCGCTCGCCTCCGGCAGGCTCCCCTACACGACAGGACAGACGATCTCGGCAGATGCCGGCATGCTCCTTCCGCGATTTTGAGGTCTCCAATGAAAATTGCTCTTCCCGACACCGAAGGCAGACTGGCCGAATACGGCCTTTCAGGCAAAGCGATAGCAGGCGCGGCCCTCGGTTCCGATCCTGCTCGTGTCGTCTATTCCGCCGCCCATGTCGTGGCAGACCCGTTCACCGCCAACGAGCCCTCAGGACGGGCAACCGTCGACTGGCCAAAGACGCTGGAGTTCCGCCGCTACCTTGCGGGGCTGGGGCTCGGGATCGCCGAGGCCATGGACACGGCCCAGCGCGGCATGGGCCTGGACTGGGCGGGCGCCCTGGAACTCATTCGCCGCACAAAAGCCGAGCTGCCGGACGCGCTGATTGCAAACGGCTGCGGGACCGATCATCTGGACCTTTCCAAGTCCCACAGCATCGACGACGTGAGACGTGCCTATCTCGATCAGGTCGAAGCGGTGCAGAAGCTGGGCGGGCGGATCATCCTCATGGCGTCGAGGGCGCTGGTTCGGGCGGCCAGGGGGCCGGACGATTACATCAGGGTCTATTCCGACGTGCTCGATGCCTGTGATCACCCGGTCATCCTGCACTGGCTAGGAGACATGTTCGACCCGCAGCTTGCCGGGTATTGGGGTGGCGAGACATTCGAGCCCGCGATGCAGACGGCATTGGCGGTCATCGAAGCGAACGTCCGCAAGGTTGACGGCATAAAGATCTCCCTGCTCGACAAGGACAAAGAAATAGCGATGCGCCGGCTGCTGCCGGCGGACGTCAAGATGTACACCGGAGACGATTTCAACTACCCGGAACTCATTGAAGGCGACGAGCAGGGTTTTTCGCATGCACTTCTCGGCATCTTCGATCCGCTCGCGCCGGCTGCCGCTTTTGCGGTGCAGAGACTTGGCGAAGGCGACGTTGCCGCGTTCCGCGCGACATTGGATCCGACAGTGCCGCTGGCGCGGCTGATCTTCCGGGAGCCGACCCAATACTACAAGACGGGCGTGGTCTTCCTGGCCTGGCTGAACGGCTTCCAGGACCACTTCGTGATGCTGAACGGCGCGCAGGCGATGCGGCCGCTTCCCTATTTCACCGAGGTTTTCCGCCTAGCGGATCAATGCGGTATCCTTCGCGATCCGGAAGTGGCCGTCACCCGCATGAAGCGTCTCCTCGCAGTCTACGGGGTGTGAGATGAGGGACTTCTCTTCGGATCACTCGGCCCTTGCACTGAACACGGCAAGCCTCGGCCACAACCTCGAGGGTCGCGGTGCGGGCTGGACTAGCGAACAGGTCATCGATGCCTGTGCCGAGCGCGGCTTCGGGAGCATCGTGTTCTGGCGGCGCGAAATCGGCGCACGCGCCGTGGAGATCGGCGAACGGGTTCGTTCCGCCGGGCTTGCCGTGGCGGGTCTGTGCCGGACGCCCTTTCTGGTAGGCACCCAGGCGACGGATGTCGAAAGCGTCATGGACGACTTGAAGAGCTCGATCGACATGGCCGCAGCCTTGGGGGCTCCGGTCTTAACGATTGTCGTCGGAGGCGTGCATCCGGGGACCAAAGGGATTGCCGAAAGCCTGAAGATCGTTGCGGACCGCGTTGCCGAGGCCGCTCCCTGCGCACAGGCAAGCGGCGTGAAACTGGCTCTGGAACCGCTCAATCCCGTCTACGCCGGCAACCGCTCCTGCCTCACGACGCTTCGCGATGCCGTGGACCTTTGCGATCGCATAGCTGCCCCGAATGTCGGCATAGCCGTGGATGTCTACCATGTCTGGTGGGACACGGAGCTTGAACGGCAGTTGAACCGTGCCGGCGCCGAGCGAATATATGGCTATCATCTCTGCGACTGGCTCGCCGAAACCAACGACGTGCTTCTCGACCGCGGCATGATGGGCGACGGCGTCGCCGATCTCAAGACGATCCGTTCATTCGTTGAAAGCGCCGGCTATCGCGGCCCTTGCGAGGTCGAAATCTTTTCCGCGAACGACTGGTGGAAGCGCGATCCCGGCGAGGTGCTGGACGTGATGGTCGAGCGTTTCCGCAACTGTTGCTGACAGAGAGTAGGAATCCATGAAAATACTTGTGACGGTGAAACGGGTCGTCGACTACAACGTCAAGATCCGGGTCAAAGCGGATGGAACGGGCGTCGAGCTTGCCAATGTGAAGATGTCGATGAACCCCTTCGACGAGATCTCGGTCGAAGAGGCGCTGCGGCTGAAGGAAGCCGGCAAGGCGACTGAAGTGGTGGTCGTGTCGATCGGCCCGGCCAAGGCGGAAGAGACGCTCAGGACCGCGCTCGCCATGGGCGCCGACCGGGCGATCCTGGTCGAGACCGAAGACCAGGTCGAGCCGCTCGCTGTGGCCAAGATCGTCAGGCAAGTCGCCGAGGCCGAACAGCCGGGGCTGATCATCGTCGGCAAGCAGGCGATCGACGACGATTCCAACCAGACCGGCCAGATGCTGTCGGCCTTGCTCGGCTGGGCCCAGGGCACCTTTGCCTCCAAGGTCGAGATCGGCGACGGCAAGATCAACGTCACCCGGGAGGTCGACGGCGGCCTGCAGACGGTCGAACTGAAGCTGCCGGCGGTCGTCACCACCGATCTGCGCCTCAACGAGCCGCGCTATGCCTCGCTGCCGAACATCATGAAGGCGAAGAAGAAGCCGCTCGACAAGAAGACCCCGGCCGATTTCGGCGTCGACACGGCGCCGCGATTGAAAGTCTTGAAGACCGAAGAGCCCTCCGGCCGCAAGGCCGGCGTCAAGGTGAAGACGGTCGCCGAGCTCGTCGAGAAGCTCAAGACCGAAGCCGGCGTGCTTTAAGTTCATGCGTCCGGAAAGTGAACACCGGCTTCCGGGCAAACGCATGAACCACTTCAGACTCATGAGCTCCGATCCGGAACGGATCGTTGAGCTCGATCGAAAGGGAGAATTCTACCATGGCCATTCTGCTTCTGGCTGACCACGACAACAGCCACCTTTCCGACCAGACGGCGAAGGCGCTGACGGCGGCAACGAAGATCGCCAGTGGGACCGGAACCGACGTGCATGTGCTGGTTGCCGGTCAGAACGTCAAAGGGATTGCCGAGCAAGCCTCCAAGCTTCCGGGCGTCGCCAGGGTGCTGGTCGCCGAGGACGCCTCGCTCGCCAACAATCTCGCCGAGCCGCTGGCCGCGCTGATCGTTTCGCTCGCCGGCAATTACGACACCGTCGTTGCCGCCGCCACCTCGGTCGGCAAGAACGTCATGCCACGGGTCGCAGCCCTTCTCGACGTCGCCCAGGTTTCGGAGATCATCGAGGTCGTCGCGCCCGATACCTTCAAACGGCCGATCTATGCCGGCAACGCCATCCAGACGGTGCAGACGAGCGAGCCGAAGAAGGTGATCACCGTGCGCACCGCCTCCTTTGCCGCTGCTCAAGACGGCGGCTCGGCCCCGGTCGAGACGGTTGCCGCCGCGGCTAATCCCGGCCTTTCCGCCCATGTTTCCGATGCGCTGTCGTCCTCCGACCGGCCGGAACTGACCTCGGCGAAGATCATCATCTCCGGCGGCCGGGCGCTCGGCTCCTCGGAGAAGTTCAAGGAAGTCATCCTCCCGGTTGCCGACAAGCTCGGCGCCGCCGTCGGCGCCTCGCGCGCCGCCGTCGATGCCGGCTATGCGCCGAACGACTGGCAGGTCGGCCAGACCGGCAAGGTGGTCGCCCCCGACCTCTACATCGCCTGCGGCATTTCCGGTGCGATCCAGCACCTCGCCGGCATGAAGGATAGCAAGGTGATCGTCGCCATCAACAAGGACGAGGAAGCGCCGATCTTCCAGGTCGCCGACTACGGCCTCGTCGCCGATCTCTTCGACGTCCTGCCGGAACTCGAAAAGGCGATGTGATGGCACGGTGTAGGCTGAACCCCCCGAGCGCGAGAGAATGGAATTCGACGTCGTGATCGTCGCTGCGGGACCGGCTGGTCTTGCAGCTGCGGTCCGGCTGAAGCAGGTCATCGGGAACTCTCGTTGTAGTTTTGGAGAAGGGCGCCGACGATGGCGTTCGCCTCGATCTCGGCGTTGCGGCCGCGCAGCGAATATACTCGGATAGGCTCCGCGATATTGCAAGTAGGGGACCGCCGCTCGACGTTTCCACATATGAAGCTATCTACCTGCTGAAAAAAGCAGGACGCCTTTGTCCCGTACCTGCCGCTCTGTTACGTGGCCTTTTGTTCGGAGGGAGGACCGATATGCTGTTCCGTCCTGGAGCTCTCGTCGCAGCGACCATGCTCTGTTTGCCGGCATCTGCTGAGGAGACTGTGCGGATATCCGGCTGGGGTGGGTCCGAGGTCGCCATTGTCAACGGGCTATTGACGAACGTTGTTGCCGAAAAGCTCGCGAAAGAGGGTATCAGGGTAAAGTACGAGCCTGTTGATGGCGACTATTCGCAATTCATCATCAACGGCCTGTCGGCGGGCACCGCTCCAGACCTTTTTTACGTCGATACCTTTTGGGCGCGGTCAGTATTCAGCGCCGGTCAAGCCGCACCGGTAACAAGCGACGTTTCTGGTTTTGCAGCCAATCTTCTCACGGCCTTCACCTACGATGGGAAGCTTTACTCGATCCCCAAGGACTTCAATACGCTGGCCATACATTTCAACAAGGACATCTTCGATGACGCGGGAGTCGATTATCCGAGCAACGACGACACGTGGACTACGCTGCAAGAGAAATTGGTGGCCGTGCACAAGTCGCTTCCGGAGGTCGATGGTCTCTGTGTTGTTCCGGAATATGCCCGGTTCGGCGCCTTTGCATTATCGACAGGATGGTCCCCCTTTGATACTCGGGGAAAAACCGTCCTGGATGAGCGCTTTCGTCGGGCTTTCGATTTCTATACCGGCCTCGTGAAGTCCGGGGCCGCCGTTATGGCCGCCGACGCGGGACACAGCTGGACTGGCGGTTGCTTGGCGTCCGAGCGGGCTGCCGTAGCGATAGAGGGTGCTTGGATACTCAGCGCGTTGCGCGATAGTGCTCCAAACATGAATCTCGGCACTGTCCGGATGCCGAAAGACCCTGAAAGCGGCAAACGAGGCAATATCGTCTTCTCCGTCGGTTGGACCGTCAACGCGGCCTCGAAGGTCAGTAAGGCTGCTGCAAAAGCCGCCGAGCTCCTAACCACCGAGGAGGCTCAGCTATGGGTTTTGGAGCAGGGGCTGGCCCTCCCGAGCCGGACTAGTCTGACTGACAACCCCTGGCTGCGGGGCGGCGAGTCTGAACAGATCGCAAGCCGAGTGGTCCTTGAAGGCCTCTCGGACGATCACGTTACGCCGTATTTTTTCGGAGACGTCGGTGGGAGATGGATGCAGCCGATCAATGCTGCGCTCAATTCTGTCATCCTCGGGGAGGAGGATGCGAACAAAGCTTTGCCATCGGCACAAAACGCCTTTGATCGGATGCTCGCCAAGTAAGTTTCTCTCGGGCTTGCCACGGTTAGAGAACGCGCGAAGCAGGCGCCTGCGGGAGGAGCATGCATGTCACGAGCAAGGTCAGAAGAGAGGAGCGGCTGGCTCTTCGTATTGCCTTTTACAATCTCGATGATGCTGTTTTTCGTCTACGCGATTGTGCGGACAGCTTACTACAGCTTTACCGATTTCGACTTGTTCGAGGCTCCAAGCTTTGTTGGGATGTCCAATTACACTGCACTGGTCTCCGACGAACTTTTCCTCCTCGCCTTGCGCAACACTATCGGCTTCTCGCTCATTGTCACAACGACCCAGACCGTGCTCGCACTTGCTCTGGCGGTTCTCGTGAACCATGCCGTCCGGGCGAGGGGACTCGTTCGGACGGTGTTTTACCTGCCATCGATCATGTCCAGTGCGGCCATGACGCTTATCTTTCTCTGGCTTTTTCAGGGAGATGGCTTCATGACCGCAATCGTCAGCGTCGTGCTTGCTTATCGCCAGCACATCCTTTTGTTCCTCGTGGGCATGGCTGCGCTGCACGGCGCCCTGGTTCTCAACGCGCGACGCAACTACGAAGGTGTTTCGATCTTCGATCCATTCTTTCTGCTCGTCGCCGCCGTAGGCGCGCTGGCGCTTGCTGTTTCCTGTGCCCTCGCGGGATTGCTGTCTGTTTTCGACAACAATCTGCCTATTTCCTGGCTAAATACGCAGCGCCATTTCCTTTTCATGCCGGTCACGCTGTGGTCCGTGGCGTTGATGAACGTTTTTACGACGGTCCCGACGCTGATGCTGTTGTTCCTGGCAGGCCTGCAGTCAATCCCGAGCAGCTTATACGATGCGGCTGAGGTCGACGGAGCCAACGCTTTCCAGCGATTTCGCCACATAACCGTGCCGGCGCTCAGGCCGGTAACCTTTGCCGTCGTGACGATGGGCGTCATTGGTACCCTACAAATGTTTGACCAGGTTGCGATTTTAGGAGATGCGGCTCCCCTCGCAAGTCGAGTAACGCTTGCCTACTACGTTTATGAGAACGCCTTTCCCGCAGGCGCCTCTTCGAGAATCGGTATGGCAAGTGCTGCGGCCCTCGTCCTTGGCATCCTTACAATCACAGCCGTCTACGTGCAAAAATCGCTCGGCGTGAAGGAAAAGGGCGAATGATGGCGAGCACGCCGGCTGCTAAAGTCCCTCCCTTGCGCCGCCGTTTACCGGCTGGCGCGCTTCGCCGGCGGCAGCTTGCGGCGAGCGCCTGGCTATATCTGGCCTTTCTTGCCGTCGCGACCATCATGGTGGGGACATTCGCTCTTGCCTTTATAGCGAGCTTGAAAGTCGATCCACTCGAGAGACCGTTCCGCATCTATTTCGATCAGCTCAATCCGGCCGCATGGATCGCCGCCGCTCGCTTGGGACAGGAGGGTGCGGGTGACGCTTTGTGGGGAGGACTTGCTCCTGGCGCCAAAGTTGATTTCAGCGTGACGTACGCGGCACCCGCCGATGCTACGATTGTTGAACCCAGAGCCGAGGTTCCTCGCCGCCGCCCGGGCTCGGGCATCGCCGCTGCGCTCATGCGGCATTATGCGGCGGATTATGCGTCAATTGCATTGAGAAGCTCCAGTGCGGCAACGATGCAGGCTCGTGACGAGAAGGGAATTCGGCAGGGTTGGCAGACGCGGACATTCGTCTATGAGATCACCTACCGCACCGACCGCCAGAATGGCCCCTGGATCGAACGTACGCCCCTCAATCTTACCGCCCCGACCTCTCAAATTCTTATCGACAGTCCGATTTCGCCATCCCGATCCGAGCGGCGCGGACGTTTGCTGAGCTGGGACAACATCACACCAGGCGCTCTTGGGTTGATCTTCAACAACTACCGGAGGGTGATAAACGAGACCGCTGACCTGCAGACTGGGAAGAGCCTGCTTGGAAGCTGGCTGGGCAATAGTCTTGTGATCGCAACTGGGCGCCTGGTCCTGACGCTCGTCGTCGCTAGCCTTGCGGGGTATGCGCTCGCGCGGCTTAAGTTCAGGGGCAGCCGCTTACTATTCGCTGCAGCACTCTTCTCAATGACAATCCCGGCGCAAGTGACCTTCGTGTCAAACTATCTGATTTTCAGGGATCTGTCGCTTCTGAACACACCCTGGAGCGTAATCGTCGTTTTCGTAGCTTCAGCTAACGTCCTCTTGATGAAACAGTTTTTCGAGGGGTTTCCAAGAGAGATAGAGGAAGCTGCAATTGTCGACGGTGCCAGCCGTTTTCAAGTGTTCTGCAAGATCGTTCTGCCAAACGCCAAACCGGCCTTGTTGGTCAACGCGATTCTCGCGTTTCAAGGCGCCTGGAACGACTTCTTTTGGCCCCTCGTCCTCATCACCAGCCCGCCCGAAGCGTTGACGGTCCAAGTCGGGCTTCTCAGTCTACGTCGTTCGTTCGGGGGTGTGCAGGGTGATTGGGGACTCGTCTTGGCCGGTGCGTTCATCTCGATCGTGCCAGTCGTTATCCTTTTCGTGCTCTTCCAGCGGCACATTGTCTCCACTCAGTTCGCCAAGGGCACCACATAGTAATACCACCCAAAGCCGTCCATTTGTGAGTGCCGGAGTGCGGATTGCTGGCCGCATCCATTTTTCATAACGCAGTGCTTCCAACGGCAACTTTTGCGATGCGCGGATCCCGGATAGCGGCCAAAACGAGGCCAACCCGTACCGAGAAGAAAGATAGCAGAACCGGGGCAGCCGAAAGCTCGACCCGCATTGCGAGCTGCTGTTCGACGAAGACTGCCCGCTGAAACGCTGAAACCGACCGCGGCACCTACTCCAACTCTCCTGTTTACACGCGTGCAAATGTCATGGCGCCAGCTCCCTATCGTGTGTTCGGATCTAGTGGTCGTGATGGCAGGAGGCGCGGAACCTGCGATTCCCGTCTGCGTTGTTGGTTAGTCAACGGAAGGAGGCCTTAGATGGCGGACGACAAGACTAAGACGGCAGCTGACCGCCGACTGGTATCGGGCACCCAGAAATACGAGGTCGACTACTTCGCGCGAAAGCACGGCATCGCTGCAGCGGATGCACGCCGCATCATCAAACAGCACGGCAACGACCGCGACGCTGCCGATAAAGCGGCCAGCCGCCTGAAGGGCTAGAGGCAGGTGTGTGCGACCAAGCTTAAAGCCCGCTTCTATCTATTTTACCGGGACGGCCAGGCCCCTGTCGCGGCCTTTGGCGTTATGCGAATGCTGGGACTGAGCGACTGCTTGTATTATGTCTGAAACCCGACTGCAGATAAAAAATCTCAGCACATGTCTTAGTTTATTTCTAGCTAAATTAGGCTTTGGTAGTGTGCTCGCGTCATGGGATGGAGGATTTCTATGGAGCTTCAGCCGCAAGCCGCAATAACAGAGGCTGCAACCAAAATGTTGTCAGTGCCGGAGTTTTGCCGACGGCAAAACTTGTGCGAAGAAGAAAAACGGCGCTTGACCCGCCTCTTCGGCCGGTTTGCCACGGCTCGCGAGTTGCTTCACAACGCAAAGCGCGCTCCTAAGTGGAGGTATTAAGGGTGGGGCGAGGGCATCCCTGGGCGCACACCGAACGAAAAAGACGGCGCTAAGCCCGTCTATGTAGCGATAGGTTTAGCTCGACACGTCAGTTCGCACGTCGGTGCGGCCTCGACCGGGGCGGCCGAAAACGCCTTCGCTGCAGAAATGCATGCACACTGTGGGATGAGCGACTCGCAGCGCGCGTGACTACCAGTTATAGTACGAAAAATTGTGAGAACGCTGCGCGCTACAGAAGAATCGGTATCCGGCGGGCGCGATATAAGAAGCGGCCGAGGCATTGTCGGCTGCCCTTGGACGGCCAATACGCCGCATCGTAGCCCTCACTGCACGGATCAGGGAATGGCTCCCGGCCGTAGGCTTGATGCGAGACAATCAGGTCACACTCTGACATTGTTGCAATGGGGCCTATAAACTGAACTGATAGGAAATCGGCAGCCAACGATAACCTCTATCCTTCCGCTCAACGAACCCGAGCGAGGGGAATGACGTATGGTATCCGGCGACTGGAAGCCGGTCGGTTGCAACCATGTCATAGATGTGCCGCCGGGTCTCCGCGCCTTTGGCCTTATCCATGTCGAAAAAAGCGTGCCACTCGGGATGCGCAAGCGATGCTACCTCGTGATGCGCGCAATCGCCCCAGACGAGCAGTTGTTTGCCCTCGCTTTCGATGTGAAACGCAAGGTGGCCAGGTGTATGCCCATAGGCCTCAACCGCACGAATGCCGGGAACTACGTCGCCACCCGGTTTGATAAAGCTTGTACGTTCGGCCAAGGGAATGACATTGCTGGCGAAGAGCTTTGCCGACACATACTCGTTGTCGCTGGGAGAAGCCGCGAGACGGTCCTCGGCCGACCAGAAATCGAACTCCGCATCCCCGATCGCATATCGCGCGTTCGGGAATAGTGGTCTTCCACCCTCGATAAGGCCGCCGATATGATCAGCATGGCCATGGGTCAGGACCACGACGTCGATCTGCTCCGGCGTAAAGCCGGCCGGGCCCAACAGGTTTGCTAGCCAGCCGCCATTGGGCCGCGGGACGAAACCGTTTTCGCCGTTGCCGGTATCGAAGAGCACGAGCTCTTTGCCCGTGTTCACGATTGTGGGGGTAAAGCCCGGCCGAAATTTCCTTTCGGGAAGCAGGCTTTGCCGCATCAACTCTTCGACCTCGGTCTGCGGGCGATCTTGCCCGACGATCGGCCACGGTCCATCGAGCACGGGGCCGGCATCGAGGATATTGGTCACTTCAAATCTTCCCAGCTTGAAACGGTAGTGCGTTGGCATAGACGGACCGAGTGGCATGCCAGCACCTTGTGCCGCCGAACCGCACAGGCCGGTTATGGCCGGAGCTGCTATCAACGAAGCGGCGGAGGTCAGAACCTGTCGTCGAGATAGGTGGGGTAGAAGCATTATGCGGTATCCTCCACGTGGGTACTGATCTCTGCTGGAGCGCTCCCACTGCGCTCGAAGCAGTGAGCCGCGTTCGCCGCAGCCGATCTGACTGCGGAACGCTCCAGCACAGGTCGTTCCATTTCTGCGAGGTTCACCTACACTGCAGTCCCGCGATCGGGATGAGGTTAGGTGGTCTCAAGTATTGGGAGGTTAGCTATGTCGGCACCGGATAGCTTGTATGAACGTGCTGCTCCGGACGGCATCCCCCGCCCCTTTTGGCACGTGGATGAAGTGCATACGTTCTTTGTAGGTCCTCTCGAGTACAACAAGCTCCACCAGCATGGCGCTCCCGTCTTCCTGGCTGGAATCTACAGCGAATTCTGGCTGCGGATCCATGGGGGCCAATGGCACTCGTGCCGTACGGCGGTCATTCCCGCTGGTGTGCTTCACGAGCTTGATCTCGGCGGCTATCCACTGGCGGTATTTTACATCGAACCAAAGCAAGGCGGCACCGAAGCACTTGTGCCGCTGTCCGGCGACAGTTGGGAAGTGGACGGAGTTCTCATGGGGCGCAGTGGCGAGGTTTCCGTCATGCGCGAGCTGTGGGAGGATAGGGCCGCCGCCAGATGGGCCGGCTTGGCTTTGGAGGACTTGCTCGGCTTTTCCGCACGGCGGGCCTCGAGAAGCAGAGACACGCGCATAGCAGCGGCTATTGATTACCTGCGAATGCACTCGGACGAACTCACCTCGGTACCGCCGCTCGCAAAGAGCCTAGGCCTGTCACCGTCGCAGTTTCAGCGCGTATTCACCCGAGAGGTGGGTGTGCCTTTCCGTCGCTACCGCGCTTGGAACCGGATGCGTGTGGCCATAAGCGAGATCGTGAACGGCAGCAACTTTACGACGGCCGCCCACACCGCGGGCTTCGCGGATCAAGCGTAAGCGCTCATTTCCATGCGCCTTTTCTCGTTGATGCCTCTGCCGCATGAAGTGTCCACTTAAAATAGGTGGACACCAAATATGAGTGACGAAGAGCAGAAACTGCGTGTGCGGCATGTGGGGCGC